>NZ_JAOQKI010000002.1:110386-235549 GCF_025567465.1 Roseburia amylophila
CCCTAAAGTTACGGTTACCGTCTGTTCCTGATACTGTCCATCTGTCTGACGTTCAAATACAACTTCTACAGAATCACCTGCTGCACAATACTTAATCGCATCATTTAATTCTGTTGTAGATGAAACCTTGCTTCCATCAAAGGATGTGATAATATCTCCTGCCTGTAAGCCTGCCTGCTCTGCCGGTGAACCTTCCTTTACCTGATAGAGATATATTCCTTCCGGCATATTATAGGTCTGTGCAACGGTGGAGGATACATCTACACCGGAGATTCCAAGATATGCGGAACGGGATTCATCCACCTGTTCCCGGTTGATTAATTTTTCAATAATCGGAGACGCTGTATTAATCGGGATAGCATAGCCCATACCTTCTACACTGGTATCAGAATATTTTACAGAACTGATACCGATTACTTCACCCTTGGCGTTCAGTAATGCGCCACCACTATTACCAGGGTTAATAGCCGCATCAGTCTGAATCAGTTCATTGGTGGTGGTAGAACCGTCTTCATTTTCTACGGACACCTCTCGGTTCAATGCACTGATAACACCGGTTGTAACAGACTGCCCATAACCTAACGCATTTCCAATTGCGACTGCTGCCTGACCTACACTTAAGTCATCAGAATTGCCAAGGGTTGCAACCTTAATGGTACTTAAGGTGTCTGCGCTGATATCGGAAATCGGAACTGCAACGACTGCTAAGTCACTTCCTGCATCTGTTCCTTTTACTTCTGCGGCTACTGTGCTGTCATCTGAGAACTGCACGGTAATACTTTGGGCACCGGATACCACATGATTATTCGTTGCTACATAGATGTACTGGTCATCCTGGCTTACTATGATTCCGGAACCACAGCTTTCCTGTGGCTGTGATGCAGTATATCCATACCAGGTGCTTACCTGTTTTTCACTCATATTCGTAATTGCAACAATAGATGGCATTACATTATCTGCAATATCTGAGACATCCGTCAAATCGGTTACTGCTTTGGATGAAGTATTTGCTGCCTTAACAGTATCTCCGCTGCTACTCTTATTCAGGGAAGCCTCTGTCTTAGCAGATTCAGAGTTGCTCCACTTCGTTCCAAGCAACTGATTTGTTCCCGCAAATACGCTTCCTGAAATCAATCCAAAGACTAATGCAATAGCTGCACATTTTGCAAGTTTTACACCAAATCCGCCTTTACCATGTTCTTTCTTTACTTTTTCTTTCCGTTTTTTCTTCTGCTGATTCTGTCCATATGGCTGTGTTCCCTGATTATAATAGGCATTTCCCTGTCCATACTGGGTTCCCTGACTATAATAGGCATTTCCCTGTCCATACTGGGTTCCCTGACTGTAGCCCTGTGAAGTATTTCCGTTCACCTGACTGCTCCATGAAGTATTTGTTCCGTCTCCTGTCTGCTGGTTCGTCTGATTATATGAATAAGGAGAGCCGGAGTTAAAATTGTTGTTATAATTGTTTTCCATAAAGATTACTCCTTTCATCTCTTTGTTACTTTCTGATTATGATAATATCCATAAATTGTGTTAGTTCTGTGTCTATTTATTGAGAAAAATATGTTTCTTTTATGTTTAATTTGTAAAAAGCTCTGCAAAAGAGGATATATTTTACATTAGAATTTTTTCTATAAAAAAGGACATTTTATTTTCACACCGAAATACCACCGTTCTTAATATTTCGTTTTGCTTTTTGCTATAAAAACAGTCTTTCCAATGTTTGACATAGATAGCTCCACCGTTCGTCGAAGTACGGATGCCTGATAAGGACTGTTAGGGGCACTTAGGATTTCGTCTGGCACCCGGCAACGCTGGCACAGGACGTGCCAGCGAGGCGCATCTGAACATGGATGTGAATATGCGCCGGTTGCCAGATGAATTAAACTTTATCCGAAATCCTTAGTGCCCCTTGCAGGCATTATGTGGCATCCGTATTCAACGGACGGTGGAGCTATCTTAAGTCAAAGCAACGGAAAGACAGTTTACAAGCAAGCAAAACAAAATTTTAGAACGGCTGGCATTTTAGTGTGCACAAAATAAAATGTCCTTTCATAGAAATAGAATTCTAAGTAAAACCGCATCTTCTTTTCCAATTGCTCTATAAATTACTCAACCGTTACTGATTTTGCAAGATTTCTTGGTTTATCCACATCACAGCCCTTTCCAACTGCTACATAGTAGCTGAACAGCTGCAATGGAATAATTGCCAGTGAATTGGCAAAATATGCATTGGTCTGTGGAATATAGATGACATAATCTGCTGTCTTTTCAATCTCTGTATTGCCTTCATTGGTGACTGCCATGACAAATGCGCCTCTGGTCTTCACTTCTACAATATTGCTGATGGTCTTTTTCAGCAGTGCATCCTGTGTTGCCACTGCAACGACCGGTGTACCATCTTCAATCAGGGAAATGGTTCCATGCTTTAACTCACCTGCTGCATATGCCTCAGAATGAATATAGGAAATCTCCTTTAATTTTAAAGAACCTTCCATGGAAATCGCATAATCAATTCCTCTTCCGATAAAGAAAATATCCTTAGCTGCAATGAAACGGTTGGCAAATTTCTGGATCTTTTCTTTATGGCTCAGTAACATTTCTACCTGATCCGGCAGCTTCTTAAGGTCACGAAGCATTTCTCCTACTTCTGCTTCTGTAACTTTACCACGAACCTGTGCAAATTTAATTGCCAGAAGATATTGTGCCACAAGCTGTGCACTGTATGCCTTTGTAGTTGCAACTGCAATTTCCGGTCCAGCCCAGGTATACATTACTTTATCTGCCTCTCTTGCAATGGAGCTTCCAACTACGTTTACAATACCAAGGGTCTTAACGCCACGCTCTTTTGCCATACGGAGTGCTGCCAGGGAATCTGCTGTCTCTCCGGACTGACTGATAATAATGACAAGGGCTCCGTCCTCTAAAATCGGATTCCGGTAGCGGAACTCAGATGCCACATCTACTTCTACCGGAATTCTTGCCATTCCCTCGAAAATATACTTACTGGTAAATCCGGTATGATAAGCAGAACCGCAGGCAACAATGTGAATTCTGTTGATATTTCTGATTTCTTCGTCACTCATTCCAAGCTCATCGATGACAATTCTGCCATCCTTGATACGCGGACTGATGGTATCTCTTATGGTCTTTGGCTGTTCATTCATTTCTTTTAACATAAAATGCTCATAGCCGCCTTTTTCAGCTGCATGAATATCCCACTCGATATGTTTGCATTCTTTTTCGATAGATTCCCCGTCTACATTAAAGAATTCTATTTTTTCCTCGGAGAGGCGGGCAATTTCTTCATTTTCAATAAAATATACATCTCTGGTATATTTTAAAATTGCCGGGACATCAGATGCAATCAGATTCTCCCCCTCACCTCTTCCTACAATCAGAGGACTGTCCTTACGGACTGCATAGATAACATCCGGATTCTCTGCAAAGATAATTCCCAGTGCATAAGAACCTTCCACACGATGCATGACCTTGGTAATGGTCTCCAATGGATTCCCGGTATAGTAATAATCCAGCAGCTGGGCCACAACCTCAGTGTCCGTGTCTGACTGGAACTTATAGCCTTTTTCTAATAACTTTTTCTTTAATTTCATATAGTTTTCAATGATACCATTGTGTACCACAGCAATCGTACCGGCTTCATTGAAATGTGGATGCGCATTGATATCACTCGGTGCACCATGGGTTGCCCAGCGTGTGTGACCGATTCCAACCGTTCCCGGCAAGGTAGCACCCTCATGGGTCAGCTCAGATAATACCTTTAATCTTCCGGTCGCCTTAGCCATGTTAATCTTCTTCCCATCAAAGATTGCCATACCTGCCGAATCATAACCACGGTACTCCAGTTTTGAAAGTCCATCCAACAAAATTGGTGCAGCCTGTTTCTTCCCTATATATCCAACAATTCCGCACATAATTCTTCCTCCTGCTTTTCTTTTACATTCTATTCCAATTGCTGTTGTTTCATCCTATCTTTTATAGAACTGTCTTTATCGTCCTTTTGACATTATATAAGAATAACCGGGGATTATCCAGTCCTTTTTTGAAATCTATATCAGCGCATGAACATAATAAAAACTTGCTGCAGATATCAATATGAAAAACATATAAATTCCACCGTATAACATACGATTTACTTTTTGTGGTATCTTTTCAAGTACCAAAGTCAGTCCTGTCGTGACAAAATATAGAAACGGAATCAGCATCGGCATCAGATACCGCCCCTGTGGCTGATAGTCACTATAAAAAGAATAATAAATACTCAATCCGCATGGAATTACCATGCATATCAGAAATGTGATATGCAGCAGTCTGTCTGACGAAAATATTTTTCTTTTCCACCCGCCTGCCAGATAGCCAATAATTCCAGCAAGAAAAAGTATTCCAATCCCCAGATAGCCCCTGCCCATCAGATTCCAGTCGCAGGTCCTTAATATTCCAATAAAGCTAATCAGTGATGTTCTCAGCCAGCCGGAAGTAAATAACATCTGATGCCATGACCAGCCCTGATGATATGGCGTCGGCCGTTCTGACGGACGGAATCCCGGCTGTGCATACATTTCCCCATATTTATCCGTTGTTCGAAGTCCAAGGAAATCACCATCATATAATATTGCACTCCGGATAAACCACCAGCCAGCTAAAAGTATTGCTACAATAGCAATTACTGCTGCCATCCTGAACATCCGATGCATGTCAGTTCTTTTTCCTTCACCTTCTATTTGCCTTTCCTTCCAGTAGGAAATAAAGAAAAACGGTATACTCATCAAAAGATAACCGTAGGCATTATAATAAGATAATGCACATAACCCTATTCCAGTTCCTAATAGGATACAGCTTTTCCAGTCCCAGTGTCTGTCCCTGCCCCTAAGCCAGGCATAAATAATCCATGCAATTGTAAATAATGCAAAGGAATCATTATTCAGATAACTTCCAAGATACATTACCTGGGGCAGCAGGGTTCCAGACATTACGAACAAAAATCTGCTTCTATTGGTTTGAAATAAGTACTCTCCTATCTGAAACATCAAATATGCCATTCCGGTTATGGAAAGTACACTGGTGAATCTGACTGCCACATACAGCCAATACACATTTGTGGTAAATAAAAAAGCTATTTTCAAAAAAACTCCACTTATCATATATGACAGAATCGGAGTAAATCCATATGATATTCCCCAGATTGGATTTCTTAGCGCCGGGTCCGTTCCATCAGGAAGCTTTCCATGGGACGCTATATAATTACAGATATCATATTTCATTGCTTCATCCGGCCCGCTTCCGGAAGTAGTTGCCATACTCCAAATTGTCAATGCCAGAAATAAACATATTAAATACCCTCTTTTCAGAGTCTGATTTGTCTTTTCCATTCTCATTTCCTTTTCATTATTAATTTCTTCTTCATGATGAATCGTTGGTATTATACTCCTGAAAACTTATCCAGACAACTAAGTGTTCTCTTACTATTTTCTTAAGACTTTCTTTACCCTATTGATTTTACCAAAACATACGTTATCATAATAAAGGATTAAGAAGTAATACTTTATGAAAGGAGCCAATGTTATGAAACTATCCATTGTAATACCAGTGTATTTTAACCATGATAACCTTCTTCCACTTTACAATGATCTGCGGGAAAAGGTTTTATGTAAACTAGATTGTGACTATGAAATTCTCATGGTTGATGATGGTTCCAAAGATAAATCCTATGATGTCATCTGCGAGCTTGCCCGCCTAGATACACATATTATCCCATTAAAATTATCCCGTAATTTTGGTGAACATGCTGCCATTCTTGCAGGACTCTCCCGCTGCAGTGGCGATTGTGCTGTCCGCAAAGCTGCCGACTTACAGGAACCGTCCGAATTAATCTTAAGTATGTTAGAAAAATACAGGGATGGTAATAAGGTAGTACTTGCTACCCGTGCTGACCGTGAGGAACCTCTTACACAGAAAGCTGTTTCTTCCCTTTATGCCTATATTATGAAGGAGGTTGCACTTCCCACCATGCCCAAAGGTGGATTTGACAGTTTTCTGATTGACCGCCAAATCATTGACCTGCTGGTCGCAATGAAGGAAAAAAATACCTCTCTTATGGGACAGGTCCTGTGGAGTGGCTTTCAGACTGCAACTGTTCCTTATATCCGGAAAAAAAGAACCATCGGACATTCCCGATGGACTCTTCACAAAAAAATAAAACTTGCCACGGATTCCCTGATAGGATTCTCCAGCTTTCCGATTACCATGGTCACTGCAGCCGGTGCCGGAGTATTTCTCTTTGCACTCATTCTGTTCTTTATTACAATTTACCGGAAAATGACCGGAATTATAACTGCAGAAGGCTATACCTCATTATTAATCGTACTTTTAATGGGTATGGGAATTATTATGCTTTCCATCGGTATTATTGGTTCCTACATCTGGCGTATTTATGATGCCACCAGAAACCGTCCACCATTCATTATTGATGAACCGATGACACCAAAGACCTCCATGGCAGACACACAAACTGCCTTACCTAAAACTGAAAATAAATAAACGGACTGCCCTTCACATAAGCCAGACCAAGGATAAGGCCTATCTCAACAAAGAAAATCACAAGAGACCAGAAATGATTTAAATCCATAACCGGATAAAAACCATTGACGGTCTTTTCTTTTTTCTTTGCTGCCCTAAGATATGCAGCCACTGTTGCAATGCAAAGAATAATAATTGCTGCAATGGCAAAGCTGTACGGATGTGTAATGCCCGCCCGGAAGCCAAATAACTGTTTTAATACCAGCCATGCCTTCGGCACATTTTCTGCCCGGAAGAATATCCAGCAGATGCAGACAAAAATGTCCGTTCCGAGGATGGATAAGGTATCCACCAGAACATTTTTCTTTCTCTCCTGCCCTTTCTGATACCCAGCCAGTTTCCGGAAGCCCTTGTGGATACAAAGAGCCAGTCCATGGAGACCCCCCCACAATACAAAGCTCCATTCTGCACCGTGCCAGAGTCCCCCTAAAAGCATCGTTATCATCAGGTTTACATAAGTACGAATACGTCCCTTGCGGTTACCACCCAGTGGAATATAAAGATACTGCATCAGCCAGCTTGAAAGGCTGATATGCCACCGTTTCCAGAACTCACTGACATTATGTGATATATATGGAAGGTTAAAGTTCACCGGTAATTCATAGCCCATACATTTTGCACAGCCGATTGCCATATCCGAATAACCGGAAAAATCCATATAAATCTGAATGGCATAGGCTGCTACTGCCAGCGCAACCGTTCCGGAACCAAATATCTGCGGACTACGATATACTTCATCCACAAATACAGAAATATTGTCCGCCAGTACCACTTTTTTAAACATACCAAATACAAATATCTGTATTCCACTTTCCAGTCCCGCAAGTGTAACCTTCCGGTTCTCCTTAAGCTGTGGCAGAAACTCCGACGCTTTTACAATCGGTCCCGCTACAAGCTGCGGAAAAAAACTTAAGTACAACGCAAACTGCAAAAAGCTTTTTTCTTTTTCTATCTTCCCGGTATAGACATCAATGGTATAGCTCAATGCCTGAAAGGTATAAAAGGAAATTCCTACCGGAAGAATCAGATTCAGCACTCCCGGTGTCAGATGAAACACATCACAAAAGGAAGTCACAAAGAAATCATAATATTTAAAAATTCCAAGGACCGTCAAAGGCGTGCCTACTCCAATCAGAAGAGAAATCCGGCTCTGCCACAGATGCTTTTCATCTTTTTTTACCGCGGTAAAAAAGGAAATCCATGTAATCCCCATTAAAAGCAGGCAAAGCTGCATATTCCACCAGCCATAAAAAACATAACTGGCTATCAGAAGGATTCCCTGGCATATGATGCGGCGCTTTATTTCCGCAAAAGGCAGCACCCTCTGTACAAGAAGTAAAAGAAGAAGCACTACAAGAAAAAACAGTAAAAAGCTTACACTTGCAAAACTCATCTCTGCTCCTCCTCTCCGATTGCATCATAAATGCACTGTGCCAGAAGCTCATGTCCATATGCATTAAGATGCCCATAGCCAACTGTTGTATTATCAAATCCACTGGCTACGATATGCTCTTTCACATAGGCTTCCTCTACGGAATCTGTCATGTCCGCAAAAATAATATTATATTTTCCACATAATTCTGCAAAAGTATCTCTGGTGTCCACACTTGCAGAGCATTCATAACTACCACCCTCTGTCAATGTCATATCCGGAATATAATAAATCACCGCCTGAACATCTGCTTCTTCCGCTGTCCTGCTGATATAGGCAAGCAGTTCCTCCGTGGCCGCATAGGTGTCATCACCAAATACATCATATCCGGCATTTTCCGTAATCGTTACATCTGCTTCGCCATTGTTCTGGCTCTGCAGATTCTTATACTGCTGATACAATAGCTTGATATAAGGATTCTTTTCTAATACTTCCAGTGCCGGTATTCCGCTTCCCGCTGTCAGCTCAGGCATTTCATGGTTCAATGCCTGCGCAGCTTCTACCGGATTCATTGCCAGTGTTCCGGTCTCTAACGCAACATATTCAGCAGGCCGATAAACCTTAAGGGCATTTTCCAAATTACTGATATTACGGTAAATGGTATGAGCTGACATTCCCACGTTGTATACATACCGGTTGCTTCCATCTTCGGCGTATTTCTCATTTAGCAAATAAGATACACAATCATCCTCGTTGACATACAGTCCTTCCGTCTGGGAAGAACCCATCATTAAAATAGCAGTCTTTCTTCCATCCGCCGGATAACTGTTGTTATAACCACTGTCATCTGTAGTTCCCATGGCAAAACCTTCCGTTCCTCTCGCCCAGAACGTATCTGCCTGTCTTACATAGCTGGTCACTCCATTTCCACATGGTTCATGTACCGGAGGGTTGTAATAAAATACGCAAAAAAGCGCCAGAATTGCAAATGCTGTAATTCCAGCTCCTATTACCTTTCCGATAAAGCAGAATATTGTTTTTCCTGTTGTATTCCCTTTTTCCGATGTTCTTCCCGCCATGGAGAACCTCCTGTCATGATATAAGAAACAACTTTTCTGAATTCGTTTTCCGTCTCTTTTTCGTCTCTTCCTTATTTCCTGCGAAAGAAAAGCTGTCCTATTCCAGACAGCTTTTCCTATGAATATTTTTATTTATCTTTCTTTACTGTGTCTGGGTATCCGCCTCTGTGTCCTCTGCCGTAAACGGATTTGTATCTCTTACTGTATCCGAAGCAGTCTTTCCAGACTCATTGATTACGGATTTACTGATATTCTTTACGGTCTGTGTTGTCTCATAATCTTCTACATCAAATAAATACTGATGCAGTAAATTCACATTGGTTTCCAGATCTGTAGGAACTACTACATCGCCAAGCTTTCCTCCCATACGCTCTGTGGTAAGCTGGAATGGCCAGCCCTGTGTATCTGCCAGTTCGTAGTCTTTGATACCTGCTGCCAGTCCCAATATTTCAGAACTGCTAAGACTTGTGGAAATATCCGGGAATAATTTATCAATCACCTTATTTAATGTAGGAAGACTGGCTGCTTTTGCCTTCTCGACTATTTTACTGATAACGGTTCTCTGACGCTCGGTACGGCCGTAGTCATCACCACCGCTGTAACGGTCACGGCAATAAGCCAATGCCTGGATTCCGTTCACTGTCTGAAGTCCAGGTCCGGAAACTGCTGTTCCATTGGTTCCCATTACCTCATTCATCTCATTGATATATATTTTCATGGTTTCTGCTTCTTTGGAACTAATATCAAGTTCAATTCCACCCAGTGCATCTACCACTTCCATAACTGCATTAAAGTCCACAGCTACATACTCTTTAATATCCAGATCAAGATTCTTATTCAATGCTGCAACTGCACCGGTCGGACCGCCTTTTGCATATGCTGCATTGAGTTTTCTTAAATCGTCATCATCATCTACTGCCAGGAAAGAATCACGGTAAACCGATATCAGTCTTACTTCCTTCGTATCATTATTAATACTTGCAATCATGATACAGTCACTGTTTCCGGACTCATATTTGCCGGTACTGCGGTTATCAATACCAAATAATGCAATGTTCGTATAACCATCTAACAATTCCTGGGTTTTGGCATCAATATTAATATTCAGCTTATCTTCATCCAAATCACCGGTATTATTGAGTTTATTTAATTTAATAATTACAAATAATGCTGCCAGAAGAATTAAGATAACCAGTACTTCCACTATAAAAAGAATCAATTTTCTCTTTCTTCTCTGACGTCTGGTCATTTTCTTTCTTTTACGGTTTCTATTATTACTACTTGTACTCATAAGTCATCTCCATTATCTTATTTTCCTGATGTTAAACAGTTTCTATTCATTTTTTCAAAACAATTGAAACTAATATATAACAAAACACTTTTTGTGTCAATATTATCCATGATAGCTTAATATCCGTTTTAGAAAAATTAAGCGATTCTTAATCATTACACCCACGCTGTTATGGGAAAAATCGGATACATTCTTTTCATGCCTCCGGTAAAGAATCAATGGTTCCTTTAAAAATACCGTGCGGTGATATTTCAAATCACATTTCACACCAATCCACTGATCATGCATGGTAACATCCTTCGGAATCGGAAGTACTGCATCCAATACCTCTTTCCGAAATGCCATGCAGCAGCCCATATAGGTATTCTTAATAATATTTTTAATCGCACCTCTTCCACTGTGGCGGTAAACAAAAAAGGACTGCATCAGTGTCTCTTTGCATGCAGCATCTGTCACTCTGGCATCATGAACCACAACCATGGCTTTCTTCCTCCGGAATACTTCCATGACTTTCTCTACTTTATCTGGCATCCAGACATCATCCTGGTCTGCAAGGAAAATATAATCGCCCCGGCACGCCCTAAGTCCTGCTTCCACATTGGCAATAACGCCTTCACCCGGTCCTTCCATAACACGGATTCTGGCATCCTGTTCCTGATAGGACTTAAGGATTTCCCTCGTAGTATCCAGTGAACCATCATCCGATACCACCAGTTCATCACCCAGTCCGATATTTTTAAGTATGCTGTCTATCTGTTCTCTGATATAGGTTTCTCCGTTATAGGTTACTACTAAGACCGATATCATTCTCTCTCTTCCTCTCCTGTAAGAAACAGTGTTTCATACTGCTGTACAATTGCTTCCCAGCTATACCATTTCTTCATTCTGTCCTTTGCTTTCCGGCCAAGCTCTTCCCTCTCTGCTTCATCCATAGTATCTGCTTTCTGAATCAGAGTGGCAAGATTTCCATTTTCCTTATTCCAGTACAGTGCGGCATCTTCCCCCACTTCTTTATTAAAGCCCACATCTAAAAGCAGGTTCAGTTTTGTGGTACTGAGTGCCTCAAGAAGGGATGGATTGGTTCCTCCCACCTCATGTCCATGGAAATATCCATACGCAAAGCAGCGGATTTCTGCCAGCAATGCAGCATCATACACGGTTCCTGCAAATTTAATCCGCTTGTCATTTAAAAAGCCGGTTTTCTCTTTTAAACTTTCATAAAAAGCATTTTCTTCCACATTTGTGATGATTACAAGATCTTTTGTGGAATCAGATGCCATAAATTCCCGAATCATTGTCTCGTAATTATTTTCCGGGACAAATCTTCCGACGATAAGATAATAATTTTCTTTTCTGATATCAAACTTCTGATACCATGCCAGCAAATCCTCTGTTGGTTCACCTGCTTTATAAGATAGTGTTCCATATGCGATAAATGTGGTCTTCGGCTGATATTTATGATATTCATCCCTGATATACTGTTCAATATTCTTTGAATCACAGACTAATAAATCTGCGTGCTTTACCATTCCCTTTTCCGAATATTTCCAGTATTTACGAATCCATTTATTCCATTTTGCCCGCATAAATTCATGTCCATCCGGATTTACATAAAGTGTACCAGACAACCGGTGCAGCTGCCTTTTAAAGTGCCCCACAAATGGTCCGATTCTGCATGCCAGCACATAGACAACGGCATCCTCTATCTTTTCTTTTTTAATTTTCTGAATGCAGTAACGAAATGCTGCCAAATCATAATACACGGCTCTCGCTGGTCCGATATCCGGCACCTTCACCCGGAAGCATTTCGCATTATGATAAGTAAATTCTTCATTATGGTCAGACATGCACGCCACATGGTACTGAATGTCTTCACTGACTGCCTGTCCGGTCAGATTCTCTACAAATGTCTCGAACCCACCGTAAGCCGCCGGAATTCCTTTACTTCCTATAATAAATACATGTTTCATTTTCTATCCCTTATAAACTGCTGTAAGTTTTGCATCCAGCATAATCTGATATCCCGCTTTTTGCAGACGTCCGGCAAAATCTATTGCTCTCTCTAACGGTTCTTTATCCAGAGCAATTCCGCCAGCCTTAAGATATGCTTCTTTCTTTATGATACACTGTTCCAACGGAACGGCGCTGACATTCTGCGGAAGCACTGCCCGGTTGAAATATCCCTTGAAGCAGACCGGAAGTTTTTCAAAAAGGTATCCCTTCTTTCCATCCGGTAATACGCCAATGCCTGCCGAAACTAACTTCCGGTGCTTTTTAAACCGGACACCTGTCAGTCCCACTTTATTTAAGCAGGCATATTGTGCCAGTTCTTTTCGTTCTCTCTCCCCAAGCAATCTGGTGCGACGGCTGTCATAAATGAAAAGATATTCCCTTGTGCTGTTTTCTACCAGTTCATTTAAAGCATCTTTTTCCTTTATTTCCGCAAGATTAATAAGCTCCGGCTCCGGAACTTCCTGTTCATAAATCACTTCATAAGAATTATGCCCCTGGGCTTCTTTAATCTCTGCCGGGATTTTCCGCCTCTGCACGTAAGCTTCCAATGCCCGCTTTCCCGCATCATAGGCATAATCCTTGGACAGGGAACTGCCTGCCGTGGAACCACTGTGTATTCTCCAATGATAAAGAATCTTTCGAATATGATAAATGGCATCCGTCTGCTCCGTCAGGCGGAGCACCAGTTCATAGTCCTGGGCACCATCATAGCAGGGATTGAAATCCCCCACCTTCTCTAACATGGTCTTCTTTACTACCAGAAAATGGCAGATATAATTATAATGCATCAGCAATTCTGGATTATAATCCGTCTTAAAATGTGGCCGGCTGTGTATCCCGGATTCTGCATCAATTTTATCTTCATCGGAATAAATCACCTGTGCATCCGGATGGGCATTTAACATCCGCACCACTTCATAAAGGGCATTGGCAGCCAGCACATCATCATGGTCCAATAATCCGATATATTCACCCATTGCCATCGCAACTGCCTCATTGGTATTCTCTGAAATCCCACCATTTTCCAACAGTCTGCGGTAACGTATTCTTGCATCCTCTTTATAATTTTCTGCAAGAAAACGTTCGATTTTATCAGTAGGGCTTCCATCTGCAAGACACAGTTCCCAGTTTTCATAGGACTGTCCCAGCATGCCCTCTATCAGTTCCCGTAAGAAGCATTCCGGTGTCTCATATAATGGTACTACAACAGAAACCAGCGGCATATGTTCAAACAACGTATTCCGCTGCACCTTCCATTCTTCTTTTGTCACCATATAATTCTGCCAGTTTTTCGTATATTCATGGTCTATGGGCTCATATTTTGTTTCCATTACTTTAATCGCCAGTCCCCGGAGTCCATGCTTGCGTATCATTCCAACTGCATATGCAGCCTTTTTCGTTAATCCCATTGCTTACTTCGATCCTTTTCCTGTTACAACAACCTGAATGGTCTTAAACAAGATTTTAATATCCAATGCCAGTGACCAGTTTGTAATATAGTAGGTATCCAGCTGTACCACTTCTTCAAAATCCGTAATGTCACTTCTTCCACTGACCTGCCACATTCCGGTAAGCCCCGGCTTAATTCCGAGTCTTGCCCGGTGCCTTGCCTCATATCCGGCAAATTCTTCCTCCGTCGGCGGTCTTGTGCCTACCAGACTCATATCCCCTTTTAAAATATTCCAGAACTGTGGCAGTTCATCAATGGAAAACTTCCGCATGAACCTGCCAACCGGAAATACTCTCGGATCATCTTCCATCTTAAACATCAGCCCTGACATCTCATTCTGCCCCATCAGCTCTTTTTTCTGTTCTTCTGCATTTACATTCATGGAACGGAATTTATAAAAGCGGAATTTCCTGCCATTTTTTCCCACACGAATCTGGGAAAAGAAAATCGGTCCTGGTGACTGCTTCTTAATAATCGGTGCAAAAATAATGGTAGCAATACCGGCAATCACCAATCCCACAAAACCGCCTACAATGTCCATCAGACGTTTAAAAAACAACTGACGTGGTGTTGCAATACACATACTGGAAGTTAAAACCATATAATTTCCACACTGCTCGATTACTTTATTCGGCATCAGCTTGGAAGCATGTACCAGATTAAAATGTACCGTAACGCCCATTTCCAGCAGATCATCTGCCAGTGCCTGGCTGCTGGCTATAGTATTGCCATTGATAAATACTTCATCTACCACATTATTTTTTACATATTCAAAGAAATCATCTGCATTTGCTACCACCGGAATGCCCCGGATAATTTCTCCCTTACGCATTGCATCCACTACAACAACTCCGTGCACGGCAAATTCCCGATATGGCAGATTTTCAAATTCCTTAAGACAGCTCTCCACCAGTTCATCTGTCGTTACCACTATCATGGCAGACAGATTTCTGTCATTCATCATCTTTTTCTTAATAAAATTCTTAAGCCCGGAACGGCCGACAAATTCAAAAATCATAGACAGTCCCCAGAACATCAGGAAAATCTGTCTGGAGAAGTCAGACTGTCTGGTCCAGTATCCATATACCATCATTCCGGCAACAATGATTGTTGCATGAACAACAACATGCTTAAATTCCTGCGTATTCTTTCTCCGCAGAATGCTCTTATAGGATTCGCCGAAAAATACCACGCAGATATCAATCAAAATAAGGACTACCGCTAATCGCTGATATTCCTCATTTAAAAACTCATTTTTTCTTCCAAAACGCATAAAATAGGATAAGGCATATGCAAGTTCCAGACAGATAATATCCAGAATCGTAAAGTCAAGATGCTTCATCCAGCTTTTTCGTTCTTTTTTATACATAATCTATTCCCTCTTATGCAATACAAGCCATCTTTTTAGGAATATTATACCAGTCCTACCCTGTCAGGTACAACCGAATTCTTTCTTAATTTTCTGTGAAAAAAGTATGTTCTTCTTCTGTCAAATGCTGTTTCTGTGAATATACAGCCAGCTTTCCGAATAGTCTTTCCGTTCTTTCTCACTCATCTTCCCATATTTTTCATAAGGAATCTTTGCCAGAACCATCTTTTCATTTCCACATTTAAAACATTCCACTTCATTTCTTCTTGAAACCGTCCGTATCCAGCCACATTTCGGACAAATATAAACTTTCATCATGTGTAACTCTACCTCCCTGTTACATGTTTTTTTCTAATTTTATATAGTATAACACTTCCTGTAAATAGAATGCACATTTAATTTTCATATTAAATAATTAATTGGACTAGCAAGAATCCATTTCTATTTTTTTTTCATTCTTTGACCACACCTTGCAAAACAATCAATTACTAATGTGTTAATTTTAGTTGCTAATATAGAAACCAACAAAGTAATACTACTTAACAAAATAATGATAGGAATAACCGTAACTTTTGTAATTGTTGTCGAAAACATTTCAAAATAGAATGCCTGTATAACATGGTGCGTCAAAAAAATAGCATAGGAATATTTGCCAAGCATTGATACAATACGTCCATCTACTCTATCTGGACAATGTACTCCAATTACAAACAACGAATATCCCAACAAAACGACTACTATATCGGTATTCCAAAGCAATGGAATTTTAATCCATAATAATATCATAGATAATACTATGGCTATAATTAGGTTCATACGCCTTTTCAAAATATTATCATACTCCGTCAATAACATACCACTCCAAAATGCAAAAATGTCAAATACTATCCATTCTCTTTCTGGAATAAATGGGATATGAAAGAAATTATTAACTACCACCAATATAATCAATACTGTTGAAAAAATCTTTCTAAATTTTCCATCAAATATTTTTTTCAACAAAGGGAAGCAAATATATATGATTATCAATGCTCCTAAAAACCACTCTCCTATAATATAATAATCTTCTACCACAGATTTTAAATAGCCATCCATCCCAATAATAGTTAAGAAAAACTTCCACGGACTACCCGCATACAAAAAATCTTTATGTACAAAAATTGCATCAACAAAATAAAGTGGGATATAGCATAAATAAAATAATGGAAATATTCTTACCCAACGCTTTTTCAAAAATTTTTTCCACTCAAATCCCTTTTTACTACTTAACATTAATCCTGCTCCAGAGATCATAAAGAACAAAAAGACTCCCACTCTTCCCCATTTTCCATTTGCATAATGGAGAAAAAAATTGTTATACCCTTTATAATTAAAATCTTCCAGTAAACAGCTAAAATGAAATAATACTATAATTAATACGCTACTACTTCTTATAATGTCTAAATATGTTTTTCTTTCTTTCATAAAATATATCTAACCTCACTTTTATTTTTGTCCTAAAGAATAATCTGTCCGGTAACGGGTCAGTCCGGGATGATAATAGGGATCTCCCTGCTTTAAAATATCAATCCAGTGGGTTCTCATATATTCAATCTCTTCCTGAAAACGGCGTACTTTCTCCTCTGTATCCTCCTGTCCTCTGGACTTTGATTCATAATGGTACGCTTCTACGGATGGTTCATATATAATAAGATAACCCTTCTTCCGGATTTTAAGACACAAATCCACATCATTAAATGCTACTGATAAAGCTTCGCAGAATCCGTCCACCTCACGAAACACCTTCGCCGGCACCATAAGAAATGCTGCTGTTGCTGCACTTAAATTCTGCCGCAGGCTGGCCCTATACATATACCCACTATCGCTGCGTACCTGTCCTACACACATATTGGCTGCAATTCCTCTGGCATGTCCACCGATGCCTATGACAATTCCGGCATGCTGTATCGTATCATCCGGGTAATAAAGCTTTGCTCCCACTGCTCCGGTATTTTCTTTTCCGCACAGGGTAAGCATCCGTTCCATGTAATCCTTTGTTATAATCTCAATATCATTGTTTAAGAACAAAAGATATTCACCCTTTGCATAGGATGCTCCATAGTTATTAATGGCTGAATAATTAAAAGTACCCGGTATTTCAGGTTTCCATTCTACCACACGGATATCCGGATACTGCATCTGCAGCTCTTTATAATAATCAAAGATTTCTTCGCTTTTACTGTTATTTTCTATAATGATAATCTCATAATTCCGGTAGCTGCCCTGCCGAATGGATGTGATGCATTTTTCCAAAGAAGCTTTTTCGTCTTTATTCGGTATCAGAATAGATACCAGTGGCTGCTTCTTTTCGTGACTACCCGCTGCCATAGAGGCATGTTCTACTCTCGGTGCATGCTCCGCCTTTGTATGATAAAGCACTTTGGGAATATGGATGATACTATCGGACTGCTTTGCCGCCCGGCAGATCAGTTCTTCTATTGCAGGATTTCCGTCATTTTCTTTCAGTGCCTGCAGGAATACCGTTTTTCTGATGCAGCATAAATGTCTGATATAACAGTAGTTTTCCAGATAATCCGGGCTGAAGTCCGGCTTTAAAAGAGGCTCTGCTGTCTCCGTTGTCTTTGATTCATCCGGACATCTGACATCTTCATCCGTATAAATCAAATCCGGCTTTCCGATTTCTTCCCAGTGAATTCCTGACTGCTTTGTCTCTTTTGGAAAAGCAATGGCATGGGCAAGCTCGTATAAAGCATCCGGTTCTATGGTGTCACCCGCCTCAATAAGCGCTACATATTCCCCGGAAAGTTCTATTTCTTTTCCGGTACAAAGCTTATTGATACAGGTTAGATTCCAGTTGGTATAACTCTGCTGTTCTAACATAGCCAACGCATCTTCTCTATTTTCTCCCATATAAACACAACTGATAAGCGGTCGATAGGACCACTTATCAGATTCTTTTGTCTGTATCTTAAGTTGTGCTTCTGTCACCTTATGGCCTGCTGCATATTCCGCATAGGAAATCTGCTCCGGTTCTCCTTTTTCTTTCAGGCGGATAAAGAATTCCTTTAAACCATAATTTTTTAAATATCGGAAACCTTTTCTGAGGTTATAAAGGCTCAGTTTCATCTTGTCTCCTTTTTTCACTGCTCTAATCTCACTGCGCTAATCTCGTCGTTCTAATCAGGCAGCTTTATTTTCTAAAATTAATCTCTGTCATAAATATCTCTGGTATATACCTTGTCCTGCACATCCTCTAAGTCTGCACTGTTACGGTTGGATACAATAACATCGGACATCTTCTTGAACTCGTCTAAGTCATGGATTACTTTGGAATTATAGAAGCTGTCGTCCTTTAAGGTTGGCTCATAAATCACTACTTCAATGCCCTTTGCTTTCAGACGTTTCATAACGCCCTGAATAGAAGACTGGCGGAAGTTATCGGAATTGGTCTTCATGGTCAGACGATAAATACCTACTACAGAAGGATTTCTATCTAAAATCTGCTGTGCAATGAAATCTTTTCTTGTCGTATTAGCTGCAACGATTGCTCCGATAATATCATTTGGAACATCCGCATAATTTGCCAGTAACTGCTTGGTATCCTTTGGCAGGCAGTATCCGCCATATCCGAAGGACGGATTGTTATAATAGTTACCGATTCGCGGGTCTAAGCCTACGCCTTCGATAATCTGTCTGGTATTTAATCCTCTTACCTCTGCATAGGTATCCAGCTCATTAAAATAGGAAACACGCAGTGCAAGATAAGTATTTGCAAATAATTTGATTGCTTCTGCCTCGGTGAGGTGTGCTAATAATACCGGAATATCCTCTTTGATAGCACCCTGTTTTAATAAGCCGGCGAACTCTTCTGCCTTTGCCCTTAAGCTTTCATCCTCTTTCGGATATCCCACTACGATACGGGATGGATAGAGGTTATCATATAATGCTCTTCCTTCTCTTAAGAATTCCGGAGAGAAGATGATATTTTTGCTGCCAAACTGCGCTCTTACTTTTTCGGTATAGCCAACCGGAACTGTAGATTTGATAACCATAATTGCATCCGGTGCATATTCCATAACCAGCTTGATTACGGCTTCTACGGATGATGTATCAAAGTAATTCTTCTTCTCATCATAGTTGGTCGGAGTGGAAATGATAATAAAATCTGCTCCTTCATATGCTGCCTTTGCATCTGTGGTAGCCCGCAGATTCAATGGTTTCTCTGCTAAATATTCTTCAATCTCCTTATCGACGATTGGAGATTTCTTATGATTAATCAGATCGACCTTCTCTTCAACAATGTCGACTGCCCATACCTCATTATTCTGTGCTAATAAAATGGAATTTGACAATCCCACATAACCGTTTCCTGCTACTGCAATTTTCATGTGTATCCTCCTTATTTTTCATTGTGTTTTAATTTTCCAAATATCATGCGTACTTCTTCACGCACCAGTTCATCCCCTAAGATTAAAAGCATAATGCCATAGGTTACTACTCCAATTATAATCATCAGTAACATATAAATCAAATAACTGTTGAAAGTTACCTTCTGAAACAGCACATATGCAATGACCATCGGAACGGATGCGATGACATATTTCCAGACACCCTGCATCATTCCCTTAAACGGTATCATCTTATGTCCTAAGATAATGCAGATTAACATTACCATTGCCTCTGCCAGTACGGTAGCAATTGCTGCTCCATCGTAGCTTAATACCGGAATCAGCAGGTAGTTAATGATAAGGTTACTGATTGCGCCTCCCAAGGTTGCCCAGAAAATAATCTTCTCTTTCTTCTTTGGCATAAATATCTGATATGCAATAAAGCCGTTAATCGGCGAGAAGAACAAATTGATGGCAAGAATTCTCGATGTTGTAACACTCGGGAAAAACTCGCTGTAATTCTTACCGGATATCAGATGAATGACTTCCGGCGAAATCAAAAGCATACCCACCATACATGGTACAATTAACATCATCATAAAACGGAATGCCTGTTTTAACAGCCGGTCAAAGTTATCCTTCTGGTCATTTTCAAGATAATATGCCATCCGGGGCATGATAACCGTACTCAGAGATTTAATCAGCGTACACAAAACCTGATTCATCTTCGATGCCGTTGTATAGATTCCCGCATCCTTATCTCCCTTCATCCATCCCAACATTGTAATATCGGAATTGAGATAAATAACAGATGCAATCGAAACGCCAAACATATATACCATCGGTTTCATATGAACCTTGATATCAGTCCAATGGACTCTTGTTTCAAATAAATGGATGTAATGTCTGCTGTGAATAAAATTCAGCACACCGGAGCCAACGGTAGATACCGCAGTCAATACCACATACCATGCCACATCACCTTCATTCCGCACCAGCACAAATAGCATTACAAGTGCTACCACCTGGAAAATAACGGAACGAATCGTAATATATTCATACTCTTCCAACAGTTCATAAAGCCATTCCATACCAAGGGTGGTAAATAGAATCGTAGAACTGCTGATTAACAGCAGCATTTCATAGCCGTCAAACTTCGGCAGGAACAACGCTCCTGCAAATCCGATATAGGCAAGCACCGTAAATACCAGATTTATAAAAAACATCTCCGAAGCAAATTTATTTAATTTTGCTTTATCATCACGGATTTTTGCGC
Organism: Roseburia amylophila; assembly: GCF_025567465.1. Classification (NCBI taxonomy): domain Bacteria; kingdom Bacillati; phylum Bacillota; class Clostridia; order Lachnospirales; family Lachnospiraceae; genus Roseburia; species Roseburia amylophila. The sequence goes on from NZ_JAOQKI010000002.1 coordinate 131,225, forward strand.
CCTCTGTAATGGCATAATTATTGACACCAAAGGATGCTATCAGCTGAAAATAGCTGACAATGGATGCTACATAGGCAGCCCGTCCTACTCCGGCAGAATTCAGTACCCGCGTTGCATACGGATAGGTAATCAGTGGGAATAATATCGTCATCAAAACCCGAATCAGATTCATTATAAAGTTAAATTTGATTGATTTTACTTCTTTCACAATATGTCCTCGCTGTTACTTCTGCATTACCTCTAAATGTTCCAAGAGAATTCCAAGCGATTTAATCTGATTCTCCAGATTAAAGATTTCTTTTTTACGCTCGGTCTTATAAATATAATCCGTAGAGATATCCTCAAGATGAAGAATTCTTACCTCCGGACAGTATACCATCGGTATTCCCGCTTCTTTACATCTTAAATATAAAAGTTCTTCTTCCCGGAACATAAAGGTATCCGGCACGAATGCATCTTTATATTTTGTAAGATAAATCGGCGAGAAAATCAGACAGCAGCCATGCAGTACCAGCTCATCCTGATATTCCAAGGAGCCTTCTGTGCAGTCTTCATGTTTCTTTAATTCCGGCATCACATGAATCTTTCCAAGGAAGATGCGAAGCAGCAGCTTTGCTCTGTCCCAAAGATTCCAAAGCGGATAAATGGAAGAGGTAATGTGTTTTAATCTCGTCTCATATACATGGCGTTCTTTTTTCAAACCCTCAATGGATGCAATTTCATAATACATGGCATTTTCCCTGCCATCCTTTAATTCAATATGCGGTCCCATTACTGCAAACTGATGTGCTTCATAGGCTGCCTCCACCAGCTGTGCAAAGTTATCCTGCAATAAAATCACATCATTATTCATCACGCAGATAAAATCACAGTGCAGCTCTTCTCTTGCATATACATAGCCAAGATTGTTGCCTTTGGCAAAGCCGAGATTTTCCTTACTCAAAAGAACACTTACATGCTCTGTGTCTTTATAGCACTCTGCTAAATCTTTACCGGTTCCGTTGCCGGACGCATTATCTACTACCACAATTTCATAATCAGCCTGTGCCATTTTCTCCTGAATTGCCGCAATACACTTCTTTGTCATATCAAGAGTGCAATAATGCAATACCACAAAGCCAAATTTTTTCTTCTCACTCATCTTTGATTCCATCCATTCCAGATATCCTAATTGTGTAATAATAAACTGTCAATGAACAGCCATTTTACATGGCATACAAAATACCAAAGCATTGCCTTCCGGTATAATTTTAATGCCTTTTTATCAGACATCTTTCCGGTCTTGCAATATTCTAACCACGCCTCGGATACTGTAAGTCCGTCTTTTTTTATCTTTTCCTCATAGAAAGCCACCTTTTCTCCGGCTGGCTGTTCCTTACATTTATGCATGAAACTCATATCTGCCCGGTGACGTACGAGACTGTATCGGATAAATTCCGGTGCAATCTTCTGTTCCAAGTCATAGTCCATCAAATTTCTAAGATAGTTGATAAACCGGGAATTTCCCGTCCAGATGCCGTCTCCGGTCTGACGATAGCTCGCCATAATATCCGGCATATAATATACATCCCCATGCTTGATAAAACAGAACGTAATGGTATTATCATTAAAATAATCTGCTACCACATCCATCGGAATATCCTTGATATAGGCACTTCGCATCAGAATAGAATCCGGATGGAAATAGAAACGTCCCCAGTAGGTTTTTCCCTTTAATTTCATCGTATGATTGCAGTTTAAAAATGGTGTATTTTCTTTCGTCTTCTCATCATAGGCATAGACATTGTGGGCACAGACTGCATATTTTGCATTTTCCGGCTGATCCATAATCTCTACCTGCTTCTGCAGTTTATGGTCATCGATATAGAAATCATCCCCATCGAGATAAGCAAAATACTCTCCCTTTACATACTGCAAAAGATTCAGACGGTTTCTTGATGCCCGCTGGCTGCTGTTGTATTTCACACCAGGTTCCCGGTCCATCACATAAATTTCCATTCTGTCCGGATATTTCTGCTTCCATTTCTGTAATTTTGCCATGGTGCCATCGGTAGAACCATCGTCACCAATCAGCACCTCAAAATCAAAATCACATTTCTGGTCAAAAACACTCTGCAATGCCTCATCCACATAATCTTCCTGATTATAAAAAGTCACAAGGACGCTTACTTTCATACTATCCTCCAGTGCCTACAATGTAATTGAGTAGGTCAGGTTATTACAATAGGAACTTCCGAAGTCTTCTTTACTGGTAATCAGTCCCATATTCAGATAATTACCCAAATCTTCGGTTGCTGTTCCCCAGGAAATCCGTTTATAGCCACGATTCTTCATTTCCACAATCATGGAATAATACATAAAGGTCATCGGGCTTAATTTATTAAACGCCTGTCTTGCAGCAAGATACTGTGTATGGGCACAGCCTACTTTATCGAAATAAAACATCATGGAGCCAGCTAACATTTCATCCTCTTTGAAGATGCCAAAGAAGCCGCATTCCTCCGGGAAACGGTCATTCTTGAAATCTAAAAGCTCTGCTAAAGTATGTACCGGTTTGGTATCATACTTGGAAAGGTTCTCACAGAGAATATCATAGAATTCTTTAATCTCATCATCTGTCGTCAGCGGTCTGCATTCCAGACCTTCCTTCTCACAGTTGTGTACATTGGTACGTTTTCCCTGTGCAAAGTTAGATAGAATTGCCTCTTTATAGGTAGCATAGTTTACATAAGTGCTCAGTTCCTTATGCTCCGTATAGCCTGCATGCTGAAATGCATACTGGAATAAATCACTTTCTACTTCTGAGAAAATATCAGAAGTCATCTTAAGGTAAGCCTCATCATAGCCCTGCTCCTTAAGATAATCCTTTAATTCTTCTACTAATACCACTACATGTTTGGCATTGTGATGCTTCTTGTCGATAATGATACCGCCAAAGGTGGTTCCTTTGTGGGAGAAAAATACCTTTTTCCCATCCTGCTCTAATTCACATGCCGGAATCAGTGCTGCAATATTATTTTTCTCATTATATACTACCAAAGATACATCTTTAAATCTGCCTGCCGGATGATAATTGAAGAACCGGCGGCTCTGTAAAAAGGTTCCGTTTATGGATTTTTCTGCGATAAATTTATCCCACTGTTCCTCTAAACTGTCCTCATATTTTTCAAATCGAAACATAGTCTCTCCTCTTCTATTTGAATGCATTGATTGTATCAATGACATATCCGGTTTCTTCCTCTGTCATTCCATAATACATCGGAATGCTAAGCTCTGTTGCAGAAATCTCTTCTGCCAGTGGAAGCTCTCCCTTTTTGATGCCAAGGCTTTCATATGCGCCCTGCAGATGCATTGGAATCGGATAATGTTTATTGGTTCCAATTCCCTTTTCATTTAAGAACTTCTCTAATTCATCCCTGCGTGCACAGCGGATTGCAAAGATGTGGAATACATGCTTCGTATCCGGCATTATAGTTGGCAGAGCGATTTCCGGATTCTTAATTCCGGCAAGATATTTCTCTGCTGTCTCAATACGGTTTGCATTCCAGCGGTCTAAATTCTTTAATTTAATTCTTAAGAAAGCTGCCTGCATCTCATCCAGTCTGGAGTTATTTCCCTGATAGATATGATGATATTTATAATCAGAACCGTAGTTGCCAAGGGCACGTACTTTATCTGCCAGTTCTTTATCATCGGTTACAAAAGCTCCGGCATCTCCTAATGCACCTAAGTTCTTGCCCGGATAAAAACTGAATCCGGCTCCGTCTCCAAGACTACCCACATGTTTTCCCTTATAGAGTGCGCCATGTGCCTGTGCAGAATCTTCGATTACTTTCAGATTGTGACGTTTTGCAATCTCCATGATTTCATCCATTGGTGCCGGCTGTCCATAAAGATGTACTGCCATAATTGCTTTGGTCTTATCAGTAATCTTCTCTTCGATTCTTGCCGGGTCAATGTCAAAGGACTCTAAAGTCGGCTCTACAAATACCGGAGTTGCACCTGTATAAGAAACTGCCAGTGCAGTTGCAATAAAGGTATTGGATGGAACAATGACTTCATCGCCTGTTCCGATTCCATATGCTTTCAGTGGAAGGAACAGTGCATCCAGTCCGTTACCTACACCTACACAGTATTTCACACCACAATATGCGGCATACTCTTCTTCAAACTTTGCTAATTCTTCTCCCTGGATAAACCAGTTTTTTGCTAAAACCTGCTGAAATTTTCCGGTAAGTTCGTCCTTGATTTCATCATGCATTTTCTCAAATGACACAAATGGTATTTTCATGGCAATTCTCCTTTACTTATCCTTATTTTCCTCTTTTACAAATGCAAGAAATTTATCATAATCCCTGATATAATCATTTTCATCATAATATTCTGATGCCAGTACCATCAGCACCGCATCCTCGGAGAAATCATACATTTCCCGCCACATATTATTTGCAATATATAAGCCTTCATATGGCTTGTCCAATAAGACCTCTGCCGTCTCACTGCCGTTATCCAGATGAATCTTACAGGTTCCATGAATCGGAATCAGAATCTGCTCTAAACACCGGTGTGCATGATAGCCTCTTCGTACACCATCTACGGTATCATACATATAGTAAACACGCTTAATTTCAAATGGAATATCACGCATCTCTTCCAATGCTACCAGCTGACCGCGTTCATCCCCATGCTGCTGAAATCTGTACTTAATCACTTCCATGGACATTCTCCTTCTTCCACATTGCTGTGCTTCACTTTCTATTTTAATTCTTTTCTTACTCTTACTCTGCTTTTTCTTTGCCGAATTCCGGATTATCCAAAAATCCCTTCTGCTGATGTGATGGCCGGTATGCGCCTTTTCGTGCCTGCAGCATATGGCTTATAAGATAACGGATGGCATCCGGATTACGGAACAGCCGTAACAAAGTACGAAGATAAAGATTTCTGATTTTATATAATCCCAATACCTTTTTCTGCTTCTTCACATATGGATTTTCGCTGTACTGCTCCTGAATCATGGCATAGAACCGGTCTACATCCTGTGCAAGAAGCTCCGAGAAGCCGCTTTTCTTCTTAGTGGATACTCCGGTATCGGCTTCATACCATACCAGATAATCCGGGAAGAAATGCATCGGTCTGCCATCTAAGCCTGCCATCATCTGAAAAATATCTTCTGCATAAATGACCGTTCCCTCTATCTTCTTAAGATAAGTCATATAATAGTCTACGGTATAACAGGTACATGCACCAGAAGCATTGTCCCGATACAGCACCAGATTCTTTACAATCTTATCCTCATTCCAGTTCTTATATGGAGATAAATCAAAGGGATGCGGAAATTCCACATAATCTACACCGCCATCTTCCCTGCGGCAATAGCCCCGCATCAGCCCAAAACAGGACTCATACTGATTCTCTTCCATAAAGTCATACACCTGCTGCAGGGTATGTTCATTATAGAATGCATCCCCCGGTCCAAAATCCCGGACATATTTACCCTTTGCTTTTGCCAGACCATCTATGAGGTTCTTTACTGTTCCCTGATTCTTCTCATGAGGAATAAGGGTATAATTTGCAAACTGGTGTGCCGCAAAATATGCTTCTATCTTATCAAAACAGTTTTCTTCTGAACCATCATCTGAGACTACGATTTCATAATCCTTAAAGGTCTGTGCCATGACAGAATCCAGTGTAACTAATAATTTCTTCCAGTCCGGATGATAGGTTACGATTAAAACAGTAAATTTCATCGTTGCTCCTTCTTGTTAACTTATACAGTTTACTATGTTTTCTTAAAATTTGCAACTTATAGCCTTCCGATGAGGAATACCAGACGTACAAATATCTCGTCTACGACTTTCTGTCTTAACTTCTTCGGATAGAAAACCTTACGCAGTGCAATCAGCGGATGAAAACCATCCCTGGTAAAAAGTGCCAGTGCCTTCTGATTTTCCGGGGTCAGTTTTCCATTGTAAAGTTCACTGTATTCCTTAATCTGCTCATGAATATGATGGAAATAGTGATTCAAGAAAAAACGTTTAAAACGCCAGATCTGAAACTTAATAAAGCTGTACCCACCATCACTGACATTATTATTGTGTCTGCGGTATTTTACCGTCGGACGCTCATCATAGATTACTTCTCCCATTCCGGCACAGACCATATACATCCACCAGTCATGTCCGGTAGATTTTTCCGGCATCTGCTCTGTCACCATGTCCTTTGCTTTGCGGTTAAATACACTGTTAAAGCCAAGAGACACACAATCCACCAATGAATTCACAAAAGAAATATTCGGCGTCCTGCCATCCCGGTGCGCCATGAAATTTAAATCTCCGTCATAGAAATCATAATTGGAAAAATACAATACCGGCACATTTTCCCTTGCATGTTCTAATTTTTCCACAGCCATCTTAATCTTGTCTTCAAACCAGACATCATCCTGGTCACTGAAAGCATAATAATCTGCTTCGCCGCCATTTGCAATGAGCCATTCAAAACTCTTTACGAAGCCGACATTCTCTCCTGCCTCTAAATGAAGCAGTCCCTTTTCTTCATATTCCCTTACAATTGCAAGGGTTCCATCCTTGGAGCCGTCATCCCTGACATAAAGTTCCACATTGGGATAAGACTGATTTAAAATGCTGTCAATCTGCGCCTTAATATACTTTTCTCCGTTATAAGCAGACAGTAATACATTTACTTTTTTACTCATACAATTCCTTTCTTGCCACAAAACCTATCCCGGTATCATATATTCTCTCTAATGAATCAAAATAAGCCTGTTCATCTGCATAAATCTGGCTATCTTTTAATACCAGAATATAGCTGGCATCAGACGCATTCAGGTGATTGAAATAATCCGTATAATCCGGGTCACTTTGTCCCCAGCCATAATACCGCTGGTCTGAAATTGCCTGATACCATAAATCATCTTCCCAGTATCCTGCCATCGGCACAATTTCTTCACCCTTGCTGATTAATTCATTATATACCCAGTGATAAAGTTCTTCCTTTTCCTTAGAATAACCCGGCATGCCAAATGATACATAATTATAACGCAAAATATCATTAAAATCCTCTGCCTTATAAGTAGAAATCATCAAATCATTATGGACTGCAATTTTCTCCTCTATCTTGCCAAGGTACATTCCTGTTAAAAATGCCCACATCACAAAGCTTCCGGTTATCAATACCTTTGTCTGCTTTTCTGCATAAACAACTGCATAATAGACCAATACCAACGCAATCAGCCACAACAGGAAATGAATCTTGTAAAAATAATAGGTAGATGCTTGTCCATTTACTGTCTTCAAGAAAAGATATAAAGCAAACAGAAGCGTATACGGTGCTAAAAACAATACCAGATTATTCTCCTTCTTCCTACACATCCCATAGAATCCAAAGAGCATCAATGGAATAAACAGTACAAAGTTTGAAAACAAATCCCGGTAGCAGGCTCCCTCATTCACCAGTGCCGAAGATACCGTCACGCCATTGGTAAAGATACCTGCATATGTATAATAAAAGCCTACGATGCATGGGAACAGGAATACCGTCAGACAGATTGCCACGGTATCTTTGGATACCAGTTTCTTTGCTTTAAACTGTTTTACAAAAATGCAGGTAATCAAAGCAAAGAAGGTAACCGGCATAAACATGACATAGCATTCAAAGATAGCCAGACAACCTAACATCAGACATACAATATTCTGCCATTTTGGCATATCATCCTTTAAATAAACGTCTGTCAAAATAATAATCATTCCGATAACCGTTACGCCCATGCCAAGGTAAACAAAGCCGTAGAGCATGGAGCACAGCGGATAGCCTATCATATAGATAAAGGACAGGACATAAGCTGCCACTCTGCCAAACCGGTCTTTGCTTAACCTTCTTGCAATTCCATAGAAGATAAATGCCGACATCAATAACTGAATCAGTTCACTTAAGACGAAGAATCGATAGAAATAATCCACCGGTGCAAATGGAGCTAAGAATTCAAAAAGCAATCCGTTTAAAACCCTCTCATAAAACATACCAGCTATGGTTCCGTTCTCTACCAGATCCATGGCTGCCCGGAAATGATTTGCCGGATCAATGGTCAGGAAATTGATATTTAGAGCCATTCCACCATATCTTACCTTTGCAAATACTGCAATAATTGCCAGTGCGGTTACAAGAAATGCTGCATCTGCTATTGCAAATTCATACCTCTGCCATTTCTTTTTCTTTACGATAAAGAACCAGAGCAATCCACCGGTAAGCAAATCAATGATTCCCATTGAAATAATATTGACCGGAATATGAATCACATTCAGGATTGCTGCCCAAAATGTGTGATAGCAGTTCATCAGAATCAGCAGCAATACTATCCATGTCATTCCTGCCTGCTTCCGCTCTGACTTATAGCTAAAGAATGCACCACTTAAAAGTGAAATCACTGCTATTCCATAAAAAAATGTAGTTCCAAAATTCCATCCCATCGTATGTTATCTCCCTTTTCCTTAAGTCTTCCTGTGTTTTTCTTTGTTCCAACTTTTCTTTATTCTAGCTTTTCTTTATTCTAACTTCCTTTAGTAACAGGTGTTCACCAGCATAAATACTGCATATAAAAGCATGATGCCCATGATTCCGGAACATTTTACCGTAAAATGTCTGATGTCCTGTTTCACATGGTCACTTCCCAGTGCCAAGAATGGCAATATCAGCATCAGAATAAAATATCTTCCCTGAATGCCATTGATTACTGAAGAGCCTACCGGATTGGCAATACCATCCCCGATATAAAGTCCTATCATAATTGCTGCAAAAGTTATTACAAATGCCAACAGAATCAAAATCCGGTGTTTTATTTTAATCCGGTCTCTTACTTCCTGACCGTCTAATAAACCTACACCTAAAAGAAAACAAGGTTCTATTACTGCAAGCAAAGTTAATGGATAATTCATACTTCCAAGTATATTCAACTGCTGTAAATAATCATTAAGGTTTACTATTAATGTTGAAATAATTACCTTTACTGCAGCAATTGGATACGTTTTCAGATACTGCATCTGCGTCATGGTGTCTGCTCCGTCACCAGCGCCAGCCTGTAATCCGCTGATTCCGGAAGATAGCTGAAATATCACATAGCCACCTATGATTGTCAACGGAAGTAATGCTATTACAAAAGATTTCCAGTAATCTTTTCTGCTGTTAAACTTATCCTTCGGTATCATAAATACTAAAAGTCCAAGACACGCATAGACATATTTACTTAAAAGCATTGTCAATAACAGGATTCCAAGTAGCAATGTCTTTTTCCAATTCAATTTTACTTTTTCATCAAAAGCATAATAACAGCACAATGCTACAAATAAAAAGCCAGCACCATTTAATACTGCATCCTGGGAAAGAGAGGATGCCTGATAAATACTTAATGGCATTACCGCAAGCATTGCCATAAGATTCTTATAAAACGGCATAAACCGTACTGCTGCATATGCCAATCCCATATATGCCAGCAAGTTGAAGATACGTCCCATCAAAATCACACCATAAATACTGAAATTGAACGTTCTTCCAAGGAAGATTCCAAGCCCCTGTGGCCAGTATACTACTGAAGTTACACTGTCATAATAAGTCATCTTTATCTTATTTTTAGAAAACTTACGGCTCTTTAAATATTCCATATAAGCAGTCCCCTCACTGCCATTCGGCGTCAACTGCCGGTAGGCAATTTCCTGCACATTTTCCGGCACGTATATCACGCCTCCTTCATGCGTGAGATTTGCAAAAGGACCAAATACGTTTCCATAGGCCACATCCATACTCCGATAGAAATGAGAAGGTCCGTCACACTCCTGAAATGCCGGATTAATTACCGCCATGCTGATTCCTATAACTGAAACCAGTATCAGCACCATATTTTCCGGTTTTGCCCACTTTACCGGCATTACAAAGATTCCGATTACCGCTATTATTCCTAGTGCAAACAGAATGAAAAATGTCTTGTTGAGTCCACCACCGTAAACCACTGACATACGAAGCCGTTCTGTTGTGGTCTGTCCATTCACCAGCAGGGTCTGGGCATAGTCTCCTGATAATGCACAATAATATACTTCTGATGCTTTTGTCACCTCTTCTAAGTCCAGACAGACATTTCTGGTTCCATCTATTCCATCTACTGCAAGTTCAAGATTTACCACCTCTTCGGCTCCGGTAGACTTTGGAACATTACACTGTATATTACTCAGCACTTCAGCGGTATCCGCATCCCTTAAAACGGCATGAATCGTAATATCCTCTCCGGAATCATTCATCATAAGCAACGCGATATTCTGCATATTGCCGGAAATTGTAAAATACTGTGACACCACCGCATCTTCAGCAGCAATATTTTCCTCTTTCCCACTCATGTCATTGTAATTATCCTGATTAGAGTTATAGAATATGCTCCGATGCTTTACCAGCAACAACAGCATGACAATAAGAACTACTCCCGCCACGATATATTTCGGTGGTATCTTCTTTAACTTTTCCTTCATTTTCCTTACCCCTGTTTTCTCTTTCTATCCCTGTGATACAGCCACAGACAATAACCTGTCAGCAATAATACTCCAAGAATACTTACTACTGCCCCCTGTTTCATATAAGGGATATGATAGACTGCCTTCACTTCATGATTTCCCGCCGCAAGCTTCACTGCCAGAAAACCATAGTCTCCATTAATAGTCTCTGTTTTCTTACCATCAACATAAACTTCCCATCCATCCTGGTCCGGAATTGTAAGAAGCAGAAAGCCTTCCTTTTCATTCGAAATAGTTCCGGTAAAATATTTCCCATCTGCTACAAATGAACCCAGTGTCACTTCTCCGGTTTCGGTATCATGCAGCACATCCTCTCCATCCGGTACGATTAAGGTATCCTTTAAAAGCAGCCTCCGCCCTATCTCATCCATAGATTCGCATTCGCTCTTAGAAATCGTATTGGTATAGAAGGACACAGCAGAATCAGCATACTTATTTCTGTAAATATAAACGCCGCCTATTCTACCAACATATTCACACCAGGAATAATCCAATTCTCCCATGGATAAAATATATTTTAAGTTAATAAGGCTCATTGGACAAACTTCCGATTCCTCTGAATATACAACAATCCTCTGTGCATCTGTTACTTTAGCTCGTGTATACAACATATTATAAAAATCTGCAAGATGCCGGTTAATGGTACTGTTATAATCTGTTACAGAAGAATAACCCATGACCAGGGAATCTCCATAGGTAGATACCACTGCATATCCTTTATCCACACGGAAGAAGCCTTTATCCTGCTCTTTTAAATATTGCAGGGCATCTATCGTATCATTTGTCATGGTATGACCATCATATCCAATTTCCTCTGTCGTTGTATAAGCAGTACCTCTCTGGCTAGTTGTCATATAGGTTTCTGTACATGTTGAAAGCAGCACGCACACTATTAGTAAGCTTTCTACAATCTTACGCCCCTGCTTATTTTTCCAAAAAAACATTACCAGCAAAAGAAATGCAAAACATATTTGCAGTATTATGATTTCTGCATCATAACTCCTTACCTCTAATGATGCCTTGTTATACGCTTTTATAACAATATACAAACTGCTTATCAGTCCCAGACCAAGACCAATAAAACTAAATTCCTTTTTTCTTGTCAGTCTATCCCATTCTACTGCTACAAGTAATGCTGCAACCGGCATAAGTACGAATGTATACCTTGCCTGTGCATAAGCAAATCCATTAAATGCAATTGCCATTCCCGGATTAAACACCAGTAGAATTCCAACAAAAGTTATAAGAATACCGTATAATGCATTCTTATAACTCTTACATTTTTTTATACTCTGTACTAATAACTGCCCAAGGAAAAAATAAATAAAAATTGTAATGCATATATTAGGCATTTCATAATAATTTCCCCAGCCACTACTAGCATTTATGTCATTGATGTAATATAGATTATTTGATATCATCCGCCCCGCTATTTCTGAATTCTGTTCTATAGAGTATACGGAGAATAATCCATGAAAGAATTTTGTCAACGCCGACATATCTGAATCTAATCTTGATGAACTGGATGTAAGATATGATGCTGCCGGAAGTAATGATACTGCCCCTGCCAGTACCCCACAAATAATACCTCCCAAAATTGTAAATGCACGTTTTATACGCTCTTTTAAAGGCCAATTCAAGTTTGGGTTTAAAAGGCGCAAGACACAATAAATGCCAACAAACAGCAATGCCATATAAGTATTGTAATAACTGTAAATTATTGATGCTGCAACAGAAATACCAAGTCCCATAACATACCTTACTTTGAATTCCTGTATCAGCTTCTCTAAAAAAATCAATATTAACAAAAGATAAATGCAGATTGTTCCCAGGAGATAATGCTGTCCCCAAAGCATCAAATATCCATTAAATGCATATAAATATCCACCAATACAAGCAGCCCTCTCACTTACATGAAAGAGTTTTAAGAAGTACCGGCACAACAATGCCGAGAGAATAATTTTCAATATCTGTGCAACTACTAAAAGTCGTTTTACTTTTCCTATTCCGAAAACAACTCCACCTAAAATTACAAATAAACCAAAAGGATCCAATGTCTGGGAAATATTATTGATTAAACTGGTCCCTAATCCATAATCCCAGTTCCAGATAGAAAATGAACCTTCCGATATTCTTCTTACACAGTTCATATAATATGGATAATATTGTTGCATCGTATCCGAACCTATATCCGTATATAAGAACAATTTCTCTCCCCAGATAAAATCATGAAATACATATGCTATAGTTATTCCAACAAAACCAATGTATAATACTATATGCAAAAAATTGCGACCCGTTTTACAATTTTTGAATACTAATTGCATAACTTGCAAAAGAATACATAGCCCCCATAATGCAAAGGCTGTTGTTATAATTGAACTTTTATTTATTCTTGCAAAAACAGAAAATGGATTTCGATAAGATACCCTTGACAGATTATAATGAACTCCGGGTTGTGAAGAAATCTTAACCCGGATATACTTTGTTGTTTTCTTTACCTGAACCGGATTGTGCCCCAGTTCAAAGGTATACGGAGACGGTTTTTCTGCAAAGGTCTCGTTTTCCGACTGCCAGATTTCTCCTAAGATTCCCTCGCCCTCAATACGACTCATCTCTAGATCAATTAACTTATCCGAATCCACCGGAATCACAAAATAAGTATCTTCTCCGGTTACATAACCATTTCCATCCTCCGATGGAATCAGGTCGTTAGCCCCTGCTAACACCTCATCCATATCCTGATACTGCGGAAAAATAGTGGTATATACCTTTAGATTGTCAAAACCTCTTGTTCCAACCGTTCCCACCAGAACCAGCCCTGCTATAATCAGAATCAGTTCCGCAAGCAATACTCCTGCATTTTTCAGCCATTTCTTCTTATCGATTTGAATCTGCATCTTCCTTCTCCTCATTCAGCATCTGGCGCACCACATATAATGGTCTTTGTTTTGACTGCATAAAGATGTTTCCTACATAAATGCCTACCAGACCGACTACCATAATAATAATTCCTCCGATGAGACAGTTGGTTGCTACGATACTGGTCCAGCCTGCTGCCACATGACCGGTAAAATAATAGATAATCAGTCCGATAATTATCATTGCTGAAATGATGGACATCAGGAATCCAAAGCCCATGGTGAATTTCAAAAGTTTATCCGACTGGGAGGTTAAAATCTCTCCCGCCATCTTAAAACGCTTCTTCATGTTATAAGAGGATTTTCCCTCAAAACGCTGATCATGCTCTACATCAATGGCTGTCTGTTTAAAGCCAAGCCATTTTACATAGATAACAAAGGCACGGTGCATTTCCCGCATTTTACAATAATTATCGATTACCACACGTTTGCTGATACTGAAATTACAGATTGCCGGGTCATAGTGTCCATCCGATGCAAAGGAATAAATCTTATAGAATATTTTAGATACCAATACCTTTAAGAAAGAATCTTTTCTGTGTGCTCGTCTAGCAAAGACCACATCATAACCTTCCTGAGCCTTGCGGTAAAGATTCTGGATTTCTTCCGGTCTGTCCTGTAAATCACAGTCCATCACCACTACCCAGTCTCCTTTTGAAGCATCCAGTCCTGCGGTAATTGCCATAATCTGTCCGAAATTCCGGGATAATTCAATCCCCTTTACGTGACTATCTTCCTTACAGATTTCTTCGATTACTTCCCACGAATTCTGCGGACAGGCATCATTTACCAGAATAATTTCAAAATCATCAGTGATGGTACTTACCGATTCCACCAGACGTCTGTGCAATTCATGAAGTGCTGCCCGGCATCCATACACCGGAACTACAACTGATATATCCATTTTCATTTCCTCCTACAAGTAAAACACGATAATGCCAAGCAGTATCAGTGCATTTCCAAACACTTTACGCTTTGTAATCGGCTCTTTAAAAAAGAAAAAGCTTAAAATCATAATCAGAATATAACCCAATGATTCAATGACCGGGCCATTCTTATACTCAATGCCACGATAAGCTAAAATCGTCAGTACCGTTGTTCCAACCATCATCATATATCCGATAATTACATAAGGATTCAGATATTCCTTAATCACATTATCGTACTTCTTTGCTGCACTTTTCTTTAATAAGACCTGAGAAAAAGAGGCAACAATAACAGACGCTACAAGAAAAAGCCAGTATATCATCCTTCTATCCCTCCTTATTCACAATCATGGTGCCGGCAATTACCAGAAGGACACCAATAATATTCTGTACCGAAATATGTTCTCCAAAAATCAGTGCCGCCCAGATCATAGACCACAAAATCGCAATGCTCCGGTTTGCATATGCTACCGACAAGTCAACCCTTTTGATAATCTGCTGCCAGAAAATGGCATACAATCCAAGGATGCAGATTTCCACTCCGTAACACAGAATAAATCCCATGGATAAGAACTCATATCCCGCTGCAAACTTCGCTGCCACACCGGATAATGTGTATATCATGATTACCAGCTGCAATAAAATCAGCAGTATCCACTTTTTCTTTCCTTCTACTTTACTCATCGTTCCAACCAATCCTTAATCTCTGCCTGATTTTTTCCAGCCAGAATGTAATAACCAAAACGGCTTCCACTGTCTACTACCTGGTGTTCACCTACCGTTTCCATTTCACTTACCATCTGAAGCAGTTCCGGACTTTTGCTCTTAATCTCTTCCAAAACATCCAGATCCTTCTTTGTAAACACAAAGCGGATACCCGCACACATCGGCTCATGTGCCGGTGTCAGATCCGGTTCTTTTCCCAAAGCAGTCTCAATTACCATACGGACAAAGTCATATCCGGAAGATAAAGATACCAGATGGGAGCCAATACAGTCGCCACCCATACGGGAACCGATTTCAATGATTCTTACATTACCATCGGCATCCAGTTTAAATTCCGAATGGGAAGCACCATTTTCAATCTCAAGAGCAGTAAGTGCCTTCGGAATAAATTCCTTCACCCGGTTCATCTCTGTTTCAGAAAGTTCCGGTGGCTCCATATGTCCAGTCTCAATAAAATGAGGATATCCTGTGGTATATTTCTTTGTCACCGCCAGTACATGATGTCTGCCCTGATAAGAAATACATTCACAGCTATATTCATTGCCTTCGATATACTCCTCAATAATTGCCTTCTTTTCAAAGGAATTACGCACTGCCTCTTCTACTGCCGGAGCAATCTCCTCAAGACTCTCCACTCTCATAATACCGCGGCTTCCGGAACGATCGGTCGGTTTTACAATCATCGGGAACTGCATAGATTTTACTGCTTTCGCATAATCATCCCCTTCACATACACTGACAAAGCCCGGAGTCGGCACACCATGTTTTGCGAAAGCTTCCCGCATGGCAAATTTATTGGTAGATATATAGATACAATTGTCAGAATTATGTGGCAATCCAAGCTGCTCTGCCAGATACTGCACGGTAATATTGGCAAGGTCAGATGCTATCGTTGCCACTGCATCCGGCTGAATCTTCCGACATTCTTCTAAGATTGCTTCCTTTTCCACAATGCTGATAGGATAAAAATAATCTGCTGTCCTCTCTCCGATAGAGCCATCTTTCCATGCAAATACATGTGTCTCATATCCCATCTCTTTTGCCTTTAAAATGAGCGGATTCTGAAAAGAATTCGCTCCTATAATTACAATTTTCTTCATATTGCCATCCTCCCGGCACTTAACTTTTCTTGCGGCGGCTTGCGATGAACTTATCCCATCTTCCGCTTTCTAATTCTTTTTTATAATCTTCCATTATTGCACGATAAGAAAGATATTCCGGCACGAAACCGAAATCTTCCTTCGCCTTTGTCATGTCAAACAAAAAGGATGGTGTATTATTTGGCTTATCCGGGCGATAGACAATCTTAGATCCCTTACCCGGTCCAAATACGTCAATAACGGTCTGCACCTGCTCCTCTAAAGTTAGTTCTGTACCGGATGTCATATTATAAAGACCATAGGTCTTATCACTGCGTAATGCCAGCACAAATGCTCTCGCAACATCCTTTACATAAATAATGTCTCTGGAAA
Source organism: Roseburia amylophila (assembly GCF_025567465.1). Taxonomy (NCBI): domain Bacteria; kingdom Bacillati; phylum Bacillota; class Clostridia; order Lachnospirales; family Lachnospiraceae; genus Roseburia; species Roseburia amylophila. The sequence continues at coordinate 147,838 of NZ_JAOQKI010000002.1, forward strand.
TCTGTGGGTCACCCCAGATTTCAATATCTTTTCCGGCTTCTGCATTCTCAATAAAGGTCTGGATTCCGGTCTTATAATATTTACCATTCACATAAATCTCAGAATGAGGTCCTACTCCGTATACCGGTGGCAGGCGGAAAGATGCACACTGCATGCCATGCTGCTCATTATAATATTCCATCACATCATTGGCGGCATTTTTGGAAATCACATATACCGCATGGTCTCCAGTATACATGAAATCTCTCGGCTCTGTCTCTTTTAAGGCAACGCCTTTTTTCCATGCATTTCTTACATCTGCATAGCTGCTGGTAGCAATCACTTTCTTAATGCCATTCTTCCGGCAGTATTCCAGCACATTAATGGTTCCCTCTACATTGATACGGATATAGTCTGCGGCATTCTCATCTGCACTGATATCCACCGGTGCATTTGCCGGAAGCAGACCTGCCAGTAAAATAACACCCTCTACACCTTCTGTCGGTAATTTATCAAAATCTTCTTTTTTCGAAATATCCAATGATACACAGGTAACGCCTTTTGCTTCCAGTTCCTGCTTCATGATTGCATTTCTTCCAGTTGCCAGCACCTCATAACCTTCTTCCAAGAAGCGGTCTACGGTATACATTCCAATAAATCCTGTTGCCCCAATAACAATAACCATTTGCTCTGTCCTCTTTCCTGTATTTTCATTTATCTCTCTTTGTAAAATGCATTAACCTTATCTATCACATAGTCTGCCTGTTCCAATGACAGATTATAATATAACGGCAGGCGGACCAGCCTCTCGCTTTCCCTCGTTGTATAACGGTCTTCTCCAGCAAATACACCATAACGCTGACCTGCCGGTGCTGTATGTAATGGTATATAATGAAATACTGCCTGTACACCCTGTTCCTTTAAATAACTGATTAAAGCTGTTCTTTCTTCTAAATCTCTGGCCTTGAGATAAAACATATGTGCATTATGTACACAACCATCCGGTATCGTTGGGCGGGCAATTTTACCCTCATCAGATAATTTTTCCAATCCATCCCAATAGCGGTTCCAGATAGACAGACGTTTTTCATTAATCTTATCCGCTACTTCAAGTTGTGCATAAAGATATGCTGCATTCAATTCACTTGGCAGATAAGAAGACCCCGCTTCTACCCAGGTATACTTATCAATCTGCCCCCGGAAGAATTTACTACGGTTTGTTCCTTTCTCCCGGACAATTTCTGCATTCTCTACATTTTTCTCATCCCGGATTAAAAGTGCTCCGCCTTCTCCCATACTGTAATTCTTCGTCTCATGAAAACTGTAACATCCGTAATCTCCCATGGTTCCAAGTGCTTTTCCCTTATAAGAAGACATCACACCCTGGGCTGCATCTTCAATCACCAGAAGATTATATTTCTTTGCTATTGCAAGAATAGTATCCATTTCACAGGATACCCCGGCATAATGTACCGGAACAATTGCTCTTGTCTTATCCGTAATTGCATGTTCAATCAGTTTTTCATCAATATTCATGGTATCCGGCCGGATATCTACAAATACCACCTTTGCCCCTCTCAACACAAAAGCATCTGCTGTTGATACAAAGGTATAAGCCGGCATAATTACTTCGTCTCCCGGCTTGATTTCTGACAGAATTGCCGCAAGCTCTGTTGCATGGGTACAGGATGTTGTCAGCAATGCCTTTTTTGTTCCTGTATGTTCTTCTAACCAGGCATTGCACTTCTTGGTATATTCCCCATCCCCACATATTTTCTTATTTTCTACCGCCTTACGGATATAGTCCATGCTTTTTTCCATATAAGGTGGTTCGTTGAAATTAATCATTTTTCATCCTCCATTGTATATTAACGTCATTATATGACTTTTTGTTCTTTAACACAATAAATACGCTACTCTTTCAAAGAAAAATCTGCTTTATCCAGTGTTAAATTCGGATTATAGTACGGATCTCCATTTTCTAAAAGTTCTCCCCATCGTTCTCCAAATAAACCTATCTCCTGCTGGAATCTTGCTACTTTATCTGCGGAATCCTCCTGCCCTCTGGATTTTGACTCATAATGATAGAACTGGGCATATGGATTATATACTACAAGATAGCCCGCTTTTCTTACCTTCAGGCAAAAATCAATATCATTAAAGGCTACCTTAAATTCTTCATTTAAGCCCTCTACTTCATCAAATACACTTCGTCTTACCATCAGGCAGGCTGCCGTTACTGCTGACAAATCCTGAACGCTTATAATTCTTGAAAAATATCCATTATCATCTCTGTCCTGTCCGATAAAGGCATGTCCTGCAACACCGCCAAATCCAATGATAACTCCGGCATGCTGAATGGTATTATCTTCAAATATTAACTTTGCTCCCACAATTCCAACATCAGGACGCATGCATACATCCAGCATTTCTTTGATGCTGTCCGGTTCAATCATTTCTGTATCATTGTTCAGAAGCAGGACATATTCCCCATTTGCCTCTTTTGCGCCAAAATTATTAATTCTTGAATAGTTAAACTCTTCCTTGTAATATAAAACTCTGACATTATCCCTTTTCTCAATCTCTTTATAATAAGCGAAGGTCTCTTCTTCTGTACTGTTATTCTCTACAATGATAAATTCAAAATTCCGGTATGTGGATTTCTCTTCAATGGAATCCATACATTTTTTTAAATCCGCAACATGATCCTTATTTGGAATCAAAATAGATACTAGCGGCTGCTCCTTCCAGAGATAATGGGTACGGTACATCCCATAGAAGGGTCCCTGCTCCACTTCTGCTGGAATTCCGATTCTGTCATAATGTGCTTTTACCGCTTTGCATCCGTTTTCGAAGGCATATAACTTGCTTTCCGGATTCTCGGAGGTTGACTGTGCATGACACCGCCAATGATACAGCACCTTGGGAATATGCACGATATGCTCCGCTTTCTCGGTACAGCGTAAAATAAAATCATGATCCTGTGCACCATCATAACAGCTTTCAAATAGCCCCGCCCGCTCCATCACATCTTTGCGAACAACAAAGAGATGACAGATATAATTCATAGTACACAACAAATCAATATTATAATCGGATTTAAAATGTGGCTCAAAAAACTTCTTTCCACTCATATCCACTTTATCTTCGTCCGAATAAATCACATCTGTCTGCGGCTCCTTCTGTACCGCTTTTGCACACTGATACAGTGCTTCCGGAGAAAGTAAATCATCATGGTCCGTCAGCACAACAAAATCACCGTCTGCCATTTTCAATGCTTCATTGGTATTGCCGGCAATTCCCTCGTTGCTGTCTAAAAGGCAATATTTAATCCGTTTATCTTTTGCAATATATTCCCCGACAACAGACTGGAGGCTGTGCTCCCTGCCACTTCCATCCGCAAGGCAAAGCTCCCAATTCGTATAAGTCTGTGCCTGTACCGATTCTATCATTTCCCTCAGATATTTTTCTTTTGTCTGGTACAGCGGAACTGCAATGGAGAAACATGGACCATTTTCAAATACTTCCTGTCTCTGACGAGCCAGTTCTTCTTCCTTCACACCATATTTTTTCAGAAAATCCTCGTATGATACAGTATCCTTTTTTCCCTGCATTTTTCTAATTATTTTACGTATTGTACGTTTTACACCATACTGTTTCCAATAACATATCCCTTTTTGAAACAGGCTTACTGTATCATGCCCACTTTCACCATGTCTCACTTTATCCAGAGACACGATATACTTATTTTCTTTTTCATTTGCATATAAATGTAAACTGAGTTTTCTGCCATTTTGTTCCGGTACATAAATTTCAAATCCGCATTTTACCGTTTCTTCTAACTCAGGAAATACATCCATAACATCTTTTCGATATTTCCACTGAACATCTATCGGAACATTTTTTCCATCTACCTGTGCCTGGCACTTTGTCTGTTCTCCAGCCACACACCATCCTGTCAGTACAAATTGCCCATCTTCCAAGCGTTCCATCTCCAAATTTCCATCCAGATGATTTATCATCTTCTCGAACTGTTTTTTATTAACATGATATACTTCTGTCTCTTCTGTTCCAAGGCAACTACATATTTTAAAATCTACTACAGTTTCTTCCGGTAACAATAATTTTCCAGTGATTTCTTCTCCTACATTCATCCGGTATTGCAAGTGTCTTCGTCTTACCTCTGCACCACTGGTAATCGTATATTCCACTGGAATTTCTTTTTGATTCAGATACACTTTTAATGTTCGGTTTTCCGGATTATCTTCCGGGAAAAATCCCCGAATAATCAATGTTCTTTCCTCCCGGGCATATAATCTGATACATTCTACTATAAAGTTTACTTCTGCCATAGTTGCCTCCATTTTAAAAGAAATCATAGCTTTCTATATTGTACCAAAAATAAACCGGATGGTCAAATAACGACCATCCGGTTCCTATCTTCTTTATTCTTATTAATATTTATATAACTGATTCATATAATCATTTAAAATACTATAACCATATCCTTTTTCTGTAGCCCAACCAAATCCAGATGGATTTTCTGATATACCAAGCCATTCGATGTATGGAGCTGTACCAGAGCGGTTTGCTGCAAACCAGGAGCTGTAACGTTTATCTACAACAGGATTCGCAAAGGTTGGATTCTTTACTGCATACGCTTTTAAATGCTGCACATGCGCCCGGATTCCTTCTCTTACATTCTGATAAGAATCTCCATTCGTGCTTGCATCTGTTACACCCATTCCTGCGAAATTAAACTGATCAATTTTTACCTGTCCGGTAAATTTTAAGAAACCAGTCTCCTTCATTGCCTGGGTGAATGCCAATGCCGGATCCACTCCTTCTGCCGTTGCTTCATCATAATAAACCTGGCAAAAGCTTCTGATATCAGGAACATTGGCATTTCCGTAGTATGCCGGATAAGAAGCTTTGGCATTATAATAATTTACCATCTGATTTACTGTTGTAGTTGATTTTGTTATTACAGAATGATATATCTGTGATTCTGCATTTCTGCCCTCTGCCTTACCATTCTGGATATAATGCATATAATATGGCTTTAAATCATTGCCAAACGCTTGCTGCAAATCCATGTAATTGTTTTTATATATCTGAACGTTAAACTTCTTGCTTGCCTGACGTCCCTCTTTCATTCCATTATTTACAAAATGGGCTAAAAGGTCAATGTCATCTCCCTTGAAAGCAGATTTCAAATCACTGTATTTACTGTTGTAATAGTTGTAATCATATACCGCAGAATAATCCGTTCCATTGTAAATTGTTACCGGATTCTGAAGTACCTTGACACCGGCAGCAGTCCGCCTTTCTTTTTTGCCACTATTCATATAATGAAAATAATAACTCTTTAAGTCCTTACCAAATGCCAGTCTTAAATCCTGATACTGATTCCGGTAAGAGAAAACATCAAAATCAGCCTTTGCCTGACGTCCCTCAGCCATCCCACAGTTTACAAAATGGGCAAGCAATCCTACTTCATCATTTGTATATATTCTTGCTAAATCACTATATTTTTTGATATAAAAATTGTAATCATATACCGCAGAATAATCTACTCCATTATATGTTGTTATTGGATTCTGAATAGATTTCACACCTGTAGCTTTTCTTCCTTCTGCTTTACCATTACTAATATAATGCATATAATAGCTCTTTAAATTATTTCCAAAAGCTACTCTCAAATCCTGATATTGATTACGATAAGAGAAAACATCAAAGCTGTCTTTGGCCTGACGGCCTTCACTCATTCCACAATTCACAAAATGAGCAAGTAATCCTATATCATCATTCGTATATATCTTCGCCAAATCGCTATGCTTTTTCAGATAATAATTATAATCGTATACGGCAGAATAATCTATTCCATTGTACGTCGTTATCGGCTTTTGTAATGTATTTACACCTGTGGCTTTTCTGCCTTCTGACTTTCCACTACTAATATAGTGCATATAATAACTCTTTAAATTATTACCAAATGCTGCCCTCAAATCAGGGTACAGATTCTTATATGAATATACATCAAACTGGGAACTTCCCTGGCGTCCTTCTGCCATACCATATTGTATAAAATGCTGTAATAATGCACTGTCATCATTGCCAAATGCTGTCTTTAAATCAGGATAGCGGTCTGCATAATATGCAGCATCAAATACTGCTGAATATTCTTCCGGTTTCTCTTTCTTTAACCCAAAATACTGTGCAATTCCGGTTGCATCTGCCACACCAAGTTTTTTTAATCCTTCATCATTGGAAAGAAAGTTAGCAGCATCTGAAGAATTAGACATAAAAGCATGCTCTACAATAATTCCAGGGATACCATATTCCTTACAGTGTCTGATTACTGCATAATAATCTGCTGCCGAACCATCCGGATATTTATCCTCATTTGCATTTCTTATCTGTGTCCCTCTGCCTTTTAATCCGAGGCTGGTCAACTGTTCTAATATACAGGATGCTGCAGAGCCACCCACCTGACTGGTCCATGGGTTATAATTCTGGTTCGGATACCAGATTTCTGCACCGGATGCACTGGATGCACTGGAATAATTATTATGTAGAGAGACAAAAAGATTTGCTCCCATATCTCTTGCTATATCAGCTCTCCGCTGGAGGCAGGATTTATTATCTCCCCCACCATTCGGGCAGGAGGCAGAATCTCTCGTCATATATACAGTCACACCATAGTATTCTTCCAGTTCCGCTTTACAATACTGTGCAATTTTCAGATTCAGCTGTGCTTCCACGAATCCATTTGCAGAACTTCCGCCATGGGTTCCATCGTGCCCCGGGTCTAAGACAACAACCACATTTCCATTATAACGTGCTGTGCTTATTCCGGATTCTGCTGCTTCTGCTTTCTGGGTTGCAATGGCATCTGCAATCGAATCTTCTGATGTCTGATTGCCATTTTCATCAAAGCTTACTACATCCATATCTACATCTGTGGTCGCTTCATCTACTACTTCTGCATCCGGATTGGTCTCTACTTCTGTATTGACACCAAACCTAACGTCCATTCCTGCATCAGATAAATTAATCTGATATTCCTGAGCATCTTTCTCATAAATGATAGCATCCAGTGCATATTCACCGGTACGGCTCTCATCTGCAAAAGTCTCTGAAAATCTGAGACCGTTTCCATCTGTCTCTGTAGCTGCCATCTCATAAGCTGCTCCATCAGATACTCTGTGATACAGTAATCTGCCACCACCAATAGCTAAATCTTCATTTCCGATATTGGCAACTACATTCTGTGTACCGCCAACTGCTATGTACGCATTATCTAATACCAGATAATTCAGTAAATCTTCTGCTGCCAATATATCTGCTGTCACTGCATTTTGTGTGTCCGCACTCTGTGTTTCTATTTCTGACTTTCCGGCAGTTTCTGTTCCATCAGCAGTTTCTTCTGTAGCGGTTGTTCCTTCTACTGCCTCTGTCGTTTCCTGCTCAGTGTCTGTAATACTCTCTTGTCCGGTAAGGGCTGTGTCTATTACTGTTTCCTCATTGCTCTGCTCTTCTGGCGTTACAGTATCCTGTGTTTCCTGCGTTTGTGCTGCATACAGATATTCTGTAGGCAGGCTGGTAAGAATTGTTACTGCTGCCAGCAAAAGGGCTGCTTTTCTGCTCCATTTCTTTTTCATTTTATCTTTGCTCCTTTGCTGCTTTACTACTTGTTTCTTTTTACTAACTATCTATTTTAACACTTTATCTGATTATGGCAACCACTTTTCCCAGGAAAGACTGCCTGCCGGCTGGCTTGCTGCTGATGGAAAATACCGTCTGATACAGTCGGCAATAATCTGCTGTTTCTTTGGAATCGGATAGTCTGCCCTTATCATATAGTCCTTCTTATAGGCACGGAACATATAATCTGTGAATGTTTCTGCCCGGTCTTCCCTTCCATTGGTCTTGGCATAAGCAGAAATATAATATTGTTCTTCACACCCTCTGTTATAGTCCGATGTGGTATAATCACTATTTGTACTGTTCACTTCTGCATCCGGTCTAATTGCTTCCGTTGCTTTTAATGGTGATTCATACTGCTGTGTGGAAGCATTCCATGATTTTGCTTCTATATAATATTCAATCAGATGCATCATTTCATGATTAAAGGTTCTATCAGACAGTAAAAAGGACTGGGATGTATTTAGTGCAATAAACATCTGATCTCCATACTCCCTGCTTGTCACTCCTGCAAAAGAACCTCCGCCGGCATCTAGATTATGTACCAGCTTTATGGTTACCGTAGTAATATCCTGCATGTCTGTAAAAAAACCTTTCGGATATCTTGCCATCTGTTCATCCACCATTGTAATCCAGGTAAGCGTTGTCTCCGGGTCTGTCTCTCCGGAACAATAAGTATCCGTCCAATAGAAACCTGCCGAATCTCCAGTCAGGACTGTCACGCCATAATCGTTACTGATTTTTGCAACCTTTGCTTTAATCTTATCCTCCGTTGTTGCCGGCTCTTCCGGTTCCGGATTTGGTTCTGGCTTCGGCGGTGTACCAATCTTCGTTACTGCATTTCTGCCTTCCTTTTTACCACAATCTATGTAATGAAGATAATAGTTCTTATTATCATTGCCAAATGCAGCTCTTAAATCACTGTAATTGCTCTTATATACATTCAGTATAAATTCGCTGCTTGCCTGTCTGCCCTCTGCCATTCCGCATTCCACGAAATGGCGGATTGCTGCGCTGTCGTCTCCGGCAAATGCTTTCTTTAAATCACTGTATTTTGAAATATAATAATCATAGTTATATACGGCTGCATAATCTTTTCCATTATATGCTGTGACAGGGTTCTGCAATGAAGTGACACCGGTTGTCTTTCTTCCTTCCCTCTTACCACAATTCATATAATGCAGATAATAGCTTTTCCAATCATTTCCAAATGCCTGTCTCAAATCTGCATACGCATTCCGGTATGATGCTACATCAAAATTCTGTGATCCCCGGCGTCCCTCTGTCATTCCATAATTCACAAAATGTGCCAGAGTACTGATGTCATCATCTGGAAATGCCCTTGCGACATCCGGATTCCTGCTGATATAGTAATTGTAATTATATACAGATGAATAATTTACGCCATTATATACTGTAACCGGATTCTGCAAGATTGTAACACCGGCTGCCTTTCTGCCTTCTCTCTTACCATAATTCATATAATGCAGATAATAACTCTTTAAATCATTTCCAAATGCCTGTCGTAAATCTGCATAAGCATTCCGATAAGACTTTACATTAAATTCCGCACTTGCCTGACGGCCTTCTGACATTCCGTAATTTAAGAAATGTTGAAAAAGTGCATTTTCATCATTTCCAAATGCTATTTTTAAATCCTTATTATTCTTTGCATAATAGGACGCATCAAAAACAGGTGCATACGCACTTTTCTTCAACTGATAATTGACTTTATCCAGATTGATTTTCTGTTCTGTATCTGTCAGCCTCTCTGTACTGATTGCCAAAGTCTCACAATCTTTCTGCCCCGCATAGAAATGTTCTGCATTTCCACCCGTCCATATTGTTACCACTGCCAGCCCCAAGGCAAGCTGTCGTCTCCATGTTTTTCTCATAAGTATTTTCTCCATATTTTTCTGTTTGCATAACTGTTTGTATTGTAACACGATATGAATCTACTTTAAAGAATTACTACTTGTCATTATGAAAATCTTAAGAATTTTGTCACAAAATGGGAAAAAGCTGCTACACCGTCAAATTTCATCTGCCTGTGCAACAGCCTTTCTTATCTGCATTCCAATCTATGCAGCTTTTCTTCCTTCATTTTTACCATAGTTTATATAATGGATATAATACTGTTTCAAATCATCGCCAAATGCGGCTTTTAAGTCTCCGTTTTTCTCACGGTAGGTCAACACATTAAATGCTTCACAACTACGACGGCCTTCCTTCATGCCATAATTCACGAAATGTGACAATACAGCCAGATCATCATTTCCAAATGCTGCCTTGATATCCGGATTTGCACTCAGATAATAATTAAAGTCATATACTGCACTGTAATCAACTCCATTGTATACGGTAATCGCATCAATGCTTGTTACTTTTCCAGTTGCCTGACGACCCTCTGCTTTACCGGAACTCATATAATGGTAATAATAAGCTGCCAAATCATAGCCAAATGCACTTCTCAAATCTTTATAGCGCATACGATAAGAATTCACATCGAATTTACTGCTTGCCTGGCGACCTTCCTTCATACCATAATTCACAAAATGAGCAATCGCAGCAAGGTCATCCCCGCCAACAGCTTTCTTCACATCTGTATTCTTGTTCAGATAATCACTCATATTATAAACAGCGGAATAATCTACTCCATTGTATACAGTTGTTCCCTGAATAGACTTAGTTCCAGTTCCTTTCCGGCCTTCCGCCTTGCCATTCTGTATATAATGAAGATAATAAGCACTCCAGTTTGTACCAAACGCACTCCGTAAATCAGCATATCGATTGTAATAAGAATTCACATCAAAGTTCATATTTCCCTGACGTTTTTCATTCATGCCGCATGTCATAAAATGAGCCAGTGTACTGATATCATCATTTGGAAACGCCTTTGCAATATCTGGATACTTCTTAATATAATAGCTGTAATTATATACTGCGGAATAGTCTACTCCATTATATACGGAGACACCATCCGTAATCGCCACATCACCAGTCGCCTTACGTCCTTCTGCTTTACCATTTGATATGTAATGCAAATAATAAGAGCGTAAATTATTGCCAAATGCCATCCTTAAATCCTTATACCTGTTCTTATAAGAGATTACATTAAAGCTTGATTTTCCCTGACGTCCTTCTGCCATTCCGCAGTTAATAAAATGCATAAATGCCTGATTCTCATCTGCACCGAAAGCTGCTTTAATATCCGGGTAGGTTTTCAAATAATAATCCACATCAAATACTGACGAATAATCCACTCCCTGATAGTTATAGTCTCTATCTGTAATTACTTTGTCATTCTCACAGACCGGAACACTATAGCTGCTCCACCAGCTTTCTGCTTCATGTGACCACTTGCCATATTCATCACTGAAATTATCGGATACATTAAAACACCAATAACTATAGACAGTTCCGGTTGTATCATCTTTATCATCATCCCAGGTACAGTCCACTACATACCATCTGCCATATAATTTTACTTTGTTCCACTCATGACTGCTGCTGGTAACGCATACCGTCTGAATACCAACTGCATTGCAAAGCATTTCAAAGGTTTCCGCATAACCGGCACATACTGCTTTACCTTCTAACAGAACTCCGGCACTGCTCTGATGATAGCTTCCCTCCTCAGAGTACCAGCAATTCTGCATAATAATGTCATGTGCTTCCTGCTCCATATCAAGAATTGTCGCTTTGCTCTTAATCGATGCTACCCATGTATCCAATTTAACCTTAATTTTACTAGTAATATTTTCCCTTTCAATACCATTTGCGAAATCATCATATACACATAATGATATTGCCCGAATATGTTTTCCATCTGCAGTAGTCCTACACATTATTGCTTCATTTGCAAAATAAAACTGCGGATTAGACATCTGGACAATCTGAGCAATTCTTTTTGCCGTATCATCATCAAGATTTCCAATCGAAACGAATCCTGAACAATAAGACGCTTGAATATAATCTGCATCTGCTGTACCTGTAAGAAATGCCATATTTACATTATAAAGTGCATCGTAAAATTTCTTTTCTTCACTAGTCATCTCACCATAATAATAGTTTGATCCATACAATGACCAATAAGATGCATCTGCTGTATTATACTGTGCACTATATAACATGGGCTTATCTATATCAACATCACCTGTATCTTCAACATAGATAAACTCTGGTTGTTCATAACCACATTTCCGTTCTGTCGAAGCAGAACTATTATCTGTTTCTTCTGCCCCAACCGCCATATCCGGCATCATGGTTACTGCCATAAATAATGCCAGTAACAAGGCAATTAATCTGTTTCCTACTTTTTTCTTCATTGGTGCCCTCCTTAATTTTTTATTTGTTTACACATTTATATAATCCCATGTTACTTGTTTTGATGACTTTTTTCAACACAATGCTCGCTCTAATATCTTTTTAAGATGCAGTTTCATATTTTCCATCAAACGCCCCGCCTGGTACATCTTTCTCAGATTATGTGCCTTGCGTAACTTTTTCTCCGTTGAATCTGCAAAAGAACGAATCTGTCCATCGACAATCTGCATATAGCAGTTCGGTCTTAACAAATCCTTCTTCATAAATTAATAAAGCCTCTTCTCTTTTGATTGGCAGTTACCATATTATCCATCTTCCTGTTTTCTTTGAATCCTCATGCATAATTATATTTCGCTCCTGTAAAGACTTCATAATCCGTTGCACCTGTGATCTTGAAATACCAGTTAATTCAACGATGTCTTTCTGTTTTATAGCAGGATTATTCTTTATCAGATTTACTATAACTAATTCGTTTTTATTTAAAGCCTCATTTAAAGCCTCACTTAAAGCCTCACTTGATACATTTTTATTCATTCCTGATGTAACATCTGTTTTTTCAAATCCACTGCGGATATAAATAATAGTATTTAGATAATTTCTATCATTATCCATTTCAAATTCTGGCTCAGGGGAACCATTTTGCCTTAATTCCCGTATTATTTTAGAAATTCCGGTTCCCTTTTTCTCAGACAAATCAATTTCTTTAAATAATTCTCCAATTCTTCTGTTCCGGTACTTTCTGCCCCTGATTTTTCCAGCCTCAAACTTTTCAAGATTAATCCATTTTGCAAGTCCGGGATAATTAATAATCTGTATACTATCTACATAAATACGAATTTCTACTGGTTCAGGTTCACGGTAAGACTTATGGAACACTGCATTTACTAATGCTTCTTCCAATGCATTATAAGGATAATTATAAAAACGCTCTGCCTCTGCTTTCCCCTTAATCTTAACTACTTTTTCCTCTATCACTGTTGTATTTATATAATCTAACGCATCCTGAATCTGTTTCCAAATAGGTCCCGTAAATGTTTTTTCTATAAAATCATCGGAAGCCTCTGCCTCTTCCGTATTGAATCGAATTAATTCTATCTGTGCTCCAGGAATTAATTTTTCTGGATGTTCTGCAAACATCAATACGCCTATATTTCTAATATCAAGCTCTGTGTCTGTTTCATCTGCGACTTCCTGTGCAAGTAATAAATCTTCTAAAGAACTGTTATTCAGTCCATTTATCAGACTACTATTACTTTTTCTAATAAAATCCTCCATATATCCTCGTCTAATATCATCTATTCTTGCTTTCCGATTTATCCGGTCATCATATGGAACGGAATTAAATTTGTCAAAAAGTTCAGAAACCTCATCCTGTTTTGCGTCCGTTGTTAATGAAGCTGGGCGAATCCAATATTTCATGGTCTTATCAATCTTTTCCCCTTTCACTCCATAGACCGTATGAGGCGCCTGATATGGTCCACTGTCACCCGCCGGGCACCATAGATATACTAAAAATGTCCCTGTTTTTTTATAATCAATTATCTCCATTCTTGGAATATACCTTGGAACTATCATATTACAATATTGAAATATTTCCTGCTGAATTATATCAAGATTTTCCTTTGGTAGTCCTTCCAATGGAAATACCGGCATCCCATCCTTTTCCTTTACTCCAATTACAATATAACCACCATTCGTATTATCATAATCATTTGCAAATGCACAGATTGAATGAATAATAGCATTTGGATTCCACCCAGTCTTATATTCAACGCGGTCATGCTCTACAACACGCCCTTCTAGTAATGTTTCTATTTTTAATGGAATCATTTAGCCTCCTCCCTTTCTATCGCGCTTTTGTTATGAAACAATTATGTATGTTGTTACCTCTTTAAACCACATTATTTATCATTATAATATTCTGAAAGTATAATTTCTAAATCGCCCCTCATTTTCTTTGCAACCGTTTTATAACTATTCAACCAACTTTTAATCTCAGGAAGAATCCATCCTGTAACTAAAATAAATAACAAAACTATTACTATCATACCGCCCAATATCAGCAAACTTTCTTTTTTATTCACCATGCTAAATATAATAGAGCCTGATGTTATTACTAATGGGCATATCATCAAATTAAAAATGTCTATAAATTTATTCCAACCATTATTTGTTTCAATTTGTTCGTAATCCCTACATTGTTCAATAATTGCCTGCAAAGATTCTTTATTTTTAATTTGAGCTTCATCTAATGTCTTTTTTAATTGCATAAGAATTTTTTCATGATAATCTTTAGGCGTAATTATTTTTTTAGGAATACTTTCAGATTTGAATATCATTACAATAATCGAACAAAACGCTAACAAATACATAATGTTCATACCTATCATACAATTAGAAACCGACAATATTGTTCCTATGATCAAAACTGCAATAGAAAAAACAATTAAAAATGTCATCCATCTGGGATTTTTGCTATACTTTTCTTTTTTTATTAAATCATAGTAATATATTAACAATTGCATAAACATTTTACACTATCCCCATTCTTACTACATCCATTTAGTTATAAAGTAAAAGACTCAAACCATATCAGCAACTACATATGATGCCTCTTTCATCTGAATCAACCAGAACTATAATAATACGACCAATACTACATTATTTCCATAATATAATTTTTTAATTTCAGAATTTTCTATTCTTGCACTATTCCTTCTCTAATTATCCTAACATTTCATCCTTCAAAATCGTATCCTCTGCCACATCCACCTTCAGCGTGCGTCCAATAATTTCTTCCATCCGCTCCGGAGAAATTCCGGTTCCCGGTCTCTTGAAGGTCAACATTTCTCTTGTGATTACGGTTCCTTTTGCAATATCGCAGGTTGTTACCAGAGAACGTCTTGCATTCTTTCTGGCAGTCTGCTCTGTCTCTAAGCAGCATAAATCACCTTTGCCACGAATGGTATCAATAAATTCAATTCCTGAAAGAATCTTTCTTGCATCCTCCGGATCCATAGCATGATAGTGATCATTTCCTTTTAAGGTCTTGTCCAGTGTAAAATGCTTCTCTATCACTACCGCGCCCAGATTGTACGCTGTTTTGATTACATCTGCGCAGGCATCCGGTTTTGTATGGTCTGAATATCCGATAATCAGATCCTTATACTTTTCTTTCAGGCTTGCTATCTTATTTAAGTTAGCATGCTCATACGGAGTCGGATACTCCAGCACACAATGCAGAATGCAAAGCGGCTGGTTATTTACCTTACGGACAGTTGCTATCATGCGGTCAATCTCATCCTCATTGGCTGCACCTACGGAAATGAGCATTGGTTTCTTTTTCTTTGCCTGATATTCCACAAACGGAAGATTATTCATATCAGAAGAAGATACTTTGTATACCTCCATCATCTTATCGAGATAATCTGCTGATTCAATATCAAATGCAGTGGATAAAAATTCAATGCCAATTTCATCACTGTAATCCTTCAGCTCCTGATATTCTTTTTCGCCAAACTGGTCAAATTTCTGAAACAACTCATGCTGGGATGTTGTGGTCTCTTCCGTGGTATCCCAGTAAGATGGAGAATCCTTTGCTGCCAGCGTATCAGCTTTATAGGTCTGGAATTTTACTGCATGGATTCCGGCATCCTTGGCTTTCTTGATCATTAACTTTGCAGCTTCCATATTGGAAATGTTCATTTTCTTTGCAATGTCATAATAATTTACACCAATCTCTGCAATCAGTACTGCTTTATGTGTCAGAGCACGTTCGATAATTTTACTCATATTCATTTCTCCTTTACTTCTCTGACTTTTTATATTCTGTCAGTTTCTTTGACAATGTGATACATGGCTTTTCCACGCCCCAATGGAGAATTGCCGCCAGTAAAATACTTGTAACCAATACAATAATCACTTTTTTCGTCCATCCCATTTCCGTAGTATTTAACCGCATTAAGATTGGGAAATGAATGAGGTACAGCGGAAAGCTGATTTCTCCAATCCATTGCAGGATGCGGCTCTTATTAAGCCATGCTTTCCATATTTTCCCTTTTACGATTCCAAGAATAATAAGGCACCACAATCCCCCCATCAGCAGATATTTATTCTGCAGATAAGCAGATGGCTCTATTCCCCACAACTTCTGCCGGAACCACGGTGTAAGGGAAAATAATATTACTACCAGTGCCAATACAATTACATCTGCTCCTATGCTGTTTTCCTTCCAGTTATTCCAGAAGTCCCAGATAATTGCAAGAAGCATTCCCATTAAAAATACCGGAACATACCACCGCAGTTGCGTGGAATTTTCTGTGTATGTGGTAAACGGAAATACTACTGACAGTGCAATTCCAATTCCTGCGATTATTGCAAACAGCCATTTTTTATTCCTTATCATCTGCTGCAACAGCCAGAACAGCGGTGCAATCAGGAAAAATTTCATAATAACCGGCATATACCAGAAATGTCCGAATCCATCTACCAGCAACAAATGCCGCAACAGTTCCTTTCCATCCGGAATAAATCCCAGTCCCATGGAAATCAGCAGAACTGCCAGATATGGTATCATAATCCGGATGATTTTCTTGCCATAATAGCCCATAAGATTCCGCCCCTTCAAAGCCTGCTGCCTCTGGCAGAGCGGATACAGAAACCAGAATCCACTGAAAATCATAAACAACCAGACACCTATTTTGCCGCAGCCGTTAAAATACATTCCATAATTTGTCGAGCTTGCGCCAAGATGTGCTGCCAGTACGAAGAGGCAGCCTATTCCACGCAGGCTCGAAAGCCATGCTATGTTCTTCTGCATATTTGTTCTCCAATTAGTCTCACTTTGGTCTCAATGGTCTCATTTTTAGTCTCAATGGTCTCACTCTTGCTACCAAAATCTATTCTTCGTCCTCCAAAATTAATCCGATTACCCTCTTAATACCGGATTTCAAGTCATGACGCATCATCAGGCTTTGCATTTCCTTTCGAATCTGTGGTGTATCAACCAGCCAGCGGAAGGTTGTCTCAATGGTTTCATCTGCCACATTGATTCCAAGTCCAAGATTTAAGAAACCATTGTTCATCTGTGCAAAGGTGTGCTTCATCTCACGCTCATTCTGAGCCATAACCACTGCCGGTACGCCTATGGTGGCAAGCTCATAGACGGTTCTGCCCTGAGAAGTAAATGCCAGGTCTGCCTTGCCAAAAAGGTCGCTGATGTGTTTTAAATTCTGCTCTACATAGATGCCTGCTATTTCATCTGTCTCAATCTGATTTGCTTTCTGGTCATACCCTACGCCCAGTGCAAAATGGAATTTAATCTCAGGATAATCCTTATGAATCCGCTTTGCCATCTCATAGATTCTCTTGGTAAAGTTCGAAGGGTCTGTTCCACCGAAGATAACCACTATATTCTGCACCTGTTCATGAAATACGGATGGTGTGGCACAGAAAAATTCATCCCGAAGACATACATAATTGGATCCCCAGTAATAATTATCTCCTCTGGTATGATCTTCATACAGAGCATTAATCACTACATCTGCATAATCGGCTCCCTCGCCGAGATCTTCTATGGTTACGACACGTTTCACATATTTCTTTAATTCTTTGATGTAATCTGCTTCTGTATTAAGGCAGTCATTTACTACTACGTCCGGCTTCCATTCCTGCACGAATTCCATGAATTCTTCGTCACTCTTAATGGTATGTACCGGCATATTTGCTTCCTGCAGTTTCTTCAGTCCCGGTTCATGCTGCTCTTTTGTCACAAAGAGAATCTCCTGTCCGGTCAGATTATATGCCAGTGTCAGGCAGTGATAAATGTGTCCCATTCCAAGCTCTTTGTATCCATCTGCCCGAAGAATAATCCGTTTCTTTTTCAGTTCATACTCACACAATACCCAGTCGGAAGCAGCATCAATATCCACTGCCTCACGCTCCGGCATCTCATAGACAGAAACCTTCTTTCCAATGCGGCTGTTTACCTCCATACATTCTCTTCTTGTAATCAGAAATGCACCTGTCTCAAGATAGTTCGGCGGTAACTGCTGACGGTTCAGACGTTTCTCATAATTCGGTACATAACAGCCATCTTTCTTCGTCCAGGATAAATGCGGCTTATTTACCACACTGATATAAGTATCATCGGAAGAAGCCAAAAAGCTTTCCAAAGCCTTATCCAAGGTATCAGAAGAAAGTAACGGTGATGTTACCTGTAAGGTAATTACCACATCATACTGAATCCCTTTCTTCTTTTCCATAGTGCAGACTGCATCATAGATAACCGGGTCTAATGTCACGGCATCCTTTGCCAGTTCACTGTCTCTGGTCATGGTCTCTACACCATAAGAAGAAGCTATTTTCAAAATCTCTTCATCATCAGATGAAACTACAACATCATCAATGCTTGGACAATTCTTTGCATTATGAATTGCATAATAAATAAGTGGTTTTCCATTCATCAAACGGACATTTTTCCGTGGTATTCCTTTTGAGCCGCCACGAGCCGGTATTACTGCCAAGACCATTATCTTATCCTCTCTGTTGTTATTGTTATACTTCTGATTATTGTTCAATCGCTGGGATTAAATAATCACTTCCTATTATAATATTTGGGTCTTCCTGTTCAAATGTCCCATATATATGAAAATTAATCCTTTCATTTTCCTTATATTTTTTCAACTTTACATTAACTTGAAACTGTCCATCTCCATGATCCACAAAATTATACCATATTGGCTCCTCATTACCTTTCCAGACTGCCACAGATAGGTCATGATACCCTTCCGTTACATTTGAGACTGTTACTTCTGCCATGTGTGTTTTCTGCTTATAGTCTATATTCAATTGAGCATCACATTCTTTCTTCGAATATTTTCCTCCCATATTTTGATAATTTTCCGCTAAACTTTCATCGTTAAAGCAAACAATAAATTGATTGTCTTCTAACACAACATATTTATGTATAATATATTTTTCTGGAATAGCGGCATCAAATATAATCACTCCACTTTCCGTTATATTATCGCAGGTTGTTGAATTAAATGTTATATCTCCATCTTTTAACATCTTTATCATATGAGAATCTTCTCCCACATAAAACATGTCAACATCCACTTTTTCATTGATATCATAGCAAGTATTAATTACTTCATCATATTCTTTCATTGGTGTTATATATTTATAATCAAACAACACCTGACCACATATTATCAATATAATGCATAAAATAATTAAATAACATTCCTTCTTTTTAAATATCTTTCCCAAAAGAATCCCGATGCCAACATTTATGAAAGGGATAATATAATAACCATTTACAACCAAAAAAGCAACCGCACAAATCGCCAAAACTGTAGCAATTATCCAACTCCATTTCTTATTCTTTATAAACTTGAAACAGCAATACCAAATTGCAAACGCTGAACAATATATAAGAGACATTTTCAAGCTGTAATTTTTACAATTAATATATGGCAAGCAAACCGTAATTACTGCTATAAACAGATTGACTGTTCTGCCTAGGTCACTGCATACCTTGTCATATAAAAAATACACAATTACAATTTGTAGTATCATCATCAATGATAATATAAATATTCTCGAAATATCTTTATTAATGACAAAAGAATTATACGTATGTAATCCCAATAATAACCCAATAAGTATTACTCCAACATATGTCATCCTCTTCTGCCAAAGTGTTTCCTCATTAAAATTCACACTATTATAATTTGTCATTCTTTCAATTGCCGGTAATTTTGCCATCCATGTAAATATCTTGTCTGAATATATATACATCAATACTGATATTACTGTCAAAATATCTACTGCCAGCGAGCTATTCAGCATTTTTGCGCCATGTCTATATTCGCAATCATACATTATATCAATAACGCTAATGATTTCCATGCCAAAACATGCCACCATAAATGTAAACGAAAAATCAAATTTTCTTCTTTTTTCATTGGATATATAAAGCCAAAATAGCAATGAAACAACAAATAATATTATCAATATTTTCACATTACATACGCAAGCTGTTATCGTCCATATACATCCTCTTATTATTTTATTTTCTGCATAATTTATTTTATATGTATCAAATGCATACATTACATAATCCACAATTACAATAGCTGACATTAGATACATTAACAGGTCCAATGAAACACATATATATATATTTCTATATACTAATGAACTGACAAAGTATACTGATACAAGAACAGACAATATTTTTATAATATAGTCTGCACTATTCACAACTTTTTCCCTCATATCATATTTCCTTCCTTACAAACTTACTTTTTTATTTCGTACTTGAACCCTTTTTTATAACGAACATAACTATCCAAAAAAATGTTCCTCCAACATCAAGCACCAACAATGGTATACTGGCAAATGCAGTTCTTGAATCATATAGGTTTCTGTCTCTGGAACTTTTACTACCACATCCGAAACACTTGCAAGTTCTCCACCTTTTGCCCCCGTAAGTCCAACAATCTTAATTCCCAATGCTCTTGCAACAACAGTTGCACTTATAATATTTTTACTATTCCCTGATGTAGAAATTCCAAGAAAAACATCCCCTTCTCTTCCATATCCGAATAATTGCTGTGCAAATACACCAAGTCCATCCACATCATTAATATACGCAGTAGTAAGTGCTTCATGTGCAACAAGTGGAATAGCCATCAGACCACATTCCAGATTTTCAGCTAAAGATGGTCCTCTCTCTGAATCCACCTCACAAAGTTTCTTGGCAAATTCTGCTGATACTTTTCGCGGAGTTTTAAAACGTTTCATAAGCTCTCCCGCAATATGTTCTGAATCAGCAGCCGAGCCACCATTGCCTGCAATCAAAAGCTTATGGTTATTTTCATAAGCCTCCTCCATAACTAAATAACCATCTATTATATCCTGCCTGCACAACTCTAAAACAGGATATCGCTGTATCAACAAATCAATATGTTTCCCTAATTTTTTTTCTAAATGTCTCATATTTCTCCTTCATAAAATTCTAATTAAGAATTTTCGTAATTACCTCAAGCAAAGATTCACCTGTTATATCAGCTTCTATCAGCTTATTTTCACGTTTTATATATCCAGTCTTACACCTAGCATTTTTTCCAGCCAATACATCATTTTCTCCATCACCAATCATCCATGATTTTGACAAATCAACATTAAAATCAGTTGCTGCCTTCCACAACATCCCAGGTTTTGGTTTTCTGCAATCACATTCAAACTTCAACTCTGGTATTTCACCATCATATCCCTTGTCTGGATGATGTGGGCAATAGTAAATTGCATCTATATATGCACCTTTCTCTCCTAAAAGTGTTTCCATCTTATTATGAATCTCTTCCAGTTCTCCATAAGACACTTCGCCTCGTGCAATTACCGGTTGATTAGTCACTACAATAGCCAGATAACCTGATGCATTAATTTTTTTGATTGCTTCTATCACGCCTGGCAACAATTCAAATTCATCAATATTTCTCAAAAATCCTACATATTTATTTATCGTACCATCCCGATCCAAAAAAATAGCCTTCTGCTTATTTGACAAATTTTTTGCCTGAACAATTCCTTTTTCATAATCTTTGCATACACCATAATACCTTTCTGGTGTCCCCATATCTTTTACATATTCCGGGCTATCGTATACATACATCTTTCCTGTTCCAGATAATGGTTTCAAAATCTGACGATCAAGGTCAACTTTTCCAATGGGTACGATTGCCATCTTATCACTATGCACTCCTGCATCTGAGGCAACCATCTTCTCATCATCTGCCAGTAATTTCAAATATTCATCTATAGCCCTATTCGCAATAACATGTAAGCCCGCATTCACTCTATTCTGATACCACCTAGGTCTCTTATCCTCTTTTGCCAACCATTTGTCCACCTGTTCGTTGCGATTAACAATAATAAGTCCACTATCATAAGGATGTGCATTCGGATGAGTAAATAAAGTCACTTCAGCCTTCTTTTCTCTGTGAAATGTTACCATTCTATTAAAATCAACGTCAAATATAGCATCTGCATTTAATAGTAAAAACGAATCATCTCCAGATTCTTCTATTTCCTGTCTCAACCGGAATAATGCCCCAGCATTGCCCAGCGGCTCTTTTTCAAAGTAATAACTAATATGCACTCCCAGCTGACTTCCATCCTTGAAGTAATCCATAATTACTTCTCCCATATGACTCACAGTAAGGATAATATCTGTAAATCCCTGATTTCTAAGACAGACTATTTCTCTCTCCAATACCGGCACTCCACATATTGGAATCATTGGTTTTGGTATATCTTGGGCAATAGCTGAAATACGAGTTCCTCTACCACCTGCCATTATGATTGCTAACATTTATTCTTTTCTCCTAATAAATATTTCCACTTGGTATAACAATAGTATTACCTTCGTTAGCATAAATCACTTGTCCATTAATGCATGAACTTAAAGGTGCTACTAAAAACAATGCTAACTCCGCAATTTCTTCACATGTAATTAATCTTCCACCTAATGCAGGAAATGATAATTCGTCACCTGTTGTCCTTCCCGCAATCTTTGTAGCAACTCCACCTGGGGCAATTGCATTCGAACGAATTCCATATTTCCCTAATTCTACTGCAAGCCCCTCTGTATATTGCATAATTATATTTTTCGAAAAACCATATGGATTTGTGCCTGCTACTTTTCCTGTCTCAGACGAAATATTTAATATAACTCCTTTGATTTTTTCTTCTATAAAATAATTAGCCACTCTGTTTGTAGCGAAATATGGTCCTCTGATATTGGTCGACATTATCTCATCCCAATCCCGTAACCTGCATGAACTGTAATTAACATCCCTATATATTCCGGCATTATTAATCCAAATATCAACTTGTCCCAATTCATTAAGTACTTGTTTGAATTTTTCTTCTATAACTGTGCAATCGGATATATCCCAATTCAAAACGCTGACTTTATCTCTATCCACTGCATCTGCAAAGTTATGTAATTTTACCTCATCTCTCCCTGTTATCAAAACTCTTGCCCCTTGACTAATACACTTGCGGGCAATAGCTGCTCCAATCCCTTCAGAACCACCAGTAATAACCACGCATTTATCTCTTAGCAAATTTCCACTTTGAGTTGTTGAAATATCTACATAAACCTTTTTACCAAACATTTTTTTTAAAGTACGGCTAATTTTATTCATGGCTGGTCTCCTTCCCAATATCCATTTTTATATAAATCATTCTCTAATTTTTCCATAAAAACTCGTCTTCCAGTCTCAGATAACCAATCAACTCCATTCCAAAACAAATTATTATCATCTTGAAATGTATCATCCAGTCTATAATCTAAATGTAAAACATTATTTTTTTCTGCTATATCCTGAAAATTCGAATAGTAAAAATTTTGTAAAAATTTTTCAGAAAACATTTCGTTCATCTGCCGTGCCATAGGACCAGTCACAAAAACAAGTTTCCATCCCTGTGCTTTACATTTGTCCACCAATCTTTCTAATAACTTTCGATTATATTCAAAGCATGGTATTAAATGAGTTGTATCTGCATCTGTCAAATTCTCTAATTGAAACTGTTTCTTCCAGACATCACAATGTTCCTGTGCTATTTTTTTCAATCTTTCTTCAGATACAACACATTTTTGATATGACCATTCTGAGTCAATTTTTCTATTTACAATACTATATATTGCTTTTTTCCCTGCATACAAAATTGGATATTTTACCGCAATTATATACTTGAGAAGCGAATATTTTTCTATTCTATCTTTGGGCAGTTCATAATAATACTTTGCAATTTGATTCAATGATGTATAATTTTTTAAAGCAAATAAACCAATAGGAAAAAAAGCAACCACAATTGTATCTCGTGGAATATGCTTCGAATAATTTTCCAGTAACTGAATATCATAATATAAAGATTGTGGTGCACGGGCCAGACTAACTCCCTCATTTTTAAAGTACTGAAATGCAAATCTGGCATGTACACTTCCCAAATTAACCATTTTGATTTTGTCGGACCAATATATTTTTCTCACAGGACGATTTTCAAATTCAACTAAATTTTGATAATAAAACGAATTCTTATATCTATAATTCAATAAAATAAATACCATTATTATCAAACATAATATTCCTAAAACTATCATTTATTTACTTCCTTCATCTATATGGATTTTAATGCCTTTTTTTCCTCATCAGAACTTACCATATAAGCAAGTGCTATATATAACACTGTATAAATTATTCCCCATATAATCATTTCAAACTTATTTGTAATACCAATTCTATTAGAAATAACATATAATACTATGCTCATACATACCATTGAAGCAACAATTGGCACAATATTTTGGAAATATCTTTTTACATCCAAGCCAATCGTTTTCTTGAGATATGGGACTATAAACACACACATTCCTATAACATACGCTGCTGTTGTAGAATAGGCTGCACCTTTTATTCCTAATGGTTTAACTAATACATATGTTGCCACAACATTAGCCAAAAATATCACAAACTCACACACCAAAAAATATGTCTGTTTATTTATAGCTCTTAAAATCAAGTGTCCGCTTCCCATTAATGAGCTAAATATTGTTCCTACCATCACTATCATGCTAGTAGTCCATGCCAATTCATACCTAGAATCAAGCCAGATATCTGTTACAAAAAACTTCCCTACCACTAAATATCCACCCAGTATATAGAACGCAATAAATGCTTGTAACCGGCTTATCTTTATCATCACTTCTGTAGATTTTTCTTTCGGGTTGTTCTCACTAAATTTCATAACTATCTTTGGGAATATCATTGTACTAATAATTTGTGTCATACTGTTAAAAGCTGCTGAAATAATGGCTCCTGATGAAAAAATAGAAACCATTGATGCATTTAATCGCATACCAATTATTATTGAATCGGTATTCCATATCAGCTGTTCAATTATAAGATTAAAAAAAAACAATAGTGAATATGAAAAGAATTTTTTAGGAGAAATAGGCATATTTTTATTTAGATTGCAAAAGCCAATTTTCATTTTCCCTTTACAAATCGCATATAAAAAGTTTGCACCAAATGTAAATATTGATACATACAAATCTATATACGCTATAAGTGTAGCCGACTTTCCTTTGTTTATCAACGAAAATATCAATGCTACCCTCAACAGATATTTCAACAAATCCACTGTTTTTACATATGTATATTTCTCATATACAAACAGATAAGACATATATATATCTGTTAGAATTGAAAAAACAGCGCTAATTAACAATATAATAAAAATATTTCTAGCGAGCTGCAAATCTCTCGTTGATAAGCTGCTGGAAAAAAAATTAGGGATAAAACGGAATATCAGACATCCAACTAAAACAGCAAATAATCCCGCCACAAAATTCAATGCTGTTGAAAATGAAACTAATGCTTTTGCTGCATCTCCTTTATCTTCACCCTTCGCTCTCAATTCTGACAAAAAACGTATCAATGTGTTTCCTACGCCAAAATTTAAAATAATCAAATATGCCGCTAACGACACTATAATTTTATATATTCCATAATCATTATCGCCAAATATTTTTATCAAATAAGGCGTTACAACAACTGTACTGATCATTTGCACAAAAACTGTAGCATAGTTAATGACTGTTCCATATACTATCTGTTTATTCTTCATTTTTTCCACAACCTTTATAGCCATTAATTTTATTTGCCAATACCGTTGGTAAGTAATATTTTACCTTTTTCTTCCATGACAAGGTTTTCTTAATTGCTCTTTTTAATCCTTCTTTCTTATACGTAATCAAGAAGATTTTATCTGCTTCATCTCTTACCCTTGGTTCAGTCAAACGCTTATTGTATTTTTCAACCTTTGAATATTCTACTTTTTCTAGATAAACCTGCTCTTTAACAAGTTTTAGCAATGCCTTCCCCTTAGCTGTATTTATGCATAATATTGATGTTCCTTTAGCATTATAGTATGGTTCTTGTGGTGATACGCCATGATAATCTCCTAACGTAATGTCCGAAAATCTATTTTTTCCTCGTACATAACAAGAAAAACAAGATTCTCTTTGCATATAATGGACTGCTATCCCCAAATCAGTTTCATAAAATGCCCTGACATATCTCTTCTTATTATCAAATCTAATATCGCTCCATTGTGGTATCCAATTTATCCCCGCCGGCAATCTTAAATTAATAGATTTTACAGAAGACTTGTATTTTTTTTCTAAATTTTCTATATAGTTTTCTAGAACTGAAGGTGCTGTTGGTCCCTGACACACAAGATCAATCTTATACAAAATGTCATATTCTTTTCCCAAAAATGTTGATAAAGCTGCAACTTCACAAGGACAACCCACAAATAATACAGGAGTCTCTCTTTCTAAACATTCTTTTATTCTTTTATATATCAGGTTCTTCCTGCTTTGCACATACTTCGAGCGTTGCATCCTTTCTAGAAGTTCTTCTCCGCCCAATTCATGA
Organism: Roseburia amylophila; assembly: GCF_025567465.1. NCBI lineage: Bacteria > Bacillati > Bacillota > Clostridia > Lachnospirales > Lachnospiraceae > Roseburia > Roseburia amylophila. Next base: position 174,366 of record NZ_JAOQKI010000002.1, read on the forward strand.
TGAACTCCCTTAAAATCTTCATCCCAAATAACGGCACATACCTTTCCATTGGGATACATTTTCATGAATTCATCTGCAAAAATTCTAAATAACCCACCTGAAGAACTACTATATACTATCTGTTTCTTTTTTGAGTATCCTGCATAAGTTTCAATTTCATTTATGTTATTCTCCTGCTTATCTTTTGCCCTATGGCATACACTAGTACATTTTCCACATGCAATACATTTCTTATAATTTGTATATGGATAGAAAAAACCACTTTCATCTTTTCGCATCTCCATAGCTCCAACAGGGCATATATTCGCACATGCTTCACATCCAGTGCATTCTATTTTTTTTATATAATTAAAAGTAAATGCTTCTTCCAAAATACACCTTCCTTATGATTATGCTTAATTAAAATGCCAATGCGGTTTTCCTGACAAAACATATGTCAAATTTCTTGTCCTATCAGATATTTTTTTTGCCGGTACTCCTCCGTATATGCCATATGGTTCACAGTTTTTACAGACTAATGCCTTTGCTGCTATTACAGCTCCTTCTCCTATTTTTACCCCTGGCAATATGGTAGAATCCGAACACACCCATGCCCGTTCACCAATTACAACTTCACCTCTATGTTCAGGTGTAACTGCAAAGCTTGGGCTATTGACATCATGCTCTTGCGTCCAAATATGTACATTCATGCCTAAAACAACATTGTCTTCTATTATAATTCCTGATCTTCCATCAATTATGCAGTTGCCCGCAATGATGCAATTTCCCATGTGCACATTCCACGGAGAACGAATCTCACATCCTGCACTTATGACAGTTTTTTTGTCTATATCCATGCAAAAAACTCTTTTATATAATATCTTTCTAATTCTATTACTCGGATATTTACTCATGCGCATCTGACAATACCGCATCCATCCATAAAAATAATGATCCGCATTTTTATAAAAAGTTTTTAATGCATTCACAAGTTTTCTTTCTTTCAAAGAAGACTTGCTATTTTCTATTTTTTCTGTTTTTTGATTAGAATTTTTAGTTTTTTGTTTTACCATGCTATCTATTTTTCGTTCTATTCTGCAATAAACCGATAAAAACAAAATGTTTAATAGATATATTAACAAAACAGCTATTATTATCTTTAATATTATATTCATATATTTTCCAATGCCTCACTTAAATACTTTTCAGATTCAATTTTTCTTTTTTTTATGTTTTCATTTATTATTGAATAATCAAGAGTCTCAGTGTGTAAATATCTATCAATACTACCTTTTTTATAATAACTCATTTGTATTCCTAAAAATTCCAGTAATCCATTATTCTTATTTAATTTGTCTTCTCTCGATATTAAAACAACTTTCTTTTTATTTTTCAAAGCAAAAACTAAGCCATGGTACGAATCCGTAATAACAACTTCACAATTACGAAAACACGTTATCCACTCTTGCTCGGTTGCTGCTGGCAAATTAATATTTGCCCATCTATATTCTCTTGCAAGAGAAACAATTTCATATTCATGTTTATTTGCATAATCAATTATTTCGTCTGCATAATCAGCGATTGAATCAAATGAATATAATACAATACTTTTTTCCCCTAGCTTTGTTTTACATGTAATTTCATTAAATTCCCATAAAAATGTAGGATCCAATACAACAGTAACTTCTTGATGTTCATTATTTTCAATAAATTTTTTTGTAACTACATCTCTAGCGGAATAATTTTTAAATTTTTGAAACCACATTATCTGTTCATCTGATAACACATAATCAACTGATAAAGCTCCTGTACTTGGAGCATAATAAATCAATGCAGTTTTATCTATATCTTTTCCTATATATATGTCATCATAAAAAGGATGTTTGCAATTTAAAATCTCATCGCTTCCTGCTATCACTAAATCTAAATCCAAACCATCTACTTCTTTTCCGTCTTTCACCTCTATTTGATTAGGAATATTTTTTATCCAATTATTAAATGCTTTCATTCTTTTTATTGATTGCATAATATGCTTTGGATGCCTCTGCCAATTTGGTTCTACCCTCAATGCAATTTTTATATTTTTTACAAAATAATATTTGGGTTTAAACATTAATACTGTAATATTGTGTCCTTTTTCCTTCAAATAATTTGTCATCGCATACAGTTGTGCCTGTGCACCATAATTCAATCCACCTGCATATGTTAAAATTCCTATATTCATTTATCCTTCCTCTATCTGTGCTATTATCATATTTATATCTTTATGTACCTTATATGTATCTGTATAAAGATATTCATTTGTATCTAATTTAACGCAATATAACTTTTTATCCAAAAAAGTAGTTAAATCTTCGTTAGAAAATACTATTTTTACTTCATTATCATCCTCATAGTTCTCTTCATATCGCTTAACTTGTATTTCCGGAATAATTAATTGTATATAGTATTCTAATTTATATACTTTATTTGAATGTACATAAATCTTGCCGAAATTATCCAAATATGTTCTTAATGTTTCATTTTCGCTATATGCCACAAATTTATCAGTATATTCTTGTGTTGTTTCAGAAATATTTCCCCTGAAAAATATACACTGATACAGCTGTTGATAAAAAAGCATGCTGACTATTAATGTAAAATAAATATAAATACTGTTCGATTTTTTACAAACCATTATCAAAATAATACTTATCAGCAAGCTTATCTTAAATGCTAAAGAATAAGAAATCACTTTGCCCATTGAAAATGCTTCAAACAATTTTCCAACATCAAATTCTTCTATTCCATTTATATCAAAAGTTCTTAAAAATACCACTCTAAATAATAAATATAAAATTAATGCAAGCAATATAGCTTTTGTAAGTAATTTTTTTGTGTCATCTTCTTTCATGTATACATATAATGATATAACCATTGGCGGTAAAAAATTAATATAATACCTTAAATAGAAAAAAAATCTTCCATCATTGTAAACATCACCTTGCATTAAATTTATTCCATGCCAGCAATTTATAACTCCCATTGCCAAAATACTAACGCCCAGCCCGATCATGCAAAACATACTAACAACATTCGCCATTTCCTCTGTGTTTTTTCTTTTTCTTTTTTTCAAGAAAAAGAAAAAACACACAATCGAAGCTGCAAAACCAAAACCAGTAAAAATTAAGATTGCATATGCATTAGTAGCGGATACGGTTAATATTCCTTTTAAAGTATCTCGTATTCCAAACGTTTTAATCGTCAGAATAAAATTTTTTACTAATCCCGCATTACCACTCTGACCGATTGCTGCCGAAGCCAATTCATTAAGAGCTTGTTCATTTCTATACAGTTGCATTCCAACATATCGGTTAATTTTCCATGCAATAAGCAGAAAAGCACTACCAATAATAATTGCTCGATAATCAAGAAAACTTTTCTTCTTTTTTAAAGACAAAAAAAATACAACCACCAAGATTGAAGGTAAATAAATCAATGTCCTTGCATGGCAGATACAACAATATGAAAATACGCCTATCAATATAAGAGAATATTTTAAATTGCTTCCATATTTATAAATTTTTAGGATAAAATAAATAAATAACCATGTGCTAAGTGTTAATATGGCTTCGTTACAGAAAATATCAGCAGTAGCATTTGAAAAAAAAGAACCCGCTAATGAAACCACAGCTATTTCAAGTTCATTATCATATTCAAAAATTTTTTTCAAGATTAACCAACAAACGACCGACTGTAACGCCAGTATGAAAGCCAATACAGTTCTTGCAAGATTATATATAATTTTCCCATTTGTTATAAAATAAAATAATGGTGCTAAATACCAGGCGCTGCCGCATCCATATTTTGTGCCAAATTTTGTAACTAAATAGCTCCAGTCATATCCTGCCAGTTTTGCGGCTGATGCTAAAGAAATCACCTCATCTGGTCCTGATGTTGGAGTCTTAACAATAAAAATCGGAATTAAATGTAATAAAAAGCTCAGAATTAATATCATTAAAACTCCACTATATTTTTTTTCTTTAACTTTTAAGCCATTTATTATCTTCATCCTCTCTCCTACAAACCTAAGATTTGTTCTATGAATTTTTTTGCATCATTATCATAATTAAATTTACTAATTATTTTCTGTTTTGCATTGCACCCAATGTAACTTGCATCTTCTCTTTTTTTGCATATTCTATTAATAGTATCTATATAATCTTGAGGTTTTTCACAATGGTAATAGTCAACTTGATCAATCATTGGAATTCCCTCTATACCAATATCATTAGTCAATACTGGAAGTCCCAAACTCATTGCTTCTAATATTTTCACCTTTATTCCAGCTCCCATAACCAATGGTGCCACCAGGCACATAGATTGCGCTAGTTCTTTACCTACATCCTCAACAAATCCTTTGATTATGACCCGGTCACTAGCATATGATAATAGTTTAGCTTTAGGTCCGCTTCCAATAACAACAAATTTAATTTCCTTGTCTTCAATTTCAGGCAAAACATTCTTTATAAACCATACACAGCTTTTCCAATTTTCCTCCCGTGCCATTGCTCCATAAAAAACCACTTCGTTACTACCGTTATTGCATAATTTTCTGTCAGACAAATTTTGATAAAAAACAGACCATATTATGCTCTTTCCCACATATCCATCGCCACAAGATAATTTATAATCTTTTTCATTATTAAAAACAACAAGATTGCATTGATTTAAATACCGTATTTCTAATTTTTTTACTCGTCTAGCTTTGCATGCAAAAAATGCCTTCTGAAACACATTTTTATAGAAATCACGTTTCCGTTGCATTCCCAGATACGAAACATCTTCTTCTATAGCAACAAATTTTGCGTTTGCCCATATTTTTTTTAAAATCGGCAAAAAGAATAATATTTCTGTCCACTGCATTATTATTATATCCGGTTCATAATTTTCGTCCTCCAATTCCCGGAGCATTCTTCGCATTCCTATTCTATAATCAATTGTTGTCAATCCCGCATATTTATTGCAAATTTCCAGTTTCGATATCCATGCCAATCCTCTTTTTAATTCATTAACAATTCCACCTCTAGGTCTGACATACATATTATAATTTATTCCATACAAATCCAAATCTATTTTACCTATCTCATCTGGTTTGCAGAAAGTAGCTAACCTTAAGTTAATGTTTTTTTCTTTTGCCATCTGTTTTAAGTACCAATTTTGTGTTTTACCGCTTGCATGTGATACCGAATCATATGGAACCATTAGCGAAACCCATAAGACTTTTTTCATACTTACACTAACCTCCGTAACTTACTTTCTAACTTTCATATATATATCATACATATATCTTTCAATGTATCCCAGGCCAAAACATATCTCAAATATTATTCGTTCAACAATGCCTCCATCCAAATAGTCTTGCAAATATATAAGCATACTTTTATGAAAATTTTTAAACGCCTTTACCTTTCCACCGTAATGTTTTTTTATTGATACCGAATGAAAATGGTCATACCTGCATTTTGGCAGAACAGCCTCTTTATAACCGTTCCGCAGAAGCCGTCTTGCCAAAATATTTTCTTCGCAATAAAGAAATGTTTTTTCATCGAATCCATCAATCTTATCATATGCCTCACGCGAAATTGCAAAAAAAGAACCCTCAACTACACCAACTGTTTCAAAATGATTTTTACTACTTAGCATTTTTCTTTTTATCTTTCTTTTGTCTAAGTTGAACCAAATCAAAAAAATAGATTCTATCAGTCCCCAAAACTTTGGTAAATTCCAAATATTATATCCTTGATTTACTATCGGTGCAACAACCCCTATATCTTTGTGGTTATTAGATAGCTTATCCATTTCTTGCAATACAGGATTCTCAAACCGAACATCTGGGTTTGATATAAAGAACAACTTGGGATTATAATTTTTTTCAGCATATCTGCATCCAAAATTGTTTCCATATGCATATCCACCATTTTTATCAGTCTGTATAACATCTATTTTATCTGATTTCAAACAGGTCAATTTAGACAATGAATAATCTGTCGAGCAGTTATCTACAACAACAATTTTATCAATTGCATTACACATTTTTGCCATTTCTACAAATTCCAACGTTGTCTCAGCATCGTTATAATTCAGTACTATCAAAAAATTCTTCAAGATTATGATCTCCATTAATAATACATATTATCTTGTCAAAAAATTTTCTCCATTGCTTATTCTTTTTCTCCAATAATTTAACAAATCATGCATTGTCTGTTCAAATGGAATTTGAGGTTCCCATCCAGTATGCTCTTTAAATTTTCTACAATCTGGCACCTGTAAATCTGCATCTATCGGTCTTAATCTTTCCGGATCAGTAACAACTTCTATTTTATCCTTCATTGTCGAGTACGAAATCAAAGTATTCAATGTGTCACCAACTTCACATGTATATGATCCACCTATATTGTAATATTCTCCAGCAATAGGATTGACAGTAACTAACATATAGTAAGCCCTTACAGCATCTCTGACATCAGCATACGTCCTAAGTGATTGCAAATTACCTACCATAACTTTTGGTTCTATTAATCCAGCCTCAATCATAGCAATCTGCTTTGCAAATGTGGACTCATGAAATACATCGCCCCTTCGTGGTCCTGTATGTGTAAACATGCGAGTAGTCATAACCGTCATCCCATAAGCCTCTGCATAATATCTTCCCAACAAATCTGTTCCAACTTTTGATATTGCATATGGCGAAGCTGGATGAAATGGACATTCCTCATTAATTCCTGCTTCTGGTTTTTTTTCTTTTGGAATTTTTCCGAACACTTCTGATGATGCACATACATGAATAATCGGCTTATATGAAGGATCTTCTTCCATTGCCAAATGTATTGATTCTAACAGTCTGGCAGTTCCCAGAATATTAGTATTAAGTGTATCAATTGGTGCTGTAAAACTGGTTAATGGATAACTCTGTGCAGCCAAATGGAACACATAGTCAGGCTTTATCCTATTTACTACAGTAATTAATGACACCTGATCATTCAAGTCGGCATATTCAAAAAATACTCTATTTTTCTCATTTACTCTTTCTAACAAATGACTAACATTGTCTAATGGACTTCTCCATCTGCAGACACCATAAACATCCCAATCCGTATTTTCTAATAGAAAATCTGCCAAATGTGAACCTACCATTCCTGTAATTCCTGTTATTAACGCCTTCTTTTTCATTTTTATTCATTCTCCATTTCTCTTTGTATTTTTGTTGTAAAACTTTCTCTTTTTAATATATTCATATCATATAGATATAAACTTTCCATCTGAGTTATGCTTGGCCTATTTTGATAAAAACCTTCATCTGGTACAGATATTGTGTATTTTAGCTTACCTTTTTTAATTCTATTGATTTCATCTGCAATTCTCACTCTGCTTATCAGCTCATTTCCAGCAACATTCAACACAAAATCCGTAAATTCCTCCCAGTTATTAATCATCCACTCTACAACTTTGACAACATCAGATACCACAATACAATTTCTGTAAAAAGGATGATAAACATCTGCTATCTCTCCCTTCTCCATACAGGACATACAATACGATACAAATCTATCCTTGCTCGAAGCTACATACGATAATCTAATAGCCTTAAAATAAGCTGATTGTTTAAATTCATCTTCAACCGCTTTTTTCATTCTACCATATGGAGTCTTTGCCATTGTTTCACTTTTTTCATTATAGATGAATCCATCAATATCTCCAAATACTGCATCACTTGAGAAAAATAGTACTCTTATATTTCTTTTTATTGCTTCACTTATAAATTTTGTTGTTCCAATCACATTTATATTCCAGCACATTTCATATTCCTTTGCACACATATCCGGTCCAGAAATTGCTGCTGTAAAAATAAGGTATGATAATCCATCCAATAAATCAAAATTAAATTTTTCGCAATCTTGTAAATCTAAATATATATCAGCTAAATCGCTTTTATCAAATTTTACCACCTTGGCAATATTGCTACAAGTCTCAAAATGTTCAATTAAGAATTGTGCGATATATCCTGTGCTCCCAACTATTCCTATGTTCACTTTTTATCCCTCATAATCTTCTGCTGTATACTGTATAATTCTCGAGCCACCATTTTCAAATTCGAACGGAACATGCAATAAACCACTCATTGCATTAATTAAATTCTGTTTATTTTCTGGCTTAACATAAAAAATCAAAAAACCTCCTCCACCAGCGCCAAGTAGTTTCCCTCCTAATGCACCTGCTTCGATTCCTTTCTTATATAATGCATCAATGCTTTCTGTACTAACCTTTTCCCCGGTAGTTCTTTTGAGTTTCCATGTGTAATCAAGCAGTCTGCCAAATTCATCTAAATCGCTATTCTTTTCCACCAAAATCTTTTCAGCTTCATCTACTAAAGAATACATTTCTTTTAACTTTTTTATTTTATTTTCATTCGACTCTCCTGCATTATTCGCTTTTTGTATATCAGATGAAAATCTCGTAAATCCAGTAAAAAACATAACTAAATTATAATTCAACATACTTTTTCGCTCTGGTGAAATAATAACCGGACTTACTTTATATCCATCCTCATTAAAATCTATTCTATTAAAGCCTCCAAATGCTGCCGCTATCTGATCCTGCCAGCCGCCAGCTTCCGCACATAATTCTCTTTCTAAGTAAATTGCTTCATCTGCCAATTTTTTCTTATCTACATATTTTCCTTTTAATGCATAAAAGGCATTTAACATTCCCACCGCAAATGAACTACTTGTACCTAGTCCTGACTGTGCTGGTAAATCAGCTTCATATGTCAATCGTAATTCATGCATATCCAACATTTTCATTGCATTTCTAATTGCAGGATGTTGAATTTCATCATATGTATTTACATATTCCATTCTAGAATATGTTAAATGGGTTTTATAATCAAAAAATCTCGGCAGATGTCTAACAGTAACGTAACAATATTTATCGAATGTTGTTGACAAAACTGCCCCTCCATACTTTCTAAAATAATTTTCCATATCCGTTCCCCCGCCAAAAAATGACATTCTAAACGGAGTTTGTGATATAACCATTAATTGCCTCCTTCTACGATTTCATCTAATATTTCGTTCATTCTATCCCAGCTAAATTTGTACGCTTCGTTTTCTATTTCCTTTTCAAAATGCCGTTTATCATTGCATTTATAAAATTTAACTATCGCCTGTCCAAGTTCTTCTGCATTAAATGGCGGAACAACATAGCCTGTCTTTCCATCCGCAACAACTTCTGGCAATCCCCCTACATTTGTAACAACTACAGGTTTTAAAAACTCATATGCAATTTGAACAATTCCGCTTTGTGTTGCAGATTCATATGGTAGAATAACCATGTCTGTTGCTGTAAAGTACTTTTCTACATCATCATCCGAGACATATGCATCTTCTATTAATATATAATTCTCTATGTTTAAATCTTTTATTATTTTTAAATAATGATCCTTTTCTCCTCCAAAATCACCTACAATATATAACTTAACATTAGGTATTTTATTTTTTATAATACTCAATGCTTTTAATAAGTACTTCAATCCCTTATATTCTCTAATCAATCCAAAAAATAATAACACAAATTCATTTTGAGCAACATTTAATATTTTTCTTGCATCATCTTTTTCCAGTTGACTCTTATTAAAAACATTATATGTGGGTATTACAGCCTTTTTATAACGTGCATCTTTTTTTACCGAAAGTAAGTCCACTTCATCTAACTTGGAATGAACAATATAATACTTTCCCTTCTTCAGAGTAGCTTGAGTTAGCAGTCTATCCATAGGAAATCTTTCATGTGGAAAAACATTATGACACACAAATAAAATTTCCTTTGTCTTTAATAAGCTACATATTATTTGATAACAAGGTGCAAAATACGGATGCCACCACTGAAAAACCACTAAGTCCGGAGATAACTTATTTATCTTTTTTGCAACATGAACCCAGTTAAAAGGGTTTGCTGTATTTATACAATAGTTCGTGCCGTCAACTTTAAATGTATCGCTTTCATAATCCTTTTGTTCTTTTTTATACATAAATTTAGGATATTGCATCTTATATGATAATGCAATCACTTCATGCTTTTTCGCAAAAGTCTTGCACATCATTCCCATGTAGTGTGCTATCCCGCCTTTATAAGGATACACAGGGCCAACCATTACTATTTTCATTTTATTTTTCCTTCCTACTTTCTTAGATTAAATACATAATCCTATGCATAAATAAAATTTTCTTTATGATAATGGAGCCTCATCTTTTGCCTCATCAAATGTATTATCCATGCATGCATCAGAAGAATAGTACATTTTTCTTACCTTATATTGTACATCCTGCATTATTTTTCTATTTGCAGATATTACATCAGCAAGCATACCCATTACAAAAGTTTGTACCCCTATAATGATAAGCATAGCACATAAAATCAACGATTGTACATTTCCTCCTCCTACACCGTTCACTAATCTAACAATATATCTGATTCCCAATATAATTCCACCTAAAATAGGAATTGTAGAAAGTGTAGTAAATGCCATCAATGGTTTATACATCATATAAGCTCTGATTATTGTAAGCATGGATTTCTTTATATAACCAAACATACTGCTGAACAGTCTTGACGGTCTCAGTTCAGCATTCGTACGTATCGGCACTGATGTCATGGCAATCTTACCACGCCCAGCCTGTACAATTGTTTCCAGTGTATATGTATATTCATTCACTACATTCATCTTAAGCGCTGCTTCTCTGCTATATGCCCTGAATCCAGATGGTGCATCTGGTATATCTGAATTAGAAGCCTTACGCACAACCCAGCTTCCAAAATGCTGTAATTTCTTTTTAAGCGGCGAAAAATGTTTTGTCTGATCAATAGGTCTTTCCCCTATGACTATATCTGCTTTTTTATCAATAATAGGTCTTACGAGTTTCTCTATATCTTCACCGCAATACTGATTATCCGCATCCGTATTCACTATTATGTCTGCTCCATGTTTCAGGCATTCGTTAAGACCTGCCATAAACCCCTTTGCAAGTCCTTTATTTCTCTTAAAGCTCACAATATAATGCACGCCCCAATTTCTTGCTACTTCAACGGTGTTGTCTTTACTTCCATCATTGATAATCAGATACTCTATTTTATCAATTCCATCAATATGTTTTGGTAAATCATTTAATGCTACCTCAAGTGTCTCTGCTTCATTATAACAGGGAATCTGTATAATCAGTTTCATCTTTTAGTTCCTCACTTTATTTTTTTCTTATAATGTAATAATTTTCATTTTCATATAACACGGTACCTTCCATTGGTTCTGCCCATGCCATTTTATCCACAACATATGTCTTTCCACTTTCTATTTCATCCAGCTCACCTTCCGTGATTCCAGTAACTTTTGCTTCCATAAATTTTATCTGGAAAGCAACTGCACGATAACCATCTGTTGCACACACAGCAAACTCTTCTATTCCATTCTCACTCAAATAATCACACGCTACTTGAAACTGAGTCTCATAAAGCGGCATATTAATGACATTTGGTGTATCCTTATACAATTCCGCTACATGATAATTTGCATTATATCCACTAAATACACACATACCAGTCCATATGCCTATCAAAGCGATTTTTCCCATTTTTTTATAATTATAATATATGACTGCAATAAATATCATAAACGTAATTCCAACAATACTGCTTTGCATTACTGTAAAGCGATTCTGTGTCGAGAAATATGGCAATAACACTGCTGGGATTGCCCAATAATTAAATGCATTATTCTGATATATCCTCGTCATATATTCTACAAAAACAGACAATACAACGCTACCTGAAATAATCGCTATCCAGGTTTTTCTTTCAATGCCTCTACAACATTCTATCATTCCTAGCAGCAAAAAGAAAGCAAATACTGTTTCCCAGTATCTTCCATATATGTAAACATCATATCTCAATGTATCAAGCGGTACCTTTGCTAATGCCAAATCTAAAACTGAAACCATCTCTGTTCCGACCAATGCCAGTCCAACAAATACATAGAAATATTTCAAATCATTCTTTTCTTTTTTTTCTTTAATGTACGTTTTTATTCCACTGCAAATTCCAATCAAAACAATGCCAAATGACCCTATTATTGCATACCAAATTTCTCCCAATATACATTGTATTCCGGAAATCAAAAAATAAAAATTAACTTTGCTTCCAACATTTTGTGCTTGACTTGCATATGTATTATATGTATAAGAACGTCCTTGTTTCTCATGCACATTCAGGTACTGCAATACTCCCTGATTCAGTGCAAGCATAAATGCCAGCGGCAACAGAAGAATCAGCAAGCTCTTCCAATCTTTCTGCCGGATACTCCGTGCCAGCACAACTATTGCATAAGCAATCACAACTGCCAATGAACGGTTATGAATAATATAAGTGTATCCAACTGCCAACCCTGCGCAGATTCCCCACCGTATAGCATATGTTTTTAAATATTTAAGCACAAAATAAATACTTAATAGCACAAAGAAATAAAGCCACATCTCCGATAGCATAACTGCTCCCTGGAAAATATAACTGGTATAAAGTGATACTGCTGTTGCACATAAGAGTAACAGGTACTTATTTACATCCTGCGCCAACATTTTTGCAATACTATAACACAAAAGCAGTACTCCACAGCTTATCAGCACATTGAAAAGCATTGCCACCCGATAGACTGTTATTATATTGCTGCTAAATGCCATCGGAATTGCCAGCAAGGCACTATATCCCCATGAATAAAAAGAACTTGCATTTCTCAATACGCCTGACCAGTTTCTTCCAGTGAACGTTGCTGCATGGGAAAGATACCCATATACATCACCTGAGAACCAGCCAGTAAACTGTGTGCTTGTAAGGAGATGTACAATAAAGCAGAGCAGAACCGCCAGACCAACTGCAACTTTCTCTTTCTTTTTATCTGTCCATTGTATCATCCATTCCATAAATCTATCCCAATCCTTTCTACTCACTTCCTTGTACCTTAACTAATGCTCCCTGATTTAAGAAAGCAGGTTTGCCCACATATTCATAAATATGGTCTGTCAGATTGCCACTCCAACCGGAATGCAGATGTCCCGCCAGAACTGCTACCACCGGACTGCCATCTGCTGTCAGCAGATTTAAAAATTCTTCTGTTTCCGGCGTTAATTCATAGCCACAATCTTCTCCCAACAGAAGTGATTTATTTACTGTTCCAAAATCACCGGCATCATACTGCACAACCAGTTCTCCATACTCATTTTGAAGTGTCTTCCTCAAATCTTCTGCCCCGGCTGTATAAATTGGAACATGACAGATTAAAATAATCGGTTTTCCCTTTTTATATAAGCTTTGAAATCCCTCTAGAGCTTCTGCTGAAATCTGTGCAAATCCATCTACCTGATAATCCCGGATAGATGCAACATAGAACTCTCCCATATCAAGGCTCTGAAACTCGCAGTTGTTATCTTTAAATACTTTAAGGAATGTTTCATCCGTATCCACAAAGGTATTCTCCCACGGAATATAGGAATCATGATTTCCGTAGGTATATAAGTATGGCATCGTAAGCTCTGACATTTTTTTCTGAACGGTCTGTATGTTTTCTGTAGAGCCATAATCAATCATATCTCCGCCGGTAAGAAATGCATCGACCTTGCTGTCATTGGCATACTGTATCCAATGCTCTATATTTTCTCCTGATGGAATACCTGCATCATCCCGAAATGCACGGGTTTCGGTATTTCCAAACCAGCCCAGATCATCTCTGTTTTCAAAGATTGCCTGGTCATCCGTCATATAAAGGAAGGTGTAACTTCCCTTTACTCCATCTACGGAAATAGGAACTGTCTCCATTTCCAAGCCATAATCTTCCGGTGCAACACTGTCTGTAAATGCAGTTTCATGCACTTCTTTTCCACATCCACTTAAGCATAATGCACTTATTAAAATAAGAATTACTGCTCGTTTTCTACTCTTCGTATTGCCCATTTCATCTACATCACTTTCTTATCTGCCCTCTAATCTTCCATACTGCACATAATGCTCATAATACCCCTTCCAGTCATTTCCGAATGCCTGCTGCAAATCCGCATACTTATTACGATAAGCAGCTACATCAAAGGTTGCATTTCCTCTTCTTCCCTCTGCCATTCCACAGTTTACAAAATGTGCAAGGACTGCTCTGTCATCATTTCCAAAGGCTGCTCTTATATCCGGATAAAGATTGATATAATAATTATAATCGTATACAGAAGAATAATCTACCCCATTATATACAGTCAACGGATTAACCAGTTCTGTTACGCCACTGGTTACACGTTTTTCCGATTTACCGGCATATAGATAATGCAGATAATACTGTTTTAAATCCATTCCAAAAGCTGCCCTAAGGTCAGAATACGCATTCCGATAAGAATTTATATCAAATGCCTCATTACCCCGCCGTCCTTCGCCCATTCCATAATTTACAAAGTGAGCAAGAACTGCCATATCATCATCTCCAAAGGCTGCCCGGATATCCGGATACTTATTTACATAATAATTATAATCATAGACAGGAGAATAATCCACTCCATTATAAACCGTTACCGCATCAAAGTTGTCAACCGGTCCGGATGCAATTCTGTGTTCACTCTGTCCATAATATACATAGTGAAGATAATATGATTTAAGGTCATTTCCAAAAGCCATTCGAAGATCCTTGTACCGGCGTTTATAAGAATTTACATCAAAATATACAATTCCCTGCCGTCCTTCCTTCATTCCATAATTCAGGAAATGAGAAAGCAGACTGTCGGAACTTCCGCCACATACGGCTGCCACATCCGGATTATGTAACATATAATAATCCGGGTTGTATACTGCCTCATAGTTCACTCCTTGATACCAGGTGGAATAGGTAGAATAATTCCGCATTCTTGCAATATAATCATTTACAATACTGTTTCCGTAGCCCCATGCAGTTGCCCAGCCGATTCCCGTTGGATTCTCATGTTTGCCAAGCCATTCTACATATGGTGCACTGCCTTTATTTACAAGGCTGTAACGCGGGTCTACGACTTCCTGATTCAATGGTTCTGATGTCGCATATGCTTTTAAATGCTGCACCTGGGCACGGATTCCCATACGAACGGTTGGAAAGCTGTTACCCGGATTGCCATTACCGGTAGCACCAAGTCCTGCAAAGTTAAACTGCTCAATATGGACATCTCCTCTGTAACGGAGAAATCCTGTTTCCTTCATTGCCTGCGCGAATGCCACCTCGGCACGGACGCCCTCGGCATTACATTCTTCCATATACATCATGCAGAATACATAAATATTTGGTGCATCCGTATTGGCGTAAAATGCCGGATAAGCCTGATTTGCCTGATAATAATTAATCATCTGTCCAATGGTAACCGTTGTCGGTCCCATAATACTGTATCCACCGTCATAATATGTATTTATGGTAGAATTGACCCCATTTACTACCTGCGTAGCTTCTGTCGGTTGTGCCAGCATGAAACATGCTGCCAGCACTAATGTTAATAACCTTTGCGCTCTTTTCTTTACTTTTCTCTTCATTGCATCTCCGATTCTTTCTTCAGTTCAAAATTTCCGGATAACAAGCTTAAATTAGGATTGTAATACTCGTCACCTTTTTCTAAAACATCTTTCCATTTTTTCGCCATATAATCTACTTCGCCCTCAAAACGATTTCGTTTCTCCAAAGTATCTTCCTTTCCTCTGGAAATAGACTCATGGTGATACAATAACGCTTCTGGATCATATACTATTAAATAGCCCGCTTTTCTTACTTTCAGGCATAAATCGATATCATTAAAAGCCACTGCCAGCTTTTCTTCAAATCCCTTCACTTTCTCATAAACTTCTTTTTTCGTGAGCATACACGCTGCTGTTACAGCATTCAGATTCTGCTGGATAATTCCTCTTGCGAAATAACCACAATCATCTGCCGGATGTCTGGATAAAGGATGCCCGGCAATTCCACCCATGCCAATAATAACACCTGCATGCTGCACCATATTGTCCGGATAAAGCAATTTTGCTCCTACGATTCCAACTTCTTTACGTTGAACATTTGCAAGCATTTCACTCAGCCAGTTTTCCCTGATTACTTCTATATCATTATTCAAAAACAGAAGGTACTCTCCATTCGCATACTTTACTCCAAAATTATTTATTGCAGAATAATTAAACTTGTCCTTCCATATTACAACCCGGATGTTTTCACGCTGCTCTATTGTTTTATAATATTCAAATATTTCATTTGTTGTACTATTATTCTCTACAATAATAATCTCATAGTTTTTGTAATCTGTTTTCTGTATAACCGACTCTATACAACGCTCCAGTATTTCTTTCTGGTCTTTATTCGGTATAATAATTGATACCTTCTTATGTTCACGTATTGGATATATCACATGATAAAATCCCAGATGCTCTGTCATCACAACCTGACATCCATCCTCTCCCCTGCGTTTTAAGTGGTCTTCTATTGCTCTTTTTCCAGCTTCATAACAATACATTTTGCTTTCCTGATTTGCTGCTGTTGAGCCCGGATGACAACGCCAATGATACAATACTTTCGGAACATGTTCTACATGCTTGCTTTGTTCTATACAACGCAATATAAAATCATAATCCTGTGAACCGTCATATTCTTTTCGGAAGCCACCCACCTGGTCCACAATACTTTTTCTAGCCACAAATAAATGGCAGATATAGTTATTACTCCGAATCAAATCCAAATTATAATCTGATTTGAAATGAGGTTCAAAATAATCCTTTAAATCAAAGGAAACTTTATCTTCATCGGTATAAATGACATCTGTTTCATCTTTATAATGCTCATTCATCCATTTTACGACTTCATAAAGTGCATCTGGTGCCAGTATATCATCATGATCCAGTAATGCTATATAATCTCCCGTTGCGATAGACAACGCCGCATTGGTATTTCCTGCTATTCCGAGATTTTCTGAAAGGCAAAGCATCTTTATCCGCTTATCCTTTTTCTGATAACTTTCAACAACATTTTTAACGGTATCCTCTGTAACGCTGCCATCTCCAATGCACAATTCCCAGTTTTCATAGCTCTGATTTCTTACGGAATCAATCATCTCCTTCAAGAATTTTTCCGGTGTTTTATATGTAGGCACTATAATACTGATACATGGTTCATAATCCAGCTTTTCTGCCCTCTGCTTTTTCAATTTTCTGGCATTCGGGATATATTTTTTTCTCCAGACATTATAAACCTCTTCTGTATCCTGAAACCGCTTTTTTATTCTGTCACAATACTTCTTCCATCCAAAGTTTACCAGATAATGCCAATCATCTATGAACAATTCTTCATCTCTATTCTTTAACATGTCGAAAAAATTTTCATATTTTCTGTTTTCTTCCCTGGCCTGATCTACTAATTTATTGCATTCCACAATAAATTTTTCAGAAGTTTTTCCGCCTTTTAAAACAACAGTGTAAATGCCTTTATTTTTTTGCGTATTTTTCCACTTTACCTCAAATCCAAATTCTTTTTTACTTTTCTCTAACCCAAAATTTTCATTTACATCAGCCCGATACTTTCTTTTCAACATAATCGTTTCCTGCTGACCATCTTCATTTATAACGCTCAACTCTACTGGTACACTGTCTATTTTCTGCATATCAATAACTGATGTGGTAAATCCCCAGCCATCAATAGATATAATTTCATTATTATATACGGTTTGCTCGATATAATACTTGATTTCAGGCTCTACCTCGAATTCCATATATTCCTTTAAGTTTGCCTCAAACAATATTTGTCCACTTTCATATCCAATACCAATATTGCACTCGTTCTGATTCTCCACCTCAAATTCCACATCTATTACAAAGCCGGAATTTAAGTTAATATTATAGTCTTTATACATTTTTTGGACATCTGCTCTGTCTATATATTTCATATACATTTCAGTTTGCTTATTATTTATATAAACCTGCAAATTTTTGTTTTTGCCACTTTTAAGAAATGCCCAACCTACAATTTGTAAATATGCCCTGTTATCATCATTGACATAGCAACAAATTTTATCAATACTATAAATATATTCTTTTTCTTCAATTGCAACATGTTCTCTTATCATTTTTTCTTAACCCTTTTCATTTTATCTGCCATATCACGGATAGGTTTTGTTATTTTCCATGACCTTGAATTTATGATTGCTTCATACATTTCTTTATATTGTTCTATCTGGAAATTTAAATTTTCCTTTTCAAGTTTTAAATTCTCATTGTTTTTTGATAGTTCATTATTTATCTCTATTTGGTTCTTCAATAAAGCTTCTTTGTTCTTTCTTTCTTCTACTTCTAATTGTAATGCAGCTTGTCCCAGTCGATTCTTTTCTCTCTCATCCCTAATGATAAAATCTATATTATGAATGATATCTTTTGAAAAAGCATTTAAATTTATTTTTCTATAAACGATGTTTAAGCATCCATCTTCTTCTCTTGCCTGCAATAAAATCTGCGGATCACTCGTTTCAAAGAAAAAAATCTTATTTGAGAGTTCAACACCATTTGTTTCTATCTTTTCTTTTTCTTCGCCCTGCGCATTATAAATATGTTCTATGCTAATGATACATGGCTCCTCAACCGGATCTAGTCGGAGTTGCTGCATTCCCTCTGGAATTTCTACTTTCACCTTCAGGTTTCCATCTTCTAATTCCTGCACTTTTTTAAAGTAAGAATTTTCTTCTTTAAAATTCCTATCCTTTCCATAGAATACCTGCATAGTTTCTTCAAGTTCAACTGCGGAAAGGATGTGATTTAAATCTACAGTTTTATGGTTCATCATTTTCGGCATATCTCGTAATGGAATATTATCATCCATGATATACTGTTGAAATTTCTTTTCCATTTTTGCAAATTGAATCTGTTCTTGTGGAGTTATTCCAACCATTTCCATCAAAAAATCCTGTTCCATATTTCTTCTATTTTCCAGGCGGGCATACCAATAAGCTAATGTACGATATATAACAAATTTTACCGGTATAGGAAATTGAAAGCTCCACTCATAATCAATAACTGTCCAGTTATTATCCTTTACGATAATATTATCAAACAGCATATCAATATCTGTTATTTTTAAAGCATACTGTGTTTCTTCAAAATGCACCATACCAAAAACTTTTTCAAAAGAGGGTGTAATTGTAAATACATCCTTATCTTTTAATCCATATATTTTTTGAGCAAACTCTGATATGATTTGAAAAACTTTGTCCATCTCATTTTTTTCAAAATATGAGTCAATAATTTTATCTAATCCATTCCCCTCTACCATCTCAAAGTTTATTTCATCATACTCTTTTTGGCATCCGGAAACATTAAGGGCTCCTTCAAATTGTCTTTTTAAAGGTGCATAATATGATGCTATATTTTTTATATGTTCTCTTGCGCTCTCCGTTGTCGCTCTTTTTTTTAAAAGCTTCTTATCCCCATTTGCAAAAATCTCTGTACAAATGGCGAATTGATTGGCTCTATCATTAGAATATTTAACAAAAAGAATTTTATCCATTCTCTTTTAGTCTCCTTTTTTTATCCTAAGCAAAAAAGAATTGGAAAACTCCGGGAAAAGTCCGGCACCAATAATTCCATCGAATGCTTTTGTCTCATCAAATAAAAGCAGACGGCTTCTGTCAAAATTTCTTATATTCATACTTAATTCCGCCTTCTTAGGCAGATATTCATCAGAATATATTGCCATCGGAAACTTATAATCCGGATATGGATAATAAAATTTATATTCCAGATTGCTTATTTCCTGTAATATATTCTCTATTTCTTTTTTTGAAAAGTTTCTCATCTTATGGTTATCAAAACCTATATAGTCCTGTATTCCACTAAAATAATCAGAATATAATTCTTCCTGACAACCTGACCAATACTTCATTCCTATACGATTATCACACGCTATTAGTATTTCTCCACCGTCTTTCAGATGATTAAATGCACTTTTTATAAATGTATGATATGGTTTTTCATCAGCAAAATAATCAGGTGCTTTTGCAAATGAGCCGACCATTACAATATAATCATAATCTCTCTCTAACTCATTTTCCATTTTGTCATATGTTCCTGTAAACACTCTGAGATTTTCTTTTTTACTATTTCTGCATTCATTTATCTGTCTTTGCAAATCATTGTTTTCAAGACTTGTCACCTGTAATACTTTATCAGCAATACATCCTGTAACAGCCCCGCATTCTGCATCTATTTCTAATACTTTTGCATCTTTCTTAAAAGGATACCATTCCAGAATATTTCTTCGCATAGGCGAAAGATGATATAGAAAAAAGAAGTCCTTCTTTTCAGATATAATTTTCTGAAAATCATCCTCAGTATATTGCTGCACTATTTTGAGCAGTTCTTCCATTTTCTGGTTTTCAGTATTATTTTTTTCTGCCTTTTCTACTATATTCAAATCCTGACCCTACAACTTTCTCTTACTCTTCTATCTTCTCCACTGTCGTAACAGAATTCATATCATAAAAACCTACGGTATTTTTATCTGAAACCACCGTCACATTGCATACATCATATAATCTGTGGTATACCTGGAACTCACCGTCACGATATCCGGTACAGCTCATGGACAATAAGTATTCCCCTCCCTGCAGGAACATATCCTGCTCAAAGGTTGCAACATAAGTCTCCCCTTCTTTTGCCAATGGAACATCCTTCTTCTCATACATGGTATTGGTTCCGGTTATTGCCACACCCTGTATATTTTTAAAGGTATAGGTAAATATCGGATCATGAACATCCTGTTTAAATTTTACTTTGGATTTCAGCCGGAATCGTGTTCCTTTTACAATTGCATTGGTATAATTACCATTCTCATCTATTATGGCAAAGTCTTCAATTTCAGCGGCACCATTGCCATATTCATCCACATCCGGATTCAGATTGTAATGATTCTTCCACTGTCCTTCGCAGGCAGCCTCTTTGATTTCCTTTTCATCATCTTCTTCCAAGGAGCTCATGTCCATCTGGTGTGCTGCGATTTCCTCCGCCTTATCCTGATTGACCATGATTCGCTTATACATGCTTACCATTTCTTTTGGTGTACCCTCTGCCAGCTTCTTTCCTCTGTTTAAAAGTACAACACGGTCACAGTATTTGCTGATACTGCCCAGATCATGGCTGACAAAAAGGATGGTTTTTCCCATTTTCTTAAAATCTTCAAATTTCTTGTAGCATTTTGCCTGAAAGAATACGTCTCCTACCGACAACGCCTCATCGACAATCAGGATTTCCGGGTCAATATTAATCGCTACCGCAAATGCCAGCCGCACAAACATACCACTGGAATATGTCTTGACCGGCTGATGCACAAAGTCACCGATATCTGCAAAATCAAGAATATCCTGCATCTTTGCATCAATCTCTTCCCTGGAAAAACCAATCATGGTTCCATTAAGGTAGATATTCTCAATTCCGGTATATTCCATATTGAAGCCTGCGCCCAGCTCCAACAGTGCAGAAATTCTTCCATCAATCTCTACATGACCACCGGATGGATTCAAGACTCCGGTAATAATCTTAAGAATCGTAGATTTTCCGGAACCGTTGGTTCCGATTATGCCAACGGTTTCTCCTCTTTTTACATCAAAAGAAACATTATGCAGTGCATAATGTTCCTTATATAATTTCTTTCGTGTCAAGCCTAACGATTCCTTCAGTCTGTCTGAAGGTTTATCATAAAGCTTATATAATTTGCTTACATCATCTACTCTAATTGCTACTTCGCTCATATCCTATGCCTTCCTATAATACATCTGCAAAATGAATCTTCAACCGCTTAAATATCATGGTTCCGATACCGAATAATACCGCTGTCAGAAGCCAGAAGTATAAAGTCAGTGGTGCATTTTCCCAGAACCACGCCTTATTAATCAACGCATCCCGGTATCCTGCCACAATATAGTACATCGGATTCAGTTTGAATATGGTAATCAGCACTGGAGATAATTCCATGGTATCAATGTTCCACATAATCGGTGTCATCCACATCCCAACCTGCAGAACAATGTTAATCACCTGTGTTAAATCACGGAAAAAGATTACAATCGCACAGGTTGCATACACGATTCCCAATACCATAATAAACATGGCAAAGGTATAATACACAATCTGCAATGTATATAAATCCGGATAATAGTGATATGCACTATACAGCACCAGCGTAAATACTACGAAGAATACATGTACAAACAGTGCAGATACTACTTTCACAATTGGGAGAATACTTATCTTAAATACAACCTTCTTAACCAGATAGCTGTATTCAATCAGTGCATTGGTTCCACCATTTAATGCATCCTGGAAGAAGAACCAAGGCACCAGACCTGCAACCAGCCAGAGTACAAACGGAACATCAATTCCGGCTCTGGTGTTGATTCCGCCAGCCTTTAATCCCTTTTCAAATACGAACCAGTATACCACTACCGTTACAATCGGCTGTATAAATGCCCAGATAATACCAAGGTAGGAACCTGCAAATTTAGTTTTAAAATCATTCTTTGACAAATTCCAGAGCAGCTTTCTGTTCTGATACACTTCTTTCGGAAGAACAATCAGCTTTTTACCTGCTTTTAATGTAACAATAAGAATGATATCTAATACAACACACGCAAGGATTTTAACCAGAAGATACCGAAGCCACAGGCTGTCCTTTACCAGCTTCGCAATTCCCCAGTTCTCTGTATTCCATACCAGGTAAGGATCCTCTTTTTCTGCTGTCAGGTTAATACCGTCTGAAACATTATTCTGTTTTACTTCCTGCAGACGCACTGTTTCTGAAAAAACATTCTGATCTATTACCGCAGTTTTTCCATTACTTTCAACGGTTATGCCGGAAATAGTTGTCTCGGATGCTCCGCTTCCCAAATCAAAGCGAAGATATGAAGCATCTGCCGGCACGGTATATTCTAACGTTTTCTCTGTTCCAGCTTTTTTATAATTCACTCCGCTGCTTTGTTCTGCCTTGAAATCATCCGGCATTTTCTGTCCGTCTGTCAGATAGAACATCTCCATATAATTTTCTTCATCGGATGTAAGTGTTACCTTTACCGTAACCTTCTTCTCACTTAAAGCCGGTTCATATCTGAAAACCAGGATGTTCGCCAATATACCAAACAGTACCACCAGCAGGCTGGCTGCGAGTCTCTTCTTAGACATATCATTTACTCCTTATGTTACTTCAACTGCCTATCAGTCTTTCTTGCAGTTATTCTTATTCTCTGCATATGCCTTGATGCCATGCCATACTTTATCTTTGTCGGATAAAATCAAGTCTGCCTCTGTCATTCCTTCCGGCATCGGCCATTCTACTCCGATATCCGGGTCATTCCACAGAAGTCCGCCCTCATCGTTTGGATGATAGAAATCAGTAACTTTATAGCAGAATTCTGCATAATCACTTAATACGATAAATCCGTGTGCAAAATCCTTTGGAATGAAGAACTGTTTCTTATTCTCAGCAGACAAAGTAACTCCAAACCATTTTCCAAAGGTTTCAGAACCTTCTCTTAAGTCAACTGCGACGTCAAATACTTCACCGTTTACTACACGCACCAGCTTGTCCTGTGGATAGTTTAACTGGAAATGAAGTCCACGGAGCACACCTTTCTTGGATGCAGACTGGTTGTCCTGTACGAATTCACAGTCAATTCCTGCTTCCTTGAAATCATTATAGTTATAGGTCTCCATGAAATATCCTCTTGCATCTCCGAATACTGCAGGTTCAATTACTTTTAATCCTTTGATTCCATTACAGTCGTTTGTTACTTTGATTTTTCCCATTTTTCTCTTCCTCGCTTTTCTACAATAATACCCAACTCTATTTTATAATCCGTTAGCAACGTCTATCAGATACTGACCATATGCAGTCTTAAGTAATGGCTGCGCCAGCTTCTCTAACTGTGCTTTATCGATGAATCCTCTCTTGTATGCAATCTCTTCGATACAGGAAATATATAATCCCTGACGTTTCTGGAATGCTGCTACGAAGTCTGCTGCATCAAGAAGCATGTCATGGTTTCCGGTATCTAACCATGCAAATCCTCTTCCTAAGGTCTCAACCTGAAGGGTTCCACGGTTCAGATATTCATTATTAACACTTGTAATTTCAATTTCTCCTCTTGCAGATGGTTTTACATTCTTGGCAATCTCTACTACATCATTGTCATAGAAATAGAGTCCCGGAACTGCATAATTGGATTTTGGCTGAGCCGGTTTTTCTTCAATTGACAATGCTTTACCATTCTCATCAAATTCTACTACACCGTATTCTCTTGGATCTTTTACATAATATCCGAAAATGGTTGCTCCTGGCTGGCTCTCTGTACGCTCTGCTGCACTGCGAAGCACTTTAGAGAAGCTCTGTCCATAGAAAATATTATCGCCTAATACCAATGCTACTGCATCATTTCCAATGAATTTCTCACCGATGATAAATGCATCTGCAAGTCCTCTCGGCTGTTCCTGTACTGCATAAGAGAAAGACATTCCAAGCTGGCTTCCATCCCCTAATAACTCCTCAAATACCGGAAGATCTCTTGGTGTAGAGATAACCAGCACCTCACGGATTCCTGCTAACATCAGTGTAGATAATGGATAATAAATCATTGGTTTGTCATATACCGGCATAATCTGTTTCGATACTGCCTTTGTCAATGGATAAAGTCTTGTTCCGGATCCTCCGGCTAAAATAATACCTTTCATGGAATAATCTCCTCCTTAATCATATTGTTTACGTTCTCCAACGCATTCTCTCACTCAATAAATCATTTAATTATAACATATTACATCGTATTTTTCATCTATATTTTCCTTAATAATTTCTGTAGAACCTATAGAAATACTGGCGAAAACGCATAAAAAAAGCGGACAGGTCTTGTATTTTCCTATCCGCTTCTCTTTCTATACTTCTATTTATTTATCTTTATACATATCTGCATAATATTTCTGGTAGTCACCACTGGTTACATTGTTCATCCAGTCTTCATGCTCAAGATACCATGCAATTGTCTTCTTGATACCATCTTTGAACATGGTCTCCGGCTCCCAGCCAATCTCAGCTTTGATTTTGTCCGGAGCGATTGCATAACGTCTGTCATGTCCTTTACGGTCTTCTACGTAAGTGATTAAATCTTTGCTTACATTTGCTTTTCTTGGATCATCATCCGGAAGAATCTCCTGTAAAGTTTCAATAATGATGTTGATGATTTCGATATTACGCTTCTCATTGTGTCCACCGATGTTATAAGTCTGTCCAAGACGTCCCTGCTCCTGAACCATATCGATTCCCTTTGCATGGTCATCTACATATAACCAGTCACGGATGTTCATTCCATCACCATATACCGGGAGTTTCTTTCCGTGTAAAGCATTGTTGATGATTAACGGAATCAGTTTCTCCGGGAACTGGTAAGGTCCATAGTTATTGGATGTATTGGTAATATTTGCCGGGAAATGATAAGTATCAATATAAGATTTTACTAACATATCAGAAGATGCCTTACTTGCAGAGTATGGGCTGTGTGGCTGATATGGTGTTGTCTCATAGAAGAAGCTCTTTCCATCATCCGGAAGGGAACCATATACTTCGTCTGTGGATACGTGAAGGAATTTCTTACCTTCCTTGAAGCTTCCATCCGGAAGTTCCCATGCTTCTTTTGCACAGTTTAACATAACTGCAGTACCCATTACATTGGTATGAACGAATACTTCAGGGTTTTTGATACTACGGTCAACATGACTCTCTGCCGCGAAATGTACCACGCGGTCAATGTCATTTTCTGCAAACACTTTGCGGATTGCTTCTTTGTCTGTAATATCTGCTTTTACAAATGTATAGTTGTCTCTGTTCTCGATGTCTTTTAAATTTTCCAAGTTTCCTGCATAAGTTAATGCGTCTACATTGATAATACGAATCTCATTGTCGTATTTACGAAACATGTAGTGAATGTAGTTTGAACCAATAAATCCGGCTCCTCCAGTTACTAAATAAGTTCTCATCTTATTCTCCTCCTGATTTAAAAATCGTTTTATTATGGCACAGTCCTCATTTATTTGTCAACTTTTTAGAAGTTTGTGCACATTTTTGTACATGATTTAACAGTTCTATTCTTTATCCAGTCTTTTCTTTCTCTCTTCGATTGCCTGCAGTTCCATTTCAAAATCCTGCCGGTTCTTCTGTCCAATGGTCTGCAGGATAAGTCCCGAGAAGAATGCCTGGGTTGCTGCCAATATCGTAAAACAGCAAGCAAATAAAGTCGGGAAGTTCGGCACCATTCCGGTCTTTGCATATACTACCAATACCGGTATCAGGAAACCAACTCCAAGAGCAGCCAGTATAAATGCAATAATGCCAAAGAATGACATTGGCTTATAGGTCCGGTACAGTCTTGCAATGGTACGCAGCACCTTAAACCCATCTGAATAGGTATTCAGCTTAGATACACTTCCCTCCGGTCTGTCACGGTACTCAATAATCACATTGTCTACCTGCATATTCTTATCTGCTGCATGAATGCTCATTTCTGTTTCAATTTCAAATCCCTTGGATAATACCGGGAATGATTTTACAAACTGATAACTGAACGCTCGATAACCTGTCATAATATCTTTAATATCCGTGTGGAAGAAAAGATTGATAGATTTACGCACCAGGGAATTACCAAAATTGTGGAATGGTCTGGTATTTTCCTGGAAATAAGTAGAAGAAAGTCTGTCTCCTACTACCATGTCTGCTCCATGCTCTAGCACCTGTTTTATCATCTCCGGTGCTGATTCTGCCGGATAGGTATCATCTCCATCTGTCATGATATAACATTCCGCATCAATTTCACGGAACATTCTTCGAATAACATTTCCTTTTCCCTGCTGATATTCATAACGTACGACCGCACCGGCACTTCTTGCGAGCTCGTCCGTTCCATCATTGGAATTATTATCATATACATAAATAACAGCTTCCGGAATTACCCGTTTAAAATCCTCTACTACCTTTACGATTGTTTTACTCTCGTTATAGCAGGGAATCAATACTGCAATTTTATCCATTTTAGTCCCCTTTCGCTTATTTATGCACAAACAGTTTCAGATATACAGATGCCGCAAAACAGCGGAACTTGCGAATCATAACACTGCGCCTGATATCTTTCGGTGTCAGTTTCAAGCGTTCTTTGTTTTTCTCCAGTAAATACAGATGTTCCTCTACATATACTTTTGTTTTTTCCTTGTTGCCCCCCATAACTTCTCCGGTATTTGAACCTTTTCGCACACGGAAGAAATTCAGTGGTTCGTGTATGATATAAACATCGCCTTCACATGCCAGGGAAACAAAGAAATCATAGTCTAAGATATAGGTATAATCTGTATCAAATCCTCCGATTTTCTCTGCCACATCTCTCCGGAAAGTATTTGCCTGTGGTGCTCCGAAATAATCCTGTGAAAAGAAGCCCTTCCGGCAGATTTCTTTTCCATCTACCAGTCCGCTCTTCTTATAGCGTTTATAAAAGCCTTTTCCTTTTCCATTTAAATCAATCAGCTTGGTATCACTTTCTGCAATCACTGCTGTAGGATTTGCCTCTAAAGCATCTACTTCCCGCTTCAATGCATCCGGTGATAAAATATCATCTGCACAGACAAGCTTTGCATATTTACCGGTGCATAAGGAAAGACAGCGGTTCCAGTTTCCTGACATTCCAAGATTCTTATCATTATGATAAAGCTTAATCCTCTCATCCCCGATTTTCTGAATCAGTTCATAAGTATTATCTTTTGAATTATCATCCACAATTACAAGCTCTATATTCTGATATGTCTGATTTAGAATTGAATCAATCGTATCTTTAATGTATTCCGCATTATTATATGCCGGAATACATACGCTTACTAATGGTTCCATTTTTTCACCTATTATCCCAACAGTTCTTTCATATAGACATCCAGTGCATCCTGCCAGTCTGCCATTACAAAGTCACTGGTAAGCTTAATCATATAATCCTCCAAGATAGAGTATGCCGGTCTGTTAGCGGATGCCGGATTCATCTCTTTGTACTGCTTACTGGTTACATGATTTACTTTTACATTCTTTCCTGCTCTTTTGAAGATTGCTTCTGCGAAATCTGCCCAGTTGGTATCTCCTTCACAGGTTGCATGGAAGGTTCCATAATTCTCTGTGCCTTCCAGATAATGAATCATTTTTGCTAATTCCACTGCGCTGGTAGGTGTTCCCACCTGGTCACAGACTACATTTAATTCATCATGGTTCTCTGCCAATGCCAGCATTGTCTTGACAAAGTTCTTTCCATCCCCATAAAGCCATGCTGTTCTTAAGATAAAATGTTTCTTTGCAAATTCCTTTACAAAGTTTTCACCCTCTAACTTGGTCTTTCCATAAGCACTTACCGGATTTGGTGCATCAAACTCTGTGTATGGTCTTGTCCCATTTCCTTCAAAAACATAATCCGTAGATACATGAATCATTTTTGCATCTGCTTCGGTTGCTGCAATACTTAAGTTTCTTGGTCCGATTGCATTAATCTTATATGCAAGATCCCACTGTTCCTCACACTTGTCTACATTGGTATGTGCGGCGCAGTTGATGATAACATCCGGTTTCTCTGCACGTACCAGCTTCAGTACTGCATCTACATCAGTAATATCAAGAGATACAACACCTTCTCCCTCTACTACATCTGTATTGATAAATTCCACATCACTTGCTGCATATTCCTTGCGAATTGCTCTTCCTAACTGTCCATTACATCCAGTTACCAGTATTTTTTTCATCTTTTATTCTCCTAATCCACTTTCTACGGCTTCTACCATTGCCTTTAATGCTTCGTCCTCATCATCACCTTCGCAGACAAATTCGATTTCATCTCCAAATTTGATGCACGCACCCAGTACGCTTAAAACACTTTTGGCATTAGCGGTATTTCCGCGATAATGAAATGTTACTAACGATTTATACTGCATTGCTTCCTTGCAGAGTATTCCTGCCGGACGCAAATGTAATCCTGTTGGATTCTTTATTTTAACTTTCTGACTTACCATTTCTATTCCCCTCCTGATCACAGCATTGTGTTGGTAATTAATTCAGCCAGCTTCTGTGCTTCTTCTTCAATCTCGCTCTGGTTCTTTCCCTCAATCATAACTCTTACCAGCGGCTCGGTTCCGGATGGACGAATCAGTACCCTTCCTTCCCCATTGAATTTCTCTTCCAATGCCTTGATTGCCTCTGCAATCTCAGCATATTCCATGAATTTTTCTTTCTTGTGATTCGGCACTTTGGCATTCACAAGTGCCTGCGGCAATACTTCCATCACCTCTGCCAGCTCAGATAATTTCCTGCCGGTTTCCTTCATTACCTGTAATAAATGAAGTCCGGAAAGAAGTCCGTCACCAGTTGTATTATCATCTAAAAATATAATATGTCCTGACTGCTCACCCCCGATATTATAGCCATTCTCCAGCATATTTTCAAGGACATATCTGTCTCCGACCTTGGTTTTCTCTACGTGGATGCCTTCCCGCTCTCCCATCAGACTGAAGCCAAGATTGGTCATAACGGTTACTACAATGGTATTTTTCTTTAAAGTTCCTTTTTTCTTCATATGGCATCCACAGATTGCCATAAGCTGGTCGCCATCCACCAGGTTACCTTTTTCATCTACCGCAAGCATACGGTCAGCATCGCCATCAAATGCAAGGCCAACGTCTGCTTTTTCATAAACAACCCTTGCCTGAAGTTCTTCCATATGGGTGGAACCGCAGTTGGCATTGATATTGGTTCCATCCGGCTTCGTATGGATAGCAACCAGATCTGCACCCAGGTCTTTTAATGTCTTAACCGATGTATAGTAGGATGCACCCTCTGCACAGTCTATCACAATCTTCATACCGGTCAAATCAACCGGCACACATTTCTTCATAAATTTCACATATTCATCACGCAAATCAAAACGATAGTCAATTCTTCCCACACCGGATCCAATCGGCAGTACAACATCTTTCATATTATTGCGGATCAGCTCTTCGATTTCATCTTCCAACGCATCAGAAAGCTTATATCCGTCTCCATTAAAGAATTTGATTCCGTTAAATTCCATCGGATTATGGGATGCGGAAATCACAACGCCTGCATCTACTTTATGTTTTCTGGTCAGATAGGCAATCGCCGGTGTCGGCATTACCCCTACATAGATTGCATTGGCTCCTACAGAACAGATTCCTGCCATCAGTGCATTGGCAAGCATTCCACCTGAAATTCTTGTATCACATCCTACAATTAATGTCGGCTGATGTTCCTGCTCTTTCGTCAGCACATAGGCACCTGCCTGCCCAAGCTTTGTTGCCAATTCAATGGTCAGCTCCGCTCCTGCAACACCTCTTACACCATCTGTTCCAAACATTCTGCTCATTTTCTAATCTTCCTCCGAATTTCCATTATTCGTATTATTTCCATTGGTACTGCCCGTTCCCGTTTCTGTACCACCATTCGAACCCGTATGGGTTCCATTGTCATTTCCGGTATTCGTGGTATCTGATGTATCTTCTGATTTCTTTGTTATGGTTATCACTGCAGACTGTGTTCCATTTACGGAATATAAGCTGTCATCCAGTTCCAGGGTAACTGTTACGGTATGATTACCTTCTGCCAGTCCTGCTGCATTTACATTTCCCTTAATACTGTCTGCCATAAGTTTATCCAGATCATTCCGCAGTCCCTTTAAGGTTATTGTAACTGTACTCTCTGCAAAGACTGCTTCATAACCCTCTTTCAGATTCTGAATTGCAATGTTTTCAACCGGTATGCTATAAGATTCTGATACAATCTGTTCCACCACTGCGGTTACTTCAACATTCAAATTGTCAGCATCGACCACCTCTACATCATCCGGCAGATAAGAAGAAAT
Organism: Roseburia amylophila; assembly: GCF_025567465.1. NCBI lineage: Bacteria > Bacillati > Bacillota > Clostridia > Lachnospirales > Lachnospiraceae > Roseburia > Roseburia amylophila. The sequence goes on from NZ_JAOQKI010000002.1 coordinate 205,367, forward strand.
GTTAATTGTCTTCACTACATTGCCAGTTGCATCGCTGATATCCAGCTGGTCTGACGGAATCACAATACTTCCGGCTGCGTTCAGTGCTTCCGGTGTTCCCTTTATCGTTATCTTATTCGGATTAATCGTCACTCCGGTGCATACAAATCCATCTGCAACCGTTCCACTCGGTTCAATTTCTACTGAAAGCTTACGGATATTAAGTATCGTAGCCGAAATTGTCACTTTATCAATATTAAAATTCAGCTTTGAGGTGTCTACCGCCTCACCGTTTGCATTATATACAACCGGGACTACACTATCCGTCAAGTCTGCGGATGCACCTGTTACATCAATGGTTGCTTCTACATGATCAATCTGATTCACCACCGATTCCGGTCCGGTTACTTTTAAGATGTTCGGAGATACCCGCACATCTCCCACCGCATAATTCTCAGCTGCATCTCCTACCGTTTTTGCCTTAATAGAAAACTGTGACAGCATCAGATCTTCTACATTTACTTCCATATACTGTGTTTTGCCCTGGAAGTTCACCGCAGACGCATATCGTGTTGCAGTTATCTCAATCGGTACCCGGTATACACCGTCTACCTGCTCAACATTTTCCATATCTGCTACTGCCCGGAAGTCAGTATTGCTCAAGTTCTTCATAACAGAACGCACAGTAGAAACCTTAAAGGTTACCTGCAGATTACTGTCCTTTGCTTCAAAGTATTTGCCCTGCTGTGTCATATAATCCGAATTGGTTATCGTAATAGACGTGGTAAAGTTCTTCGCCTGTGTCGGATCATCAATGTTGACAACAACAAGCCACAGCACAACAGAGAAGAATAATGCTGCAACCTTCAGTCCAAAATTATTCGTCACCAGTTTTGTCAGCTTTTTTAACATTGCGTAACCTCCTCTTCAGTAATTGGAAGCGCTTTGGTTCGATATTGCTGCTCTGGAGAAATTTCAGTTTGCTGCGCAGAAACTCCGCATCCACATTACGGTACAGCTGTCCACCCATCGCAATAGAAACCTTTCCGGTTTCCTCTGATACCACAATTGTAAGAGAATCACTCACTTCACTAATTCCAACTGCCGCACGATGTCTGGTTCCCAGATCCTTGCTCAGTTCCAGGCTGTCAGACAGTGGCAGATAACAGGTTGCAGAGACAACCCTGTCCCCACGTACAATAATAGCTCCGTCATGTAACGGAGTGTTCTTTTCAAATATATTAATCAGAAGCTGGCTTGATACCAGGGAATCCAGTGCAATACCGGTTCTTTCGTATTCTGTCAGCATAATTTCATTTTCCACTACAATCAGGGCTCCGGTCTTCACCTTACCCATCTCATAGCTTGCCTTTACCAGTTCTCCAATCGTATGGTCATTGAAACGTTCCACTCCGTCTTTCCCAAAATCAAAAGAAAAGAGGGATGAAATAAATTTCTTTCGTCCCAATTCTTCCAGTGCTTTCCGGAGCTCCGGCTGGAAGATAACAACGATTGCAATTATTGCTACATTAATCGTCTTCTCTGCTATCCAGAGAATTGTATTCATCTGGAAGATTGCTGCCACAAGTACAAACGCTAAAATCACAAGAATTCCTTTTAACAGCATCCATGCCCGTGTATCCTTAATCCATTTCAGGACGTGATAAAACAGGAATGCAATAATAAGCATTTCTACAATATCAGTCTTTGATACCGTAATGTTCAAAACGCTTACCCACGCCAGATAATTTTCTTTAAAATTTTCCAACACTGTCAAAAATGACTGCACCTGTTCCACTTCCTCTCTGTCTTATTTCAGCAAATCTTCGTCTATATCCATTTCCTCTGCCAATGCTTTGCGGGAAATACGTTCTTTTTCCTCATCCTTGGCTGCGATACGTTTTACCCTTTTCTCCTTGGTTGTAACATAAATCTTCGGTACCGCTTTTACATAATAGTAATATTCATCATCCTCAAACTGTACCCGTTCTGTCCTGCTATAATCCAGGTTAAAGAACAGGAACTGCTGTATCAATGCAATCACCGTAGAAATTACGCCTCCTACAATAATCCAGACGATTCGTCCCTTGATTCCAAGCATTACAAAACCGCTGGTCAGCACAGTAAGTCCAATCAGAATACCAGCCAGTGATGCCACTGTCCATGCATGATCTATAGACAGGCGGCGCACTACATAAACCACCAGTAAAATCACAATAAAAGTTGCCAGCACCAGATACATTTCCTTATTTCCCAGCAGCTGGTTGATTGCTACCACCATCTTAGAAGCCGCATTGCTGTCCTCTTCCACTGCACTTAATACTGCCTCATTTTCCTTTATTCCCTTCAGGAAATAAAACATCACAGTTCCGCTCACAATAGATGCAGCAGATGCCGGTGTCCGTAACAGTCCTGCTGAAATCGGCATGATATATGGGGTATGTAATGCAAATGTTATCGGTGTCAGCACTGCATAATAACCATCTTTTGGTGAAAACCGTAAATACAGCAGTGCGATAACCAGCATAAGAATCAGTCCTACCACGCATACATCCATAGACAGTGCAAATAAATGTGCAGCAATCAGAATGAACGCAAACAACAGGATAGCATTGACCGGAAGAACCGCACATAACAGTGCCAGTACCAGTGTTACCGGAAGTCCGGCCAGTCTGGTCATATAGCCAATATTTTGATTGATCAGCAGAAATACCACTGTTGCCAGAATAAACTTAAGTACCGGCACCACATATATTTCATTTTTTCCAAAAAAGCGGATTAACCGCTCCTTCAGTTCGAGTAAACCCGTCATCCTAAACCTCCCAGTCATCCGTATTAGATATATTTTCTTCCTCACGATACAGACTGCTCACTCTCTTCAGTCTGTTATAATACTCCTTTACCTTTTTTCTCCCCTTTGTATATCTACGATTATAAATAATATAAGTAATCATAAGATAAGCAGCCAGAAATACCAGATACACCATTACAATCCGGATGCCAAATCCAATCATATCCATATCATTAATTTTCTTTACCAGATTCTCCATGTCGTAAAAAAGCCACAGCACAAAAAGAAGTCCGAACGCAATGGTTCCGGCAAAAAAGCTTTTTATCAACTCCATGGCAACATAATCTCTTCTAAAATACTGTGTTGCTTTCTGGCAGGCTTTACTTTCTTCATTTTCGAATTCTGACAGCTTTGTCATATGTCTGACGCGTTCTTTACTAATCATACTCTGCTCCTAAACAAACTCTCTTTAGTATAACATAGATATTATCTTCTGAAAAGAAAAAACTGCCACCAGTCACTGCGGCAGTTCTTAATCTACAGTTACAGATATCTCATCTTATCTCTTTCCTTCGGTCTCTTATCCAACTGAGGCTCCACCGGTTTTTTCTTTATTACACTCTGGAAGTCCGTTTCCATTTTACGTTTGCATTTTTCACAGAAACGCCCTGTTTTGATAATTGTTCCACAGCCTTCACATTCCAGACCAAGTGGTGAATCTTCTGAAAAGACAAGTCTTTCTTCACGCACCCACTGTTTAATCTGTTTTACAGAAACATTATTATCTTCCGATACAACCTGTATCGGAGTATTCGGGTTCTGCCGCAAATATTCTTTTACCTCCTGGAACTTCTCTTCCAGTTTATCTTTGCAGGCTTTACATAACGGTACGCCCCCATAATAATTAAATAATCTTCCGCATCCTTTGCAGTTTCTTACGTCCATTCTTTCTCCTCCTAATGTCCCCTGCCAATGCTAATGCAAAGTACATAAACCTCTTGTATTCCTGATACCTTCAAACATTCTGCTGCTGCATCCACGGTACTTCCAGTTGTGTAAATGTCATCTACAAGCAGAACTTTTCTTAATTGTACTATATTTTGTGCGATTGTAAAAGCCTTTTTCAGATTTTTCTTGCGTTCCTGGTCATTAAGTTCCTTCTGGGGTCTGGTATTTATACACCGATATAGCAATTTCGTTTCTACCGGAATTCCGGTACGTTTTCCTATTTCCTTTGCAAAGAGTTCTGCCTGATTATACCCTCTCTCCCTCCTGCGTTTCCGATGCAGCGGAACCGGTATGATTGCATCTATCCCCAGTCTTGAAATCCACCGGGCATACTGTATACATGCCATTTTTCCATAAAAAGCTGCATATTCACGCCGATTGGCATATTTAAAACGATACAGCGAGTGTTGCACTGCCCCCTGATAGACAAATACTGCCTTTCCCGAATCAAAAAAATGTTTTTTCCGGTCACAGTCACCACAATATTCCTTCCTGGCATTCCCAATGGGTTTTCCGCACCGTTTACAGACCGGTTCCTTCACCAGTTCTGCCTTTCCGATGCACTCCGGGCAGATTTTTCCATCCGGCGGTATCACCTCATCACACAGTGGGCATCTTCTTGGGAATATAATATCAAGTATATTCATTATTTCCTTTCCAAAACTCTCTTTGCACATATTAGCACAGTCCCTTTTGCAAAAACATTAACATTCTCTTAATTTTTCCTGATAAAAATAGGATTTAATTTATTGACTTATTTTTCTCTACTTATTATAATTAGTCTATTCGAATTAACGCTTTAATGCATAAACGCACAGACGCACGAACGCGTTAAATCAAAAAAATATTACATATTTCAGGAGGAAATTATTATGAAAAAAATGAAGAAATTTCTCTCTCTTTCAGTTGCAGCAGTTCTTGCACTCAGCATGACCGCCTGTGGCTCCAAAGCAGGAGATACCCAAAACGCTGACGCTACAGAGAAAAGTTCATCCAACGCAAAGTACACCGTTGGCATCTGTCAGCTCGTACAGCATGAGGCATTAGATGCTGCAACAAAAGGATTCAAAGACTATCTTACCGAGAAATTAGGTGATGACGTTGTTTTTGACGAGCAGAACGCCCAGGGTGATTCTGCCACATGTGCAACTATCGTCAACTCCTTCGTTTCCAAAAACGAAGACCTGATTCTTGCAAATGCAACTGCTCCTCTTCAGTCTGCAGCTGCTGCAACTACAGATATTCCTATTCTTGGAACTTCCGTAACAGATTACGCAACCGCTCTTGACATTTCTGACTGGTCAGGCACAACAGGACGTAACATTTCTGGAACTTCTGACTTAGCTCCTCTGTCCGAGCAGGCAGCTATGTTAAATGAATTATTCCCGGATGCTAAAAATGTCGGACTGCTTTACTGCTCCGCAGAAGCAAACTCACAGTATCAGATTGATGTTATCAAAGAAGAATTAGAAAAATTAAATTACACCTGTACTGCATATTCTTTCGTTGATTCCAACGATATTGCAAGTGTTGTCCAGAGTGCTGTAAATGATAACGATGTTCTTTACGTTCCTACCGACAACACTGCAGCTTCCAATACAGAAGTTATCAATAACATTGCAGGGGAAGCCGGTGTTCCAATTATTGCAGGTGAAGCCGGTATCTGCAAAGGATGTGGTGTTGCTACCTTATCCATCAGCTACTATGACCTTGGATATCAGACAGGTAAAATGGCATACGAAATCTTAGTAAATGGTGCAGACCCATCCACTATGGAAGTTGAATTTGCTCCAGCAGTTACCAAACAGTACAACCCTGACATCTGTGAGAAGCTTGGCATCACTGTCCCAGACGATTACAAAGCTTTAGACATGTCTGAGTAATTTTTACTTTTGAATTATTTATTTAGAAACCGGAGGAACTTATTGTGGAATTGCAAATTGCTGATTTATTAAACGCTATGCCCGGTGCTGTAGCCCAGGGATTAATCTGGGGTATTATGGCAATCGGTGTATACATCACTTTTAAAATACAGGATGTGGCAGACTTAACCGTGGATGGAACCATGAGTCTTGGCGGTGCTGTCTGTGTTACTCTGATTGCTTCTGGACAGAATATCTGGATAGCAATCCTTGCCGCTACCATATCCGGTATGCTGGCAGGATTAATTACCGGAATCTTCCATACAAAAATGGGAATCCCGGTAATCCTTGCAGGTATTTTAACCCAGCTTGGATTATACTCCATTAACTTAAAGATTCTTGGCGGCAAATCCAACCAGGCAATCAGCGCTGACAAATACGATTTAATTGTATCTTTACGATATGTAAAAAATGTGGCTTTTTATAAAAATACCATATTTATCGTTGCTATCTTTGTCATCGCCATTATAGCTATCCTGTACTGGTTCTTCGGAACTGCAAGAGGCTGTTCTATCCGTGCTACCGGATGCAACCCGAATATGAGCCGTGCCCAGGGTATCAACACAAATTTCAATACCGTAATCGGTTTAATGATTTCCAACGGTCTTGTTGGTCTTGCCAGTGCTCTTTACTCACAGTATCAGGGATTTGCTGATGTCAATGCAGGACGTGGTGCTATCGTAATCGGTCTTGCTGCCGTTATTATCGGTACTGTATTGTTCGAAAAGATTTTCCACAACTTTGCGTTGAAGCTTTTATCTGTCGCTATCGGTGCTGTTATTTACTACGCTGTACTTCAGATTGTTATCTGGCTTGGTCTTGATACTAACTACTTAAAGCTGTTATCTGCACTTGTGGTTGCTTTCTTCCTTGCAGTTCCTTACTGGAAGAAGAAATATTTTACAAAACCAGTAAAGAAAGGAGCCAAAACCAATGCTTAAAGTTGATCATATTTACAAAACATTTAATCCGGGAACCATTAACGAAAAAACCGCTCTTAATGGCACTACCCTTACTTTAAACGAAGGTGATTTCGTTACTGTCATCGGTGGAAATGGTGCCGGAAAATCCACTTTATTAAATGCCATTGCAGGAGTCTTTCTTGTAGATGAAGGTTCCATTTCTATTGATGACGTAGATGTTACAAGAATGTCCGAGCACAGACGTGCCAGTTTCTTAGGACGCGTATTCCAGGACCCTATGATGGGAACCGCTGCTACCATGGGAATCGATGAGAATCTTGCTCTCGCTGCCCGTCGTGGTAAAAGCAGAGGTCTTGGAAGCGGTATTACCAAGGCAGAAAGAGCACATTACAAAGAATTGTTAAAAGAGCTGGATTTAGGACTTGAGAACCGTCTTACCTCTAAAGTCGGACTGCTTTCCGGTGGTCAACGTCAGGCACTGACTCTTCTTATGGCTACTTTAAACCGTCCAAAGCTGCTTCTCTTAGATGAGCACACCGCTGCTTTGGATCCAAAGACTGCTGCAAAGGTTCTTACTCTTTCGGATAAAATAGTTGCAGAGCAGAACCTTACCACTCTGATGGTAACACACAACATGCGTGATGCAATTGTTCATGGCAACCGTCTGATTATGATGAATGAAGGTCAGGTTATCTTAGATATTTCCGGAGAAGAGAAAAAGAATCTTACCGTAGAAGATCTATTAGAGAAATTTGAAGAAATCAGCGGCGAAGAATTTGCCAATGACAAAGCTTTATTATCCAAGTAATTGGTATCTGCCGGTTTTTAAACGAAAATTGACAAATGACTTGCTTTGCAAGTTGTCAGACACGCAAAAGCCAGCCGGAATTCTGCAAAATACAGCATTTCGGCTGGTTTTTCTTTCTTTCCAGGCACCCGTAAGAAGCGGTCGGTGGAAGGTTCTGCATGTCTGTACAGTCAACCACCTCTACACATTTTCTTCCAGTCTTGCCCGCAGACCGCTGTATCTGGTCTGTTCTGTAATATTCTGTTCCATCTCATAGAAGCACATTTCATTTCCCACAAGTGTTACACACTTTCTTGCACGGGTTACCGCTGTATACAAAAGGTTCCTGTTCATCAGCATTCTCGGTCCCCCAAGAAGTGGAATTACAACTGCCGGATATTCACTACCCTGGGATTTATGTATTGTAATGGCATATGCCAGTTCCAGTTCCTCTAATATTTTAAAGGAGTACTCTACCACCTTGTCTTCATCATAGACCACGGTCATTGTCTCTTTATAATCATTGATTTCACGGATAATTCCCGTATCCCCATTAAACACACCGGTTCCACGGTCAATGGCAAATCCATATTTACTCAAGGCCTCCCACTCCAGCTGATAATTATTTTTTATCTGCATGACCTTGTCCCCTTCGCGGAACACTTTATCGCCATACTCTTTTTCTTTCTTATCCGGAGCGGGAGGATTTAAGTATCGCTGCAGGATGGCATTCAATCGTTCTACGCCCAGATTTCCTTTTTTCATCGGAGTCAGCACCTGTATATCATAAGGCTGTGCATTTACAAATTTAGGCAGTTTCTGCATAATCAGCTGCAGTACCACATTGATAATCACATCTGCATCATATCGTTTCAGGAAAAAGAAATCCATGCTCTTGTTATCTAACACTACTTCTTCTCCCCGGTTGATTTTATGGGCATTGACAATGATATCACTCTGGGATGCCTGTCGGAAAATCTTGGTAAGCTGTACCACATGGAACTGTCCGCTGTCGATAATATCCTTTAATACGCTTCCCGGTCCTACGCTCGGAAGCTGGTTTACGTCTCCTACCAGAATCAGTCTTGTTCCGGCTACCATTGCCTTCAGAAGGGACTGCATCAGGCTGATATCCACCATAGACATCTCATCGATAATTACAACATCCGTTTCCAGTGGATTACTTTCATTTCGTTCGAATCCTACCGCTCCTTCCATTCCACCGTTTAATTCCAGCATCCGGTGTATGGTTTTAGCTTCATATCCGGTCATTTCGCTCATTCGCTTTGCAGCTCTTCCGGTAGGTGCTGCCAGGAAAATGTCCAGGCCTTCCAGTTCAAAATATTTGATAATACTGTTAATTGTCGTCGTCTTACCAGTTCCGGGTCCACCGGTGATTATCAAAAGTCCGTTTCTTACTGCCTCCGAAACAGCCTCTTTCTGGTGTTCATCCAGTTCCATGCCGGTCTGCTTCTCAATCTTATGGATTCGCTGGGTAATCTCTGCATCTGACACATCATAGGCAATATCCAGATTCTTAAGCATCATGGCTGTATTTACTTCCGTATAATAGAGTGGTGCACCATAAATCTGAACCTGTTCGCCCTCCTGTTTCATAATGATTTTCCGCTCTATCGACAAATCCATATACTGCTTTTCGATTGCTTCTTCTGTTACACCCAGAAGCTCTCCTGCACGCTTTGTCAGTTCTTCCTCCGGCAGAAAGGTATGTCCCTCTCCGGATGCCTGCAAAAGTGTATACAATATACCGCTTCGGATTCGAAAATCAGAATCTGTATGAATACCGACTTTCTTAGCAATTTCATCTGCAATCCGAAATCCCACACCACTGATATCATCCGCCAGACGATATGGATTCTCCTGAATGATGCCGTATACTTCCTGTCCGTATTCTTTATAGATTTTCACCGCAAGATTCAGTGTAATGCCATACTGCTGCAAAAATATCATTGCCTGACGCAGATCTCGTTTTTCAGAGACCTGGTCTGATATTTCCATTGCTTTCCGTTCACTGATTCCTTTCACTTCCGCTAACCGCTCCGGTTCTTCTTCGATAATCCGGAAGGTATCGCCTTTAAATCTTCTTACAATTCTTGCTGCAAGTGCCGCACCAATCCCTTTAATTGCTCCGGAGCCAAGATAACGCTCAATGGACAGTTCATCGGTTGGTTCTTTCTCCACATAACTTTCAGCTTTAAACTGCTTTCCATAGGTCGGATGTGCCGTATATTCACCGGTCACTTCGATATTCTCTCCCTCACTGATTCCCGAAAAGATTCCCACGCAGGTTATCTCTTCTTCTTCGCAAACCAGCACCAGTACCGTATAGCCATTGTCAGCATTTCGATATATGATATGATCTACATAACCGGTTATTGTCTCCATCGTCTTTCCTTTCCAATCGAACACAGAATGTGACTTGGCACATTCTTGCGCCTGCGGCGGTCGCTTGCGACATCTGCCTTATACGCCGCAGTGTGCATCCTCGCGGAGCGTTTTTTACTTTACAGGAAAGCAATTTCCTGTAAAGTAAGAGAAGGCTGTCATATAATGACAGCCCCTTTTATCGTCTTTTCTAAATTCTATTCCATATTATAATTACGCTTCATCTGCTCATACAGCTGCTGCGCCAGACTGTTACTTCCGCCACTCTGTTCTACTGACTGGCTTGCCAGCTTCTGAATCATCTCGTCTTCAAAATAATCCGTCATCTGGCTCATACTGGCATCCTGGTCTTCGTTCTCCGGAATGGTTTTCTTCATTTCCTTATAAACCTGTTCCAAAAAATAAGCTTCAAATTCCTTGCAGACATCCATCAGTTCATCATCCGTTGCACCTGATAAATCTGAATTCAATGTCTTCTCCAGTCCATTGGAACTGTTACTTGCCTGTGATGCAGTTGTATTCAGTAATGTCGAAATATTATCCATCGATATACTCATATTTTACCCTGCCTTTAAAACTATCTTCTTAATGAATTTGCCTGTCCAAGCATCTCATCTGCTGCCTGAATCGCCTTAGAGTTTAATTCATATGCACGCTGTGCAATAATCATATTAACCATCTCGTCTGCTACCTGGACATTGGATGCTTCCAGATAATTCTGGCATACCTTGCTTCTGGTCAGTCCCGGAGTAGTCAGCTCATTCATCGGATTACCGGATGCTGCTGTTGCAACCAAAAGACTTCCGGAATCCTTTTCCAGTCCAGCCGGATTGGTAAACTGATATACGCCAATCTGTCTGTTCATATCTATGGTATTGCCTGCCGCATCTTTATAATAGAACTTTCCATCATTTGATACTTCGATAGATGATGCCGTCACACCATCCGGCAGAACAATTTCATTTCCATTACTATCTAATACCGGAAGGCCGGCTTCATTGCAAAGTGTCGTTCCATTAGTTCCGATTGCCCAGCCAAATTTACCATTTCTGGTATAGTATGTCTGTCCATCTTCTCCACGCACTGTGAAAAATCCTTTTCCTTCCAACGCAAATGCCGTATTGCTGGAATTGGCAATTAATGCTCCATTGGTAAAATCAGATGTAATAGAGGCTACTCTGGTTCCCAGTCCTACCTGAACCGGAACCGGCTTTTCATCACCATTTGCAGAAGTTGTCTTAGACTGCAGTGTCTGATACAGCAGCGATTTAAATTCTGCCTGTTCGGATTTGTAACCTGTTGTATTTACATTCGATAAGTTATTAGAAATCGAATCAATATTTGTCTGCTGTGCAATCATTCCTGATGCAGCAGTCCACAATGCTCTCATCATAAGCCCTGCGCTCCTTATCTCTCTTGCGCCATCCGTGGCCAGCCTTTTATGAAACGTACCTGTTTCCTACTTATTTATATCGGCTTCTTTTGCTCTTTTCTTTAGTTCTTTTTATACTTTACCTACATTATTTACGGCTTTGTCCAGTGTTGAATCCATCGTCTGGATAATCTTCTGTCCAGCCTCGTAAGCTCTGGTGATTGTAATCATATCTACCATTTCGGATACTACATTAATGTTGGAAGCTTCCAATGCACCCTGCTCTACTCTCGCATTCGATGCCACAAGCTGTCCGCCATTTACTACATCATAGAGATTCTCACCATATTTGCTGATATAGTCATAATTATCTACATCTACCACACCAAGTCTTGCAACCACCTGATTATTCTGCATAATACTTCCATCGGAAAGCACTTCAAAATCCAGATTCGGATTAATCCGGATATAATTCTCTGCACCAGGATTGCCAGTGGAAGCTCCATTCTGGTTCAGCACATAATCACCGTCTTTGGTCACCAGATAGCCTTCTCTGGTCAGTGTAAATGCTCCATCCCGGGTAAGCTTCATAGATGTTTCACCATTCTTATTGGTAAATGATACCGTAAAAAAACCATTTCCATCCAATGCCATATCGGTACTTCTGTCTGTCACTTTAAAGCTGCCCTGGCTGAAATCGGTATATGCTTCGCCAATATGCACACCCATACTGATATTTCCCAGTACCCGCGGCTGCCCATAATCAGAAGTATCCTTAATCTTAATTGCCAGTGTATCAGCAAATGTATGATTTGTGGTACCTTCCTTCTTATATCCGGTTGTGTCGGCATTTGCCAGATTATTTGTCAGAATATCCAGACGGTTCTGTTCGTCTAACATTCCGGTCCATGCGGTATATAATCCTTTTACCATCTACAGTCCTCCCGAAATCTTAATCGTCGTCTCTTTTACCAGCTAAGAATTCTACGAATTTACCTGTACCAATTGCTACACAAGTCATTGGTTCTTCTGCTGTCATTGTATTAATTCCTGTCTTATCTTCAATCAGCTCTTCCAGTCCTCTAAGTAATGAACCGCCACCTGTCAGCACAATTCCTCTGTCTGCAACATCTGCTGCCAGCTCTGGTGGTGTTTTTTCCAGAACACTGTGTACCGCTTCTACAATCTGTAAAGTCGGTTCTCTTAATGCTTCCTCAGTCTCTTCAGAAGAAACAGTTACTGTCTTAGGAAGTCCTGTTACCAGATTACGTCCACGGACATCCATCGTTTCCGGCTGTGCCAGTGGGAAACAGGTTCCAATCTTAATCTTAATATCTTCTGCAGTTCTTTCTCCGATCAGAAGATTATGTTTCTTTCTCATATAACGGACAATTGCCTCATCAAAATCATCTCCGGCAATTTTAATTGATGTACTTACTACCGAACCGCCCAGTGAAATTACTGCAATATCTGCGGTTCCTCCTCCGATATCTACAATCATATTTCCACAAGGTCTTGCAATATCGATACCTGCTCCAATTGCTGCTGCAATTGGTTCTTCAATAATTGCAACTTCTCTTGCTCCTGCCTGATAAGTTGCATCCTCTACCGCCTTCTTCTCAACCTCTGTTACACCACTTGGTACACAGACACTGATTCTTGGCTTACGGAATGTTTTCTTTCCCAGTGCCTTCTGAATAAAGTACTTAATCATCTTCTCTGTTACGGTATAATCAGAAATAACACCCTGGCGGAGTGGTCTTACTGCTACAATGTTGCCCGGTGTTCTACCAAGCATCAGTCTTGCTTCTTCACCAATCGCTTTAATCTTGTTTGTATCTCTGTCAAACGCTACTACGGACGGCTCTTTTAAAACTACGCCTTTTCCTTTAATATAAACCAATATGCTGGCTGTTCCTAAATCAATTCCAATATCTGTTGAAACCATGTCAATGTTTCCCCTTTCATCTGTTTCATTATATGTGGAGTAATCTACAAAAAAGGCAGACTACGCATTCAATCATATTCTTACATATATAATCACATTATATACAATAAATGGCATTTTTCAAAGGTTTTTTTCTGTTTTTACTTATTTTTAATGAAATCGCAACATCTTCTTAACTTTCTTTTGCTTTCTAATTGTCTTAACTTTTTGTTCACATAATAGTCACAGGTCTTCTATAATATCATTTATGTACTAGCTATTAAGCTAATATAATTTTTCATAACTCAGCCCTTCGGATGTCCCTCGGGATGTCCGGAGGGTACTCCCCAAGATTGTAACTGCTGAATGTTTCAGCAGTTTTTTTGTGCACATAACAGGAACAAAGAATGTGCCTATAGAAAATAGCACCTGCCGAACCCGCCACTGGCAGTTTCTAGCAGATGCCATTTTTCATTGTCTTATACTTATCCGGTATTACTATTCCAGATATTTCTTTACATATTGTCCGGTATAGGATTCCGGTACTTTGGCAATCTCTTCCGGCGTTCCCTGGGCAACCACAGTTCCGCCACCGTCTCCGCCTTCCGGCCCCATATCAATAATATAATCTGCCGTCTTGATTACATCCAGATTATGTTCAATTACAACTACTGTATTGCCACCATCAGACAATCTCCTCAGAATTTCAATTAATTTATGGACATCTGCAAAATGAAGTCCTGTTGTCGGCTCATCCAGAATATAAATAGTCTTTCCTGTACTGCGTTTGCTTAATTCTGTTGCAAGCTTAATTCTCTGTGCTTCTCCACCAGACAGTTCAGTAGATGGCTGGCCCAGACGGATATAGGATAAGCCCACATCATAAAGGGTCTGTATCTTTCTTGCAATAGAAGGCACATTCTGAAAGAATTCCAGTGCCTCTTCCACTGTCATATTCAGCACATCATAGATACTCTTGCCCTTATATTTTACTTCCAGTGTTTCACGGTTATATCGTTTGCCCTGACACACTTCACACGGAACATATACATCCGGCAGGAAATGCATTTCTATCTTAAGAATACCATCGCCGGAGCAGGCTTCGCACCGGCCACCCTTCACATTAAAGCTGAATCTTCCCTTCTGGTATCCTCTTGCCTTGGCATCCGGAGTGGACGCAAACAAATCTCTTATCATATCAAACACACCGGTATAAGTAGCCGGATTGGAACGGGGTGTTCTTCCGATTGGAGACTGGTCAATATCAATTACCTTATCTAACTGTTCCAGACCTTCAATATCATCATGGGCACCCGGAATACACCTTGCCCGGTTTAAATCCCTCGCCAGACGTTTATAGAGAATTTCATTGGTCAGTGAACTCTTTCCGGAGCCGGACACTCCGGTAATGCAGGTCATAATACCCAGTGGAATCTTCACATCAATATTCTTCAGGTTATTCTCTCTTGCACCCTTTACAGTAATGAATCCGGTTGGTTTCCGTCTTTCTTTCGGTACCGGAATCTTGATTCTTCCGCTTAAATAAGCACCGGTGATAGAGTTCTTATTTTTCATAATCTCTTCTGCTGTTCCGGTAGCAATGACTTCTCCGCCATGTTCACCGGCTCCCGGTCCGATATCCACAATATAATCCGCTGCACGCATAGTATCTTCATCATGTTCTACTACAATCAGTGTATTTCCAAGGTCTTTTAACCCCTTTAAAGAATTCAAAAGTTTATCATTATCCCGCTGATGCAGACCGATACTAGGCTCGTCCAGAATATAAGCCACGCCTACAAGTCCGGAACCAATCTGGGTTGCAAGTCTGATTCGCTGTGCTTCTCCACCGGATAAGCTTCCGGTTGCGCGGGACAGTGACAGATAATCCAGTCCCACATCCATCAAAAAGCCTACACGCGCCCGGATTTCCTTTAAGACCTGGTCACCAATCAGATGCTGTTGTTCCGTCAGTTCCATTTCTTTTAAATAGGCATCCAGATTACGGATGGACATTGCTGTTATCTCATATATATTTTTACCGGAAACCGTTACTGCCAGTGACTCCTTCTTCAACCTCTGTCCGCCACAGCATTTACACGGTGTAATCCGCATAAACTCCTCATACTGCTGTTTCATGGTATCAGAGCCGGTCTCACGATAGCGGCGTTCCACATTTTTAATCAGTCCTTCAAAGGCAATGTCATATACACCTTCCCCACGCTGACCTTTATAATATACCTTTACAGTCCTTCCATTGGTTCCATGAATCAGCATATTCCGGACTTCTGCCGGCAATTCCTTATATGGTGTATCAAGACTGAAGCCATATTCCTCAGAAAGTGCCTTAAGGATTGCATAAGTAAAACTCTTCTTATCGGTAGAGGACTGCCAGCCCATCACCTGAATTGCTCCCTCTGCAAGGCTCAATCTCTTATCCGGTATCATCAGTTCTTCATCAAATTCCATCTTGTAACCCAGTCCAAAACATTCCGGGCAGGCGCCAAACGGATTGTTAAAGGAAAAGCTTCTCGGTTCGATTTCATCAATACTGATTCCACAATCCGGACAGGAAAAGCTCTGGGAAAACTGCATGGTCTCTCCATCAATGATATCCACCATCAGAAGTCCGTTTGAAAGTTCTAACACATTTTCAATAGAATCCGTCAGACGCTTTTCAATACCTTCCTTTACCACCAGACGATCCACTACGATTTCGATATTATGTTTCTTGTTCTTATCCAGCTTTATCTCTTCCGTCAGTTCATAGGTATTTCCGTCCACCTGTACTCTCACATAGCCGCTTCGCTTTGCCTGTTCAAAGAGCTTCTGGTGTTCACCCTTTCTTCCACGGACTACCGGTGCTAAAAGCTGTATCCTGGTACGCTCCGGCAGCTTCATAATCTGGTCTACCATCTGGTCTACGGTCTGTTTCTTAATCTCCTTGCCGCAGTTCGGACAGTGCGGAATTCCAATCCGCGCATAGAGCAGACGGAAATAATCATAAATCTCCGTTACCGTTCCTACAGTAGATCTCGGGTTACGGTTTGTGGATTTCTGGTCAATGGAAATTGCCGGAGACAAACCTTCTATTTTCTCTACATTCGGTTTCTCCATCTGTCCTAAGAACTGCCTTGCATAAGATGACAGACTCTCCATATAACGCCGCTGTCCCTCTGCATAAATCGTATCAAATGCCAGTGAGGATTTACCGGAGCCGCTGAGTCCTGTCAGTACCACAAATTCATCTCTTGGTATATCCACATCAATATGCTTCAAATTATGTTCGCTTGCACCACGAATCCTGATATATTTTCTCTCTTTCTTTGCCACTTTTTCTTCCTCTTTCTCTACCTTACAAATCGCGAAGCATCTTCTTTAACTCAATTAACTTATCACGATATTCTGCCGCAGCCTCAAAGTTCAACTCTGCAGCAGCATGGTTCATCTTCTTCTGAATATCTGCAATCAGCTTCTCCAATTCCTTCTTATCCATGGATTCCGGATCTTTCTTGAATTCCATTTCATTCTTGGCTACCTTCTTAGAAATACTGATTAACTCACGGACAGATTTCTGAATGGTAGTCGGCGTAATGCCATGCTCTTCATTGTATTTCTGCTGAATCTCACGGCGGCGCTTTGTCTCATCAATCGCAACCCGCATGGAGTCTGTAATCTTATCTGCATACATGATAACATGACCTTCACTGTTTCTTGCCGCTCGTCCGATAGTCTGAATCAGCGAAGTCTCGGAACGCAAGAAACCTTCCTTGTCCGCATCAATAATTGCCACTAATGTAATTTCCGGTATATCAAGTCCTTCCCGCAAAAGGTTAATTCCCACCAGCACATCAAATACATCCAGCCGCAAATCCCGGATAATCTCTGCCCTTTCCAAAGTATCAATATCCGAATGCAGGTATTTCACACGAATACCCACTTCACGCATATATTCTGTCAAATCTTCTGCCATTTTCTTGGTCAGTGTCGTTACCAGCACCTTATGTCCTGCCGCAGTCTCTTTATTGACCTCTCCAATCAAATCGTCAATCTGGCCTTCTACCGGACGCACTTCCACGTCAGGGTCTAAAAGTCCTGTCGGTCTGATAATCTGCTCTACCCGTAAAAGTTCATGTTCTTCTTCATAATCATTTGGCGTTGCAGATACAAACAGCATCTGGTCTATCTGGCTTTCAAACTCTTCGAAATTCATTGGACGGTTGTCTTTTGCCGAAGGCAGACGGAAGCCATAATCCACAAGCGTTGTCTTTCTGGACTGGTCTCCCGCATACATTCCACGAATCTGCGGAATCGTAATATGGGACTCATCTACCATAATCAGGAAGTCATCCGGGAAATAATCAATCAGTGTTAACGGTCTCGAACCTGCCGGCTGTCCGGATAAATGTCTGGAATAGTTTTCAATTCCACTACAGAAGCCTGTCTCTTTTAACATTTCAATATCAAAATTCGTCCGCTCGGCAATCCGCTGTGCCTCTAAGAGCTTATCTTCCCCCTTAAAGTATTTCACACGCTCTTCCAGCTCTGCTTCAATGGTATCGCATGCCCGCAGGATTTTCTCTCTTGGCACTACATAATGTGATGCCGGAAAAATACTGATATGATTCAGACTATTCTTAATCTCGCCGGTCAATACATCGATTTCTGTAATCCGGTCTATTTCATCGCCAAAGAATTCTACCCGGATAGCAGTCTCTCCACGGTCTGCCGGAAAGATTTCCAAAACGTCTCCCCGTACCCGGAAGGTGCCTCGCTGGAAATCCATATCATTTCTTGTATATTGTATATCAATTAACTGCCGGATAACATCATCACGATCCCGTTCCATGCCCGGCCGCAGAGATACCATCATCTTCTGGAAGTTCTCTGGTTCACCCAGTCCATAGATACAGGATACACTGGAAACGACAATAACATCCCGCCGTTCCGTCAATGCTGCTGTAGCAGACAGACGCAGTTTATCAATCTCATCATTCACAGAAGAATCCTTTGCGATATAAGTATCCGTGGATGGCACATATGCCTCCGGCTGGTAGTAATCGTAATAGGAGACAAAGTACTCTACTGCATTTTCGGGGAAAAATTCCTTGAATTCTCCATAGAGCTGCGCCGCCAGTGTCTTATTATGTGAAATAATCAATGTCGGTTTATTCATCTGGGCAATGACATTTGCCATGGTAAATGTCTTACCGGAACCGGTTACACCCAGTAGTGTTTCAAACTGATTGCCCTCTTTAAATCCCTTCACCAGCTTCTCAATTGCCTGCGGCTGGTCACCGGTGGGTTGATATTTGGAAACTAATTTAAAATGATCCACTCAATTTCTCCTCTGTTCATTTACTCTTCCTTTAGTATTACCACGTTTCTCCGCTCATTATAGCACCCCATAGCAAAAAAGTACAGAACAAAACCGAATGTTTGTTCTGTACTTATTTTTACTCTGTTCGTTTTTATTTTATTTCATTTTCTCTTCTGATAACTTCCAGTGCTTTAGAAATCTTTCTTAATCTCTGCCACCAGCTCATCCAGCTGTTCCAGCTGTTCGTTCTTTAATGAAGATTTAATACTTACCTTTGGTTCAATAATCTTCATATCTTTCATTTCTGTGATCTTATCTGCCATCTGTTTTCCAGCTGTTGCTGCCCAGGTACCATTATCCAGAACCGCAACGGTACGCTTCTGAACTGCAAGTGCTTTCATGTCATTTAAGAAATTCTCCATAACCGGATATACATTTCCATTATAGGTTGGCGCTGCCAGTACAATATGACTGCAGCGGAATGCTTCTGAAATCAAAGTGGAAACATGTGTATTGGATACATCATATACCGCAATATTGTGAATGCCTGCTTCTGCCAGCTTTGCTGCGAATATATTTGCAAGATTTTCTGTATTTCCATACATGGACGCATAAGCAATCATAACTGCCTTCTCTTCCGGCTCATAGCTGCTCCATGTATTGTATTTATCCAGAATGTAACCAAGATTGGAACGCCAGATTGGGCCATGCAGTGGACAGATAATGGAAATATCAAGTCCTGCTGCCTTCTTCAAGGTTGTCTGAACCGGTCCGCCGTATTTTCCAACAATATTGGTATAATAACGTCTTGCGTCATCCAGCCAGTCGCGGTCGAAATCAATTTCATCATTAAAAATATTTCCGTTCAATGCACCGAAGGTTCCGAATGCATCTGCTGAAAATAATACTTTGTCCGTTTCATCATATGTTACCATTACTTCCGGCCAGTGTACCATCGGTGCCATCACAAAGTGAAGGGTATGTTTTCCGGTATTTAATGTCTCGCCCTCTTTCACAGTAACGGAACGTTCTGCAATATCAAAGGTATAGAACTGCTGTATCATGCCAAAGGTCTTGGCATTTCCCACAACCTTTACTTCCGGATATTGTCTTACGATTTCTTCGATTAAAGCACAGTGATCCGGTTCCATATGGTTTACAATCATGTAATCCAGATTTCTTCCATCCAGTGCAAATGCCAGATTTTCTAAAAACTGTCCTGCAATGGAACGGTCTACGGTATCTAACAATACTGTTTTTTCATCCTTTAAAAGATAGGAATTATAGGATACCCCTCTTGGAATCGGGAATATGTTTTCAAATAAAGCAAGTCTTCTGTCACTTCCACCAATCCAGATGATATCTTCTGTTACTTTTCTTGTGCAATGCATCTATTTTCCTCCTTTTGCCATATTTGCTGTTATAATGTAATGCAATTTAATTATTATAAGTCGATTTAATTTTTGTGCTTTTATTCTTAAGCTTTTCTTCCGCAGCACTGTTTGTATTTCTTACCACTTCCGCATGGGCACGGATCATTCGGGTAAACCTTTGCTGCCGCACGTTTCTTCGGCACGCCCTGTGCTGTTTCATCCTTATTGGTTCCGGTTACTTTTGCAACCTGCTCTCTTTCTACCTTCTGCTCTACTCTGACATGGAATAACAGACGTACGGTATCTTCCTGAATACTGTTAATCATCTCTTCGAACATGTCATAACCGCTCATCTTATACTCCACCAGCGGGTCTCTCTGGCCATAAGCCTGTAAACCGATACCCTGACGTAACTGATCCATATCATCAATATGATCCATCCACTTACGGTCAATGACTTTCAGTAAGATAACGCGCTCTAATTCACGGACAGCCTCCGGCTCTGGGAACTCAGCTTCCTTCTCCTCATAGAGTTTTACAGCCTGTTCTTTTAAAGCATGTTTTAATTTCTTCTGATCCTTATATTCTTTTGCCTGTTCCGGTGTCACCTGCTGAAGTGGAATAATTGGGATCAGCAACTGGTTCAGTTCATTAATATCCCATTCTTCCGCTGGTAAATCCGGTGAAATACAGGTATCTACTGTATTTTCCACTCTGTCGGTAATCATCTTATAGATAACATCACGCATACTCTCGCCATTCAATACACGGAGACGCTCTGCATATATAATCTCTCTCTGGTCATTCATAACCTGATCATACTCCAACAGATTCTTACGAATTCCAAAGTTATTTCCCTCAATCTTCTTCTGTGCCTTTTCAATTGCACTGGTCAGCATCTTATGCTGAATCTGCTCACCTTCCGGCACACCCAAAGCATTAAACATGCCAAGCAGCTTCTCTGAACCAAACAGACGCATCAAATCATCTTCCAGTGAAATGAAGAACTGGGATTCTCCCGGGTCTCCCTGACGACCGGAACGTCCTCGCAGCTGGTTATCAATACGTCTGGATTCATGACGCTCAGTACCGATGATTTTCAGACCGCCGGCTTCCTTTGCTTCATCATCCAGCTTAATATCAGTACCACGACCAGCCATGTTGGTTGCGATGGTAACCGCACCATGTACACCGGCCTGTGCTACAATTTCAGCCTCTAACTCATGGAATTTTGCATTCAAGACTTTGTGTGGTATACCACGCTTATTCAACATGGAGCTTACCAGCTCAGAAGTATCGATATTGATGGTACCAACCAGAACCGGCTGTCCTTTCTTGTATGCTTCTTCTACTTCATCCACAACAGCATGGAATTTTTCTTTCTTGGTCTTATAAACAGCATCCTCTTTATCCACACGGATAACCGGTCTGTTGGTAGGAATCTCGATAACGTCCATTCCATAGATGTCACGGAACTCTTTTTCCTCTGTCAAAGCGGTACCGGTCATACCTGCTTTCTTATCATACTTATTGAAGAAGTTCTGGAATGTAATATTGGCAAGGGTCTTGCTCTCACGTTTTACTTTTACATGCTCTTTTGCTTCAATTGCCTGATGTAATCCATCAGAATAACGCCGGCCCGGCATAATACGTCCGGTAAATTCATCTACGATTAATACCTGATCATCTTTTACCACATAATCCTGATCACGGAACATCAGATTGTGTGCACGCAGTGCTAAAATGATATTATGCTGAATCTCAAGATTATCCGGATCTGCAAGGTTATCAATGTGGAAAAACTGTTCTACCTTCTTTACACCTTCTAATGTCAGATTGACTACTTTATCCTTCTCATTTACCACGAAGTCTCCATCTTCTTCGATTTCCACTCCCATGATAGCATCCATCTTGGTGTATTCCTTCTGATCTTCACCACGTTTCATCTGTCTTGCCAGAATATCGCATGCCTCATAAATGCTGGTGGATTTGCCACTCTGTCCTGAAATGATAAGTGGTGTTCTTGCCTCGTCAATCAACACAGAATCGACCTCATCGATAATTGCAAAATGAAGCCCACGCTGTACTAACTGTTCCTTGTAAATCACCATGTTATCGCGCAGGTAATCGAATCCCAATTCATTATTGGTAATATAAGTAATGTCACAGTTATATGCATCCTGACGTTCCTTAGTGTCCATGCCGTTAAACACAACGCCAACAGTCAGTCCTAAGAATTCATGAACCTGTCCCATCCACTCAGCATCACGTTTTGCCAGATATTCGTTGACAGTTACAACATGTACGCCCTTTCCTTCCAATGCATTTAAGTATGCCGGCAGGGTAGATACCAATGTTTTTCCTTCACCGGTCTTCATCTCAGCGATACGTCCCTGATGCAGGATAATACCACCAATCAGCTGAACACGGTAATGTTCCATTCCAAGCACTCTCTTTGCTGCCTCACGAACGGTTGCATATGCTTCCGGAAGCAGATCGTCCAGTGTCTCACCATCGGCAAGTCTCTTTTTGAACTCTTTTGTCTTATCCTTTAACTGCTCATCAGTCAGTTCCTGCATGGCAGGCCGATAAGACTCTATCTTATCTATAAGCGGATAAATTCTTTTTAATTCTCTTTCGCTATGTGTTCCAAAGATTTTTTCTATTGCTTTCATATAATGCTCCTATCCATAATTTTGCTTACGCAACTATGAAATATTGTACCACTATCTGCCTTTCTTCACAATATCTAATCCAATGAACGTTTTATAAACTTTTTGTTAAATCAGTGGACTTTTTACAAACAGATGCTATAATAGGCAAAGATTGAACAGGCGATTGCAAAATGGAAAAACAGAATAAGATATTTTTATAGGTGAAAGACTTCACTTCTTTTTAATGGATATGAAATATCCCGTAATTCTTAGCACTTTATTTTTCTTGATTGCAGACTGTCTTTCCGGTTGCTTTGACATAGGATTCCAGAACTGTCCGCCGGTTGCGGATGCGACGTCAAAACCGCAAGGGGCACTAGGAATTTCGATAAACTCATGATTACGTCCGGCAACCGGTGTATATTCACATCCATGTTCAGATACACCTCACTGGCACATCCCTGTGCCAGTGTTGCCGGTTGCCAGTGAAATTCCAAGTGCCCCTAGCAGCTTTGCCAAGGTATCCGCACTCCGGCGGACAATTCTGGAATCATTGTCAAACATTGGAAAGGCAGTCGATATAACAGAAAGAAAAATAAAGTGCTTAGAGTTACAATATTTCATATCTGAAAAGAAGAGGAGCCTTTCACCTCATAAAAAATATGTCATACACTATTTTTCATTTTGCAATCGCCTGGCAACAAGTCCAGGTATAGAAAGGAGTTTCTTATGCATTACACATACAAAACCAAAGGAACCTGTTCCACCCAGATCGATTTGGATTTAGAGGGAAATGTTTTAAAACATGTTACCTTTACCAACGGATGTAACGGCAACTTAAAGGCTATCTCTTCTTTGGTAGAAGGATTAACGGTAGAAGAAGTAGAAGAAAAATTAAAGGGCATCACCTGTGGATTCAAATCCACTTCCTGTGGTGACCAGCTTGCCCAGGCATGCTTAGCAGCCCTTGAAGCGCAGAAAAAAGAATCATAACAGAACAAAGAATGTGCCTTGGCACATTCCCGCGCCTGCGGCGGTCGCTTGCGACATCTACCTTGTACGCTGCAGTGCGCATCCTCGTGGAGCGTTTTTCACTTTACAGGAAAGCAATTCCCTGTAAAGTGAAAAAGGGCATCATCTAAATTCTCTTAAGATGATGCCCTTTCATACTATTTCGTCCATTGGACTTTTACCTCATTTCGTATATTTCGTCTTCAATCCCTGAACCCTTCCTCCTGAATCCGTTCGCTTCTGAGTCCTGTTGGACTGGAACCATATCT
Source organism: Roseburia amylophila (assembly GCF_025567465.1). NCBI lineage: Bacteria > Bacillati > Bacillota > Clostridia > Lachnospirales > Lachnospiraceae > Roseburia > Roseburia amylophila. The sequence goes on from NZ_JAOQKI010000002.1 coordinate 229,109, forward strand.
TTACGTTGCCATTCTGATTCTCCATCCACTTTTCTTTTGTATTTACCTCAGGTTTTCCTTCCGATTCTGAATCCATGAACTGAATCTGATTTTATTATTTATTATGTTAGGTTTCATAATATCTGTCAGCTCTGCATTGGACCGTACCTTCCTTTCTTACTATTGCGTTTCTCTTCATCTAAACGCTTGTCCGATTCTGATTTAATATCCTGGTGGTATCGACCTCCTCTTACATTATTATGAGTTTGTTCCTTCTCTTTCTGGTGGAATCTCCTCCTTACTTTGTTTCCGTTCATTTGTTTCTTTTGATGATTTGATTATATCTAACTATAGTTCATTTGTCAACACTATTTTTAGAATTTTCTTAATTATTTTTCGTATTTACTTTATTATATTGCATATATTGTATAAATTATCTGAATTTTCAGTTTTATTTAAATTGTTAAAACAACTACAAGAAACATATGTAATTACAATCTGTCTGCGATGCCATTTCCTATTCGCTGATTTTCCACTCTACCTGGGCACTTTCTTCCTTCTGAAGAGAAAGCAGAAGAGTAAATAACTGATGAATGGTCTCCATCAATTTCTGGCTTGGAAGAATTGCATACTGGGCCAGCCGGTCCAAATCAAAATAGCGGACATTCGGATCCGGCAGGAATACCATGTTGGTGCTCCGCACTTCTTCTCCACAAGTCTCAATATTTTCATAAGTAATCATTACAAATTCATTTCCATGCTCTTCGCAGGAATAGGCTGTATAACACTCATCTACTACCCACTGCTTTCCGTCGGCTTCTACAACCGGCTTTTCGGATTCCTCTTTATATTCGCTGGTCTTCATCTCAACATTCCAGTGCTGCTTTCCTTCTTTGGTTCTCTCATATAAATGCTCTAATGTGCTGTTTAAAAATTCTGGTGTCATTTTTTGCTGTCTCCTTCTATTTACTATTGTTTTTGTTCTGTACTTTTATGTTGTGGCTGTCCGCAGTTGCATTCGGACAGCCTCGGTTATTTTGTCCTTTTTTTCTATTATAACACAGCCGCTTCTGCTGTGAAACCATAAGAAACAATACTTTTTAATGCCTTTTCTTTAACGAAGCCCGGATTCCTTTGCCTCTGTTTCCAGTCCGTTGGCAAAATAATCCGCCATGGCAATAATCTGCCGCTGGATATTCCAGAATGTCTGTAAATCTTTTTCATAATTGCCGGCAAGCCGCTCATTGATTTCCTGTCCGGTCAGGTCTACGTGCATACGGAACATTTCTTTTAATACACTTTCTTCATATTCCGGTGTTGCAGATGCCAAAAGCTCTGCGATGCGGTCTGCATTTTCGTTTAACCGTCGTACCTGCTCCTCCGTATCCTTCGCTCTTCCTTCTTTTTTCTGGGTGATCAGTCCACCGGTAAGCTCTACCTGGCGCACCAGTAAATCTCTGAGGCTGTTCACCGTATTTTCCGGATAATATCTTCCGAAAAGGTCTGCTATTTCCTCTGCATTGTCAATTAATGCAGTAACCAGTTCCTGCTGATCCGGCAAATCCGCTGCCATGCTGACCAAAAGCATCCGGAACAGGTAGGTATGATTCAGCCATGCCATCCGCATCAGTTCTTTTAAATTTCCTTTTCCATTGTTATTGGAAATCCCGGAATCTCCTGTGTTTCCAGGCATTTCCGGTCTTGTGTATTCTCTGCCCGGGCATATTTCTATCTTCATTCCAATCTGTAAATTGTAAGGATTTATCCTTGGATTGCTTAAAATAATAGAGGATACCGTCGTCTTATACTGCCGGGAAAGTTTGTATAATGTATCCCCCGCTTCCACGGTATGTTCGATTGAATTGCTGCAGTTCACGCTGACCTCTTCCCATTCTTTCTTACTTTCGTATTAGTTTATGTCAAAAATGTTGATTGGTTCCCTGATTTGCTCTTGTCAAGGAATGCGATTGCGTATACAGTAAGGGAAAAGCATGTTTTTGCGAGGTGTATTATGTCCATTAAAATATTCGTTATGACCCACAAACAATTTGAAGCTCCCACCGATTCCATGTATGTTCCTCTGCAGGTCGGACATGCAATTTCTCCAGAATTGGGCTATCTTGCAGATGATACCGGAGATAATATTTCCCGGAAAAACAAAAGTTTCTGCGAGCTGACCGGCATTTACTGGCTCTGGAAAAATTACCATACCTGCGATTATATCGGCATCTGTCATTACCGCCGCTATCTCATAAATAGGCAGGGGCTTATTTTCACGGAAAAAGAGCTGATGCGGCTACTTCAGAAGCATGACATGATCACACCAAAGCTTCTGACTTTAAATACTTCGTATTTTAATGGTTTCAGCCAGAACCATCACCAGAAGGATCTGCTGATTACTGAGCAGGTCATTTCTGAAAAATACCCGGACTATGTGCCTGTTTTTCACCATATGGTTCATGATGTACATACTTATTTTGGGAATATTTTCATTACTTCAAAAGAACGATTTGATGCCTACTGTGAATGGCTGTTTGACATTCTCTTTGAAGTGGAGTGCCGGGTCGATATCAGTAGCTATGATAATTACTGTAAGCGGTTGTTTGGATTCCTGTCGGAGTTTCTGCTGACCGTCTACATTGCGAAGCAGAATCTCTCCACCTATGAATGTATGGTGGGGATGTCCGGTGAAAAGCATGAAACAAGAATGCTCCGGGAATCTCTGGCAAAATGTTTTGCGAATGGCGACTACCAGAAAGCCCAGTCCATTTTCATGGAAAGCTATGCGAAACGCCCGGACATTCTGATGGAAGCTTCTGATATTACCGGTGAACTGCACCTTTGCATGCAGGTAATTTCTACCTGTTCCTTTGAACAGGAACTTTATGGGCACAACCTTTTAGATATGATTCATGATTATCATTCCCTGATGGAATTCTGCCACCGGTTAAATGAAATTGTAAATCATTTTCTTACAGGGACAGAGTCTGCCGCTGATATTTCATGGCTCAAAAAATCCACTGCTCTCTCTCCGAAAGCAGTGGATATAGCGATTCAAATGTTCTGTTCTGATGAGGACTTAAAAGAGAAAGTATTTTCAAAAATCTGTTCCCATCTCAAAGATTTTTGAATTCCGGCTTCTTCCTTCTAATCTGCTCATCTTTCCGTTCCCACCTGTTTCTACTGGCAGGCTGCCATAGAAACGGTCCGGCATCCCGGTGAAATAATTTCGCAATGGTCAGAGAATGTTACGGTCATTCCCTCTTTTTCAAAAAATGCTTCAATTGCCGCTTTGAGCATACCCTCTTTACCATCACATGCACAAAATCCTAACGGTTCTACAACGGCTGTCTCCGCATCATGAAAGCTAATACGGTATGGCAGGCGTTGTTCATGTAACGCTGCATTCAGGTGTGCAATCTGGTTATAAGTAAATTCCTGTCTCATGAGCACCCCTCCTCTACGGTCGTATGACAACTCTCTCGTATTACTTCTAGTTATATATATTATAACTCAATTTTCTGAAAATAGGAAGTAAAATGTATTTACTTTCTGTTATATTTCCATTACCATATTAGTATATTACATTAGGTCATTGTCAACGAGATAAGTTGATACTGGAAAACTTTGGTATCGAAGAACCTTTTGTTTTTATAATATGAAATACCTGCATTTCTTATGTGTGTGTTTCGCTTGATGGTAAACTGTCTTTCCGTTGCTTTGACGGAATCGCTGCACTGTCCGTCGATTGTAGATGCCACCTAACGGCTGCAAGGGGCACCGGAAATTTCGGACAATATATCACTTTATCCGGCAAAATTCCAAGTGCCCCTAGCAGTCGTTATAAGGCATCTGCATTTCGACGAACCGTACAGCGATTTTGTCAAACATTGGAAAGATAGTTTTTATAACCAAAAGTGAAACACACACATTAGAAATTCGGTATTTTTATATCTAAAACAAAGGTCTTCGATACCAGAAGTTTTCCGGGGACAACATATCCTTGTGCGGTCAATACCTGAGTATATTAAATCAAAAGAGGAGAATGATATGTATGAATGTCCCAATTGTGGAGGAAATCTGAGGTTTGATATTCCAACACAATCACTTTTCTGTGACTACTGTCACACACAGCTGAATCCTTACAGCTATCAGAAGGATCACGATGCTGTGGAGACATCTACTTATGATGTCAACATTTTCACCTGTCCGCAATGCGGCGGTGAAATCTTAAGTACCGAGAATGCTGCAACCGGATTCTGCAGTTTCTGTGGTGCTTCTACGATTCTTGACAGCCGGATTGCCAGGGAAAAACGTCCTGACTACATTGTTCCTTTCCAGATTACCAAGGAGGACTGCAAGAAGGCTTATGGCAAAATGATGCGCCATGCCATTTTTGCCCCTAAGGAACTGAAAGACCCGCGCAATGTAGACAATTTCCGTGGGATTTATATGCCTTACTGGGTATATAACATTACCCACGAAGGTACGGTACAGCTGCCGGCTGAAAAAAGCCACCGGGAAGGTAACTATATTGTAACCGACCACTATAATCTGCTCTGCCAGACGGATGCCTATTATAAAGGGCTCTCTTATGATGCGTCTTCTTCTTTTTCGGATGTTATCAGCGAGAATATTGCTCCCTTTGATGTGCGCGGCATGAAAAGTTTTACTCCGTCCATTCTGTGTGGTTTCTATGCTGATACTGCCGATGTGGACAGTGATATTTATCTGGAGGACGCAAAAGCCATTGCCAATGAACAGACTTATTCCAAAGTCAAAAAAATACCTGCCTTCCAGGAATTTAATTTTATTTATCCGGAAACAGAGCATTATATGAGTTATGCATTAAATACGGAATGCAAGGAAGCTGCCAGCGCCATGCTTCCGGTATGGTTCTTATCCTACCGTAACAAAGACCGCGTTGCCTACGCTACAGTCAATGGACAGACCGGAAAGGTTGCTGCTGATATCCCGGTAGATAGCCGTAAATTTTTACTCGGTTCCTTTCTACTGGCTATCCCGGTTTTTCTGCTTTTAAATCTTTTCTTTACCATACGGCCTGCTTCAACCCTGATACTTTCTGCGGCACTGGCACTTTTTGCCTCCATTATTTATTTTGTGGAGCTGAGCGAAATCCATAGTCAGGAAACCTATGAGAATGACAGGGGATACCAGTCCAAACAGGGAAATGTCAAGAAAGAAGCCAAAGTAAAAGTAAACTTAAAACCCCATAAAAGCATGAAATCTAAATTTGAAAACATAATTCCTTATCTGTTTTTAGGTGTATTTGCAATTCAGGTTCTAATGGGAATCTTTAGTTCCGGCGGTTTTTCATTTTCTAAAATTGTCATGCTTATTGTTATCGGCGGTGGGGTTCTGACTTCGCTGTTTGGATTTTCCCAGTTCAGTGAAACAACCACCCGTGGAAAAATTCCGGGATTCCTAGGAGCTTTAATTTCCATTGCTGCTGCTGGAATGATTACTTTCCTGCATCCGGTTTCCGACCTTTATTACTATGGTGGTGCAATTGTATCTTTTGCCGGTATTATTTTTACGCTTCTTAGCATTTTAAAGGAATACAATATGCTTACCATGCGGAAACTGCCGCAGTTTAACCGACAGGGAGGTGATGACCGTGCCTGATACATATAAGAAGAAATATAGCTCTTTTTCTGCAAAAATAATTCTTGGCTGCCTGCTTGCATGTTTCTTCCTCTTACTTAACGGAAGTATTAACTGCAAAGCCGAAACCAAGACCTATACCAATAAAAGCACCGGTTATCAGGTTATCGTTGAGGACGATGCCAACCTTTTAACAGACGAGGAAGAAACCACCCTTGGAAAAGAGATGGCTCCGATTACCACTTACGGAAGTGTTGCTTTTAAATCCATCGATTACAATCCTTACTATTCTACTGAGGATTATACCCGAAGCTATTACCGCGACACCTTCGGTTCCACCAGTGCAACCGTATTTCTCATTGATATGGACAATCGGAACATCTGGATTCACAGCAACGGAACCATTTATGAAACCATTACGAAAAGTTATGCCAACACTATCACCGATAATGTATACAAATATGCCTCTGATGGTGATTATTACACCTGTGCATTTACCGCTTTTGGTCAGATTAATACATTGCTCGAAGGGCGAAAAATTGCGCAGCCGATGAAATATATCAGTAATGCCTTTTTAGCAGTTATCATTGCTTTGTTGTTAAACTATTTTCTGGTACGTTCCTTCTCCCGTGCGAAGAGACCATCGAAAACAGATCTTTTAGGAAAGGTATTTACACAGTGCAATATTGCTAATCCAAATGTCCGCTTTATCCGGCAATCCCGTGTCTACAGTCCGCCTTCCAGCAGCGGCAGCGGTGGCAGCAGCGGTGGCGGCGGTGGCGGTGGCAGTAGCAGTGGCGGCGGTGGCGGCGGTGGCGGCGGTCACAGCTTCTAATC
>NZ_JAOQKI010000020.1:0-48223 GCF_025567465.1 Roseburia amylophila
AAAATTCATACAAAGAAACGCCAAAACCGACATTTGCCGGAGTTGGCGTTTCTTAATTAGGGACTTATTTTACAGCCCCTATTTTCATTCTCCGGTTCCGCAGAGCCGGTCCACAGAATTAATAATCTCACGGACTTCCGGGATTTCCTCATGATACTCTTTCATGAGTTTTTCAATTTCTTCCTTCTGTTCTAATACTACATCCATGTTATATTCAATGGATGCCCGGATTTTCTGCCGCCGGCTCAATAATTCATGCTTGATTTCCACCATTTCACGCTTATCTACCAGTGCATTGGGCTGACTAATCCAGACCTTTGCATCATAAAGTTCATATTTTTGCAGCATGCGTACTAACTTTCCATTAAAATATTCCAAGTCATCACTGTTCCGCTCAAATTTCTCTCTTTCCCGCTTGGCTTCTAAGTACTGCTCCCAGAGATAGGTCAGTTCATAGGAATTATGCACATGGTATTTCTCACAGGCATAATCCACCGCATTCGTAGAATTTACATACTTTATTTTAGTACGGTTCAAAAGAGTAATGGCATGATTCATGTTCACTTCTGCCCGCTTGATTTCTCTTGTATTATTCTGATTCCGGTACAGCATAAAGAATCCACTGGCTGCCGCAGCTACCATCAGAATCGTAAATAGAATCCGTACATCCATTTCCAATGCCACATGAAGAACCAATATGACTGCAAGGAATGCCAGTACCATGCCAAATACTACATAGGATGCCTTCCGCAGAATCTTCTGTTCTTCCATTAACTCTTCCCGGTAATAGGCCCATTCATTCTTCTCCCCTTCCAGGTAATTCATATCACGCTTTACGGCCGCCTGATACATCTCATTTGCCTGCAGGGTCCGGATGGATTCCGTCAGAGTCTCCTCTTCCTGTTCCATCTGTGCATACTGCGTATCTGTCAGCTTCTTGGTTGCTTTCAGATAATCAGAACGGGACTGGTCCAGTGTAAGAATACTGTTTGCAGTATCTCTTAATGCAGTTGCCTCATCTTCCGGCAGTTCTTCAATAATCTGGATATCCTTTAAATAAGAAGTCACCACACGATATTCAGACTTTTCATTTTCCAGGGTCTTTGTGGTGTCAATCATCTGTTCACAGTGACCCAGAACATAATGTTGTACTTTATGTTCATCCTTCCGGTCTTCTTCCGATAACGTATCCTCTGTGATACATTCTAAGACCTCTTCGATTGTTTTCTTTGGTTTCCTTTTTCTTCTAAAAAATTTAATCAATGTTATGCCCACCGTCCATTGCTTTCGTAAATATATTTTTTCTTATCCAGCACATCCCGAAATGCTTCCAGTACTTCTTCCTCATCATTCCATTGCTTATGAATATCCTCTAATGTCTTTTGCAGTTCTTCTGATACTTCATAAACCTGTTCCTTTTCATCCGGTGCTGCCATCCGCCATGCTTCTTCCATCTCCCGCATACATGCCGGATTGTTATTATAGTCATAAGCTTTCTTAAAGCATCGTGCCGCATCCCGGTACAGGAATAATCCGGTATGTGCAACTCCAATATTATTCCATATATTTCCTATGACAGAAGCAGCCAGCTTCCCCGCCTCTTCCTTCTGCAGCAGACGCATATATTCCCTGATAGCCATGACATACCGATGATTCATAAGGCTTCTGTCTGCCCTGATTTTCATACATTCAATTTCTGATTTATTTTCTACTTCTGCCAGTGCATATTCGATTTCATCTTTTTCTTTCTTTGTGCAAAAGCCGCATGCATCCATCAGAAGCCGGACTTTCTTTGCCAGCGTTATTTTCTTTCGGACAGCCTCTTTTAACTGCCCGGCTAACTCCAGGTCTTTTAACTCCTCTGCAATCCAGCTGATTAAATCATCCGACACAAAAGAATCGTCAAGATATTCCGCGTGGTTTAAAATATACCAGTTCAATTCCTCCAGGGAATAGATATTTATCATATTCTGTTCTAAATAATATGGCACATCGGTTTCTTTCCGATTGCATAAAATCAATTCTCCCATGAGTTCTCCTCCTACAGTTCCATTTTATATTCCCACACTTTTTCAGAGCTTTTATAAATCTCTCCAAATCCAAGGTCCCGTATGGTAACCTTTACAGCGGAATCCGACAGTGCTTCTGTCATAACAGAAAGTCTGGTCATACGTTCCGGCCGTTTTGGAATATCCGTAAGCTCTAAGGATTCTATCTTTGCTTCCCTGCTGTCCGGAAGCTGCAGCCAGAAATCAACGGTATTCGTACCTGCCAGTAAAATCTCGCACTGATTCTTTGCTTCATACCAGTTTTCTCCTGCACTTACCAGTGTATGGAAAATAAGTTCTTCCCGGTCTTTTACTTTAAGGCTGATATTTACCTTCATCTCATTCTCGCCAATATAGACAAACTGCCATGGCTGCATTCCGGTATGGATGCAGGATGCATAACAGGCTCCCTTAGCATAAAGATTTTTGCCTAAGAAAACATGCCTTCCGTTGCAGAGAAATTTTAAGGATTCTCTCATCCATTCTCCATCAAAACCATCCCCGGTCAGATATACCGAAGAATAAATTTTACGGGAAACGGCATCTGTTACTACATCTAAAAACGCAGTGTCTTTATTGCCAATCAAAGGACCATAATCTTTCAGATAAATATGAACCAGCTGTGGTGTGGAATTCAGATTACGCTCCATGTAATAAAAGCGCATACTGTTCTTGGAATAATCAAAGAGAACTGCATCATGCAGCCACAGTTCTTCCTTCTGGCTTAAAGCATAGTAATAAAAGCTTTCTGCATAATCGATGACATGATACTGCTCTTTTGTCCACTTCATCCGTCCGGCTATTTTTTCAATCAGTTCCATCTTCTCCCGGTTTAAAGTATCCATGGTAATGGTAATTCTTGCCAGCTTCATGGATGTGCCGAATTTCTGCGGTACCGTAAGAATTTTACGGACAAAGAGACTTAACAGTTCTACCGTATCATAAGTTTCCCCTTCCACGGTAACCTGTTCGCCTGCCAGTGCCCGGCCAAAGAGCCGGTCACAGCCGCTTCCTTCGCCATTTTTCATGACAGTCTCTGCTTCTTTTCCGTAATACCACTGTCCGATTCCTCTCCGCTTACAAAGGCTTAATGGAATCTGGTACAATTCACTGCCTGCCACGGTACTGATGGTATCCGGCTCTGACATATCGGATGTACAATATGATACTAATGCGTATTTTTTTCCAAAATCAAGTCCTATTGAAAGGCTTTTTTCCTTCATACCATCACCCTATTATTGTTTTCCCTGTTATTACATCAGTTGAAAACGTTCTTCATTCCTTTTCTTCATGCTGTCATATTTCCGTAAAAGCCGCTCTAACTTCTCATAATCCTTTAAGGTATATTCTAATTCCATTTCATTCAACATATCGTAGGTGCTTCCGTTTTCCCTGCCACAGATATCCTTACAGGAAAGCCGTCCACTCTCAGTCACAACGGACTCCCGTGGTGCTTCCTCTGAAATATAATACGGAATTTCTTCTCCAAAGAATACGATAAATTCTTTTACGAAAATGCCCTCATACATCTCATTCATATCTTCATCCACATAGGATTCACCCTTCTGATAGTGAACCACCACACGCTTACTTGGATTTGTCCGGTATTCCAAAAACTTTCGGTCGTAAAAATGAAATCGATAGCGGATCTCTTCCGGCATCTGCTGATAAAATGCAAAATAAAGATTCTGTGCCAGCTGCTCCTGTAGAAGCTGCTCTGTCATCTCCATTACACCTTTTTCTTCTATGGACAAATCCCTCTTCGCCACTGCATAAAGCAGTGCCAGCTTCATCACCTGGCTTAATTCTTCCTGTTCCTCATAATTTTTCTTTAAGCCTCTAATGACATTTTCCGGTACAATGCCCTGATGCACAAAATAGAAATGTGCGAAATAATTTACATATGCTTTCTGCAGAAGATGCGGTGCTCCGTGTGACACAAAGCTTTCATAAATGCTCTGCACCTGTTCTACAAATTCTGCTGTATATAACATCTGCATCAATAACCGTTCTTCCAAGTCTCTGGTATCTATATCAAAAGTCTGCGCTGCTGACCAGACCGCCGCCATTACACGGGTCGGACCGCAGTAGAACTGTGCTAAATACTGCAGCATCTCTTTACTGTATTTCTTCGCCTGAAAAGTCACTGCACAAAGTGCCAGCAGGAAGTCATCACTTTCATAATCCACTTCTTCTATTTCATAAGTCAGAAGTGCTGTCAGTTTCTCCAGCCGGATGCCTTCCCAGCCAAATTCCCGGATATCCGGATATGCAATCTCATATAACCGGTATTCCAACATCAGATTCAAAAGATAGGCTCTGTCATCCCGCTTCATAGAAGAAAGCGGTGCATGACGCAGACACTCTTCCACCAGTTCCTGATTATCTTCCTGCTCATAGAAATGTACTGCCTTTGCATAAAGCTCTGCCCGGTAACTTTCCCGCAATGCTTCCTCTTTTAAGAAGATGCGTAAATACTCACTATCCTCCGGCATAAATGCAAGGTGGGTATCCCTGGATGTAAAATGATACAAAAGATACGAAATCTCATATGGTGCATATTCCATGCAGGTACGGTAAAAGGCACCAGGCCTCATCAGCTTTTCCAGCTGGTATGAAATCTCACTGCCATACCGGTATCCCTTCGTATCCTCAAATACAATGACATAGTCCTTGCTGTATAACTCAAAATAAGCACTGCCATTTACAATCGGCACACACTGCACTTTTCGCAGCTGGTCATGCAAAACATACATCCGCACAATATTCGGTGCAAAGCAGTTCATTTTATGGGTAAAGAGAATCTTCGCCAGTGGTCCTGCCATCTCTTTTTGTATCATGCCTTTATTTAATAAATCAGAATAGATAATCGCCAGATTATCATCAATATGACCTTCTTCTATCTGGGCAATTGCGAATTCTTCCATCCGCTTCCGGTAACTGGAATATACCTCCGGCTCTTTCTCCTTTAACGCTGCTACATTTGCAAGCAGAGCCGCCTTCTGTTTGTATGGAATGCTGCTGTTATACTGAAAATACATCTGTATCATCCGTGGAATTTTCTTAATGGCAAGTAAATCCATGGACATTAAATATGCTTCATTTAATCCTGCCAGCCGCAAATCTTCTTCCACGCCACGTTCAAACCAGATATGATAATGCAATCCAAAACGCTGTCCTCTTATCAGGTAAGCACAGATTGCTGACAACATCTGATTATTCTGAAATTTATCATATGCCACGCACATAGTCTTATAAAGCAGCGGATGAAATACCCGTTTTTCCGATACCAGCGTCGTAATCTGCATGGCAAGGTCACTGGTCAACACACCTTTTTTTGCCGCCCAGTAAAGAATGCGGATTTCAAAATCAGTAAGTCTCGTTAAAAGATACGGATTCTGCCAGTATAAATAGAATCCTTCGATATAGAAAAACGGACTGTTACAGCCGTCTAACATCTGGCTCTCAATTGCCCGGATTTTCCTGGTATCATTCTCACAATATTCTTTCTTTAAGAAAAGCAGCATCCAGAACACCCGGATATCATCGGTTTTCTGATAAATTTCTTCAATCTCTGCAGTCAGCCGGTTCACATAGGATTCTTCCCGCTCCCACAACGTACGGAGATAGAGAAAATATGCATAAAGCGGTGTATCTTTTGCTTCCTCTTTCCGCCGGAACTCATCAAATAACCACTCTGCCTCCTGCTTCTGTCCGCTTACCAGTAATGCCTGTATTTTCATCAGAAGATACCAGTCATTTTCCGGCCGCATTGCAATCAGATGATTCAGTGCATCTAACATTCCTGATGCAAAAAGTCCTGCGCCAATCTTTTTCATACGATAATTGAGATAGATTCCGGTGATATGTGCAAGTGTTCTCTGCTCTTCCAGATAATCGATATGCTCCTGTTCTCTGCGCTCCGGCGTCCTGATTATGGTAATCTCATAAGTAAGATGCTGATAAATATTTTCTAAAGTAATTCTTCCATAATTTTTTCCGGTATGAAGTTCTGCCGGGTCAATATAATAAATAAGGTCGCAGATACTTCCGGTAAAATCATCTGAAGTATAAACATTCTTTTCCAGTTTTAAGAAGCTGCTGTCTGTCTGTGCTTCAAAGCTTATATACCCCCAGCCATTCTTCTGCACAAAAAGCGTTTCCTTCTGCTCCTCTTTGATATCCTGATAGGTAATTTCCTGTTCTTTTAACGCAAGTTCAATGCGTGGCTTGGCATTGATCGTAACCAAGAACTCCTCCATACCGGAAATCAATGCTCCCGGTCCGCCAAAGCCGGCATACCATAATAATTCTTTTCCTTTTTCTTCTTTTAATACATGTTGAAAGCCCTGGGAAGCAAACAGGCGGTAAGCTTCCATATAATCCGTCTGTGCCAGTTTGATAAAATCACTGAGATTTCGGATTCTTCCGGTAGACGCATTTCCATAAGGCCGGATTATAGACACAACAAAAGAAAGGCTGTATTCCAACTGATTACAAATAATACAGAATTCACCCTTTTGTATATCGCCAACCCGGAAACCCTCACTATGGAACTGAAATCCGATTCGGACTTCTTCCCCTTCAAATTCCGGTGTCAGACATTCCATATATGGATTAGAGGAATAAATCAGCCCCTTTACCGGAACATGGTTGGATACTTCAATCACAAATTCTCCCGTATAATCCTGTCCCTCTAATACCTCAATTTCAATCTTCTCTTCCGAAAGAGATAAAACCGGCTGTTCCTGTTCAAATTTTCCTGCTGCAAGTCTCTGAATCCGTCTACGCAAAATGTCACCTGCTTTTCCTTCTCCGATATGAGATTTTGTTGCTTTTTCTCTCATTACAGTTATAATAGATTATAAACTATTTAAAACACACATGCAACTTTCTTTCCGTTGTATTTTAACAGGAGGTCTTTTTCATGATAACACCAAAAGAACATTTTCACGGAAGTGATTTAGAGAAAATAGAAGCCGTTTACGGTATCAAAAAAGAGGATATTACAAGCTTTTCCGCCAATGTCAATCCCTTAGGCGTATCTCCGCTGCTGCGAAGTACTTTGGCTTCCCATATTGATGCCATTACATCCTACCCGGACCGGGAATATACTTCTTTACGAGAATGCATCGCCGCTTATACCGGCACCGATGCCAGCCAGGTCATTGTAGGAAATGGTTCCACGGAATTAATCTCTCTTTTTATTCAGATTGAGCATCCGAAAAAAGCCATGATTCTCGGTCCGACTTATTCGGAATATGAGCGCGAAATTTCCTTAGGCGGTGGTACTACACTCTACTATCCACTCCGTGAAAAGGACGATTTCGTCCTTGATGTGGATGATTTTACCGCTCACTTAAATGAAAGTATCGACCTTTTAGTACTCTGCAATCCCAATAACCCTACCTCATCCTGCATCAACCGGACGGATATGCGCCGGATTTTAGATATCTGCAAGCAATATGATATCTTTGTCATGGTGGATGAGACTTATGTGGAATTTGCCGATAACATGGATGAAATTACCGCAGTTCCACTGACCCACTACTATAACAATATTATTATCCTGCGTGGAACATCCAAATTCTTTGCTGCTCCGGGGCTCCGCCTTGGCTACGCTATCAGCGGCAATCAGGATTTAATCAAATCCATCAATACCAGAAAAAATCCATGGACCATTAACTCTCTTGCCGTAATTGCCGGAGAATTGATGTTTACCGATGAGGAATACATCCAGCAGACAAAATCTCTTATTTCTTCAGAGCGTGCCCGGATTTATGAAATCTTTAAAAATCACCCGGATTTCAAACCATACAAGCCATCCGGCAACTTCATGCTTCTTAAAATCTTAAGGGAGGACATTACTTCTGCGGATTTATTTGATAAAGCAATCCGGAAGAATATGATGATTCGCGACTGCTCTACTTTTCCTTTCTTAGATAACAAATACATCCGCTTCTGCTTTATGATGCCGGAGATGAATGATAAGCTGATTGACTGTCTTCTTTCGAAGTAATTTCTTATTTTTTCTCCGCTAATCTGTGCCAGCCGAAACTGCCACTGGCAGTTTCTATGGAATTCATGGCGACGTAAAAAGGCGAAACCAGTCTTTTTTTGATTGGTTCCGCCTTTTCTTACTTTACAGGAAATTGCTTTCCTGTAATTTGAAAAACGTTCCTCGAGGATGCACAACAAGTAGTTTTCTCATTTTATTCCAGATTTAATTTCTTATGGGTAATCAATGCTGTTATGATATAGCATACAATTGATACACCGATGTAAAGTATCATGCTCTTTGAAAATATATTTCCATACATATTTGCAATCGTTATGCTAAAGAAGCTGTCATCTCCCATTGCAGCCTGTTTCTCAACAAATCCATTTGCTGAATTAATGGATATCACAAAAGATATAATCTGAAGAATCGCATAAAGCACACCATACATCACAATCGACATTGCAACTTTGTGGCGGAACAACTGACCGATTGCCATGCTGGCATATACCATAAGCATAGCGGAAAACGCAGAAATCACACTATATAATATTGCCCAGCCAAAGAGTGCCGGAATCGAAATTCCTATCATATCTCCCAGCTGCTGCAGTAATTCTTCCAGCTTGATTCTTTCCCCTTCATTACCCAGATTCAATCCAGCTGTCACTATCAATGAAAATGCCGAAACATAAACAAGTATTGATGTAATTGCATGCCAGAATACCGCCACCAAAAGCTTTCCATTAATCAAGGAAAAGGTGGTTACCGGAAGGGTATGTGACAAATAACCTTCTGCACCATACATGCTGTGGTAAAACCGAACCAGCAGAAAAATAAATGCCGTAACGCTCAATGCAATCAGCCCAATGATATACAAAAGAAGCATTGCCAGCCCGACCAAGGCTCCTATATCTGTTTCGAAAACCTGCATTTTCATCATCAGCATGCCAATTAACGTAACGCCGACCAAAACCATTGCCAGTGGAAATAATACTTTCCAGGTTGCTTTCATTTCATGTTTCATTACTTTTCCTAACATCTAAACACCTCCCGGAACAAAGCATCCACCGATTTACCCTGATTAATTCTAATATCATCTACTGATGAAGTCAGGCTGATTGTTCCATTCTGAATAAAGACTACCTCATCTAATACATTCTCAACATCTGCAATCAGATGGGTTGAAATCAGAATCGTTGCATTCTCATCATAGTTGGTAAGAATCGTCCGCAATATATAATCTCTTGCCGCCGGGTCTACTCCTGCAATCGGCTCATCCAGAACATATAAGTCCGCACGACGGCTCATTACTAAAATAAGCTGCACCTTTTCTTTGGTTCCCTTGGACATGGATTTTAATTTATCATTGGGATTAATGGATAATTTTGCCAGCATATCATAAGCTCTTACCACATCAAAATCCTGATAAAAATCTTCAAAATAATCTAAAATATCACGTACCCGCATCCCCATGTTAAGATATGTATGATCTGGCAGATAAGAAACCACCTTCTTTGTCTCTACGCCAATCTTCATTCCTTCCACCAAAATCTCGCCCTCATCCGGAGTAAGGATTCCGTTAATCAGCTTAATCAGTGTTGTCTTTCCACTTCCGTTCGGTCCTAAGAGGCCAACAATATGTCCGCTCTCTAAGGTCAGGTTCAGATGGTCAAGCGCAGTTTTCTTTCCATATCGCTTGCATACATCTTTTACTTCCAATAATGTACTCATGCCTGCTCTCCCTCCAAAATCTCCTGAATCAAAGATAAGGTTTCTGATTTCTTATAGCCAAGCTTGCTCATATTTTCCAAAAATTCCTTAATCTGTTCCTGTGCCAGATTATTCTTCAACTCCTCAATCATTTTTGCATCCTCCGTTATAAATCTCCCGCTTGTACGCTGGGAATACACAAGTCCTGTCCGCTCTAACTCTGTCAGTGCTTTCTGCATCGTATTCGGATTTACTGCAGCTACCGCCGCCAGATCCCTGACAGAAGGTAACTTATCTCCCGGACTGTATTTACCGGATATTATTTCCATCTGAATCCGCTCCACAATCTGAATAAAAATAGGACGATCCGAATCCAATTCCCATGCCATGCAATCACCCCTTTCCGTATTTTTGTACTATATAAGTAATACAATATATTCTTACGACGGATTTGTCAAGAGGATTTTCATTACCAATCCTTAATTTATTCCTCATGTCAGAAATAGTGGCCACCAGGTGGACACCAGTAACCAATAAGGTGGTCACTTAGCAACCAACTTATAAAAACTTCCCGCATTGGTCCATCTTTTCGTAAAGTTAAAAATGAAATGTACACCAGACACGAAGACAACAAAACTGTTACTGAAACTATTCCTGCTTTGGACTTCATCCAGAAACTGATTGTCCACATCCCTGAAAAACATTTCAAAATGCTTCGCTACTATGGGATATATGCAAAACATCACAAACAGGAAAAGAAACTTCTGGTTTTAGAAATTTACCACAAAAAACTGCACTATTTGAACAATATCGAAAGGTTATGAAATATGGATAAATCCATGCTCATAATAATTTTTTCTCCATAGTCAGATAGTGCAGCTACCCTAAACCAAAACAAAAAACGTCATAAACAACGTCATGGCGAATCTAACATTCGCTCTTTTGTCATGTCATTTTTTATTTCCAGTTTATTATACACTATTTCTGACGATTTGAGAAATTTCCTATAAAGCAAGAAAAAGAGCTTCCCATGATGGAAAGCCCTTAAAATTTACACACTGATGCCCCTTGTTGCAAACTATGTCAAACAGTCCGGGGCCTCCTTAACTTAATCGTTAACTAGAAGTAAATCATACAGAATTATTCTACTGTGTATGTAAGATTATTTTCTTTTGCATATTGTTCAGCATATGAACCAGCCTTAACGATCAAATTGAAGCCTATAACATGCATCTCTGTAACACTTTCTGGAACTTTCAAATCCATTCCTTCATTGTTCATCGGAGGACAAATCATATTTGAGAAATCATCTTCACCGATTTTTTCTAATCCTTCATTTAGTATTAAATTCTGAAGATTAGTGTTTACAAAAGCAGCTCCACCTATAGTTTTTACAGAATTTCCAAGAACTACATATTTAAGTTTTTCACAATTACCAAATGCCGTTTTTGCCACTTCGGTAACATTATTCCCAATCCGAACAGCTACAACATCTTTGTCATTCGCAAATGTTTTATTAAATCCAACAACTTTCTTTCCATCAATTTCATCTGGAATAACCACGATTGGATCCTTACCAACATACTTCTCTATTACTATTTCATCTGAGTTGTCAATTAACTCAAAATCCTCTGCCGGAGTCTCATCATGACTCATCAAATCATCCATTGTAATTTCATCTGCTGATTTATAACTAGTATCATTCTTATTATCAGACTTATCACTTGAAGATGTGTCTTTCTGGCTGTCCTGCACATCTGCTGTTTGTTTTGTTTGGTCTGTCTTACCTGCATTGTCTGATGACGAACTTCCACAGCCTGCTGATGACACAGCCATTGTAAAAATCATTCCTAGAATTAATAGTCTCTTTTTCATTTTTTTCTCCTTTAATAACCTCTGATTGTTTTTATATTATATGTGCACCAGTCGGTACTGCTGCTATCATACAAGTCGGTATAATCACTATATACTGGCAGTGTAATTAGTAACGGATCTACTTTCAGTTTTGAATCAAGTTCAAAATAAGTTTTTGAGTTTTTGAGTTTTCCAGTTTGTAGCTACCATCCTTAGTTATCTTTGACGTTTCAAAAACTTATATTCCAAAAAAGAGAGTCAATTCCCCGCAACTGACTCTCATAAACTTTGGCAAACACTCAAAAATTTGATTACCAGGTATAGTATGGCGGTTTCCTATGATAGTATTCATATTTAATTAATTGACATATTGTAAATTATTCTGCTGTGAATGTAACCCCTGCATCGGCATGTTCATTTGCATATTGTTCAGCATATGAACCCGGTTTACCAATGAGATTAAAATCCGAAACATGGAGTTCTGTAACGCTCTCAGGTATTTTCAAATCCATTCCCCAGTTATTTAATGGTGGATCTACATAATCCGTAAAATCATCTTCACCTATTTTTTCCAATCCATCATTAAGAATCAATTCCTTTAAGCTTGTTCCACTGAAATTTCCTCCATCAATACTCTTCACAGATTTTCCTAACACAAGATATTTTAAATTTACTGAATTTCCAAATGCATCTCGATCTATTTCTGTAATATTATTGCCTATTCGAACTGCTATAATATTTTTATCATGCGAAAAAGTTTTATTAAATCCAACAACTTTCTTTCCATCTATTTCATCAGGAATAACAACAATTGGATCTTTACCAACATACTTATCTATTACTATTTCATCTGCACTGTCATTGAACTCAAAATCCTCTGCCGGTGTCTCATCATGGCTCATCAAATCATCCATTGTGATTTCATCTGCTGATTTATACTTCGTATCTTTCTTATCATCATCTGACTTACTATCGCTTGATTCATCTTTCTGGCTGTCCTGCACATCTGCTGTTTGTTTTGTTTGGTCTGTCTTACCTGCATTGTCTGATGACGAACTTCCACAGCCTGCTGATGACACAGCCATTGTAAAAATCATTCCTAGAATTAATAGTCTCTTTTTCATTTTCTTCTCCTTTGAAGTTAATTATTTTATATAATTTTATATTACTTTAGTAAATGGCGCAATAGGTCAGAATTACCATTAATCATATAATTTCTGTAATAAATATGGATTTTGCTTACAGTAAAAAAGTGACTTCGACACGCTCAACACCCCTATTCTAGCACCATTATGAATATATTACAATCTATCTTTACCGATTATTATGAACATATCATTTACGAACTCCATTCACGTCCTGCTGTCATTGAAAATGTCAACAAGATGATTCATTGTGGTGACTCTTCTCATGGTGGTGCCATGTATGACTGTCCTCACTGTGGAAATCTTAAATTTGTTCCCTTTCGCTGCAAAAGCCGTTTTTGTCCTTCCTGTGGCAACAAATATAACCAGCTTCGTTCTTTTCATATGTCCTGCAAACTTGTTTCTTGTGTTCATCGCCATTGTGAAATGGAATCCTCATATCCACGCTCTCATCTCCGAGGGTGGGGCTGGTAACATCACTCCCTGGTGTCCTGTCAAACACTTTGATTACAATTTCCTTCATAATGCCTTCCGTAAAGTTCTCCTTGAACAGCTTACTTCCCGCATTGGTCCATCTTTTCGTAAAGTTAAAAATGAAATGTATACCAGACACGAAGACAACAAAACTGTTACTGAAACTATTCCTGCTTTGGACTTCATCCAGAAACTGATTGTCCACATCCCTGAAAAACATTTCAAAATGCTTCGCTACTATGGGATATATGCAAAACATCACAAACAGGAAAAGAAACTTCTGGTTTTAGAAGTTTACCACAAAAAACGTCATAAACAACGTCATGGCGAATCCAACATTCGCTCTTTTGGCATGTCATTTTTTATTTCCAGTTTATTATACACTATTTCTGACGATTTGAGAAATTTCCTGTAAAGTAAAAAAGGGACGCAGAAACTGCGTCCCTTAAGCATATATTATTATGCTTTATTCTTTATTTATTGCGTAAGAATTCATCAATTCCCTTTGCTGCAGTTTTTCCTGCACCCATGGCAAGGATAACGGTTGCTGCTCCGGTTACTGCATCTCCACCGGCGTATACGCCATCTTTGGAGGTTGCTCCGGTCTCTTCTTCTGCAATGATACATTTTCTGCGGTTGATGTCCAGACCCTTGGTAGTGGATGAAATCAATGGGTTTGGAGAGGTACCAAGAGACATGATTACGGTATCTGCCTCGATTTCGTATTCAGAACCCGGAATCTCTACCGGGCTTCTTCTTCCGGATGCGTCCGGCTCACCTAATTCCATCTTAATGACACGACAGCCTTTTACCCAGCCGTCTTCGTCTACTAAGATTTCAGTAGGATTCTGCAGAAGGTCAAAGATAATGCCTTCTTCTTTTGCATGATGTATTTCTTCTTTTCTTGCCGGAAGCTCTTCCTCGCCACGACGGTATACGATATGTACCTCTGCGCCGAGACGTTTTGCGGTACGGGCTGCATCCATTGCAACGTTACCACCACCAACTACAACAACTTTTTTGCCGGCTTTGATTGGCGTATCATAGTCATCACGGAATGCTTTCATCAGGTTATTTCTGGTTAAGAATTCGTTTGCAGAGAATACTCCCATTGCCTGCTCGCCAGGGATTCCCATAAATCTTGGAAGTCCTGCACCGGAACCGATAAATACAGCTTCGAATCCTTCTTTTTCCATTAATTCATCAATGGTAACTGCTTTACCAATGACAACGTTGGTCTCAATCTTAACGCCTAAAGCTTTTACATTTTCTACTTCTGCTGCAACTACTTTTGACTTTGGAAGACGGAATTCCGGAATACCGTAAATTAATACTCCACCGGCTTCATGTAAAGCTTCAAAAATAGTAACATCATAGCCAAGCTTTGCCAAATCACCGGCACAGGTAAGACCTGCAGGGCCGGAACCGATAACTGCTACTTTATGTCCATTTAATTTTTCTGCTTTCTTAGGCTTGATTCCATGCTCTCTTGCCCAGTCAGCTACGAAACGCTCTAATTTACCGATTGCAACTGGCTCACCCTTGATACCACGGATACATTTTCCTTCACACTGACTCTCCTGTGGACATACACGGCCACATACAGCAGGAAGTGCAGATGATTCACTGATAATATGATAAGCTTCTTCGAAGTTGCCTTCTTTCACCTGTGCAATAAATGCCGGAATATTAATGGAAACCGGACATCCTTTCATACACTGTGCATTTTTACAGTTTAAGCAGCGTTTTGCTTCTGCTACTGCTTCTTCTTCATTATAGCCAAGACAAACTTCTTCAAAGTTTGCTGCACGTACCTCTGGCTCCTGTTCACGTACAGGTACTCTTGTTAATCCTTCCATTATTTGTCACCTCCGCACTGACCGCATCCACCATGATGGGTATTGCCTTCCTGCAATTTTAACATTGCACGGCCTTCTTCTGTCTTATACTGAAGCTGTCTCTTCATTGCCTGGTCGAAATCTACCTGATGTCCGTCAAATTCCGGTCCATCCACGCATGCGAATTTTACTTCGCCGCCAACCACAAGACGACATGCTCCACACATTCCGGTTCCGTCTACCATAATCGGATTCATGGATACAACAGTTGGAATGCCAAGCTCCTTGGTCAGTTTACAAACGAATTTCATCATAATCATTGGTCCGATGGCAACACAATGATCGTAACGAACACCTTTATTCCATAATTCCTGTAACTGGTTGGTTCCCATTCCATGGAAGCCATAAGTACCATCATCGGTTGTTACATAAAGATTAGTTGCAACTTTACGCATTTCTTCTACCAGAATTAATAAATCCTTGGTCTTAGAACCCATGATAACATCACAGTCTACCCCATGTTCATGTAACCATTTTACCTGTGGGTAAACCGGTGCTGTTCCAACACCTCCGGCGATAAATACAATTTTCTTTTTCTTTAACTCTTCTATATCTTCCTCAATAAGGTCGGATGGACAGCCCAGTGGTCCAACAAAATCCTGGAATGCATCTCCTTCCTCTAAATATGCCATACGCTCTGTAGATGCTCCAACTGTCTGGAATACAATTGTTACAGTTCCGGCTTTCTCATCATAATCACAGATGGTAAGTGGTATACGCTCACCTTCTTCATCGATTTTCACGATTACAAATTGTCCTGGCTTTGCAGACTTTGCTACCCGCTCTGCTTTGACATCCATAAGATAAATCTTATCTGCCAGCTTTTCCTTTTTTATAATAGGATACATACTATACCTCCATACTTTGTTTACATCAACTCGTGGAATTCCAGACCACTAGATTTAATCATATAGGAAAAGTGTCAGAAAATCAACATTTTCCGACACTTGTTTCTTAAAAAAAATTTACCAATTTCTATTTTTACTGTGCTGACATTAAAATTCTGTCATTGTCAAGACGCTTTCCTGCCTGGATGCGGAACTGCTCTAAAAGGCTGTCTACCGTCATTTTCTTCTTCTCTTCATCCTTTAAATCAAGGACAATATTTCCGGAATCCATCATCAGAATCCGGTTGCCAAGCTCTAGTGCCTGATGCATATTATGGGTTACCATAAGACAGGTAATATGATGCTCTGCAATAATTTTTTTCGTCAGTTCCAATACTTTCTCTGCGGTTGCAGGGTCAAGTGCTGCCGTATGCTCATCCAAAAGAAGAATCTTCGGGGTCACCATCGTTGCCATCAGAAGGGTAAGTGCCTGCCTCTGACCGCCGGATAACAATCCCACCGGCTGCTTCATTCTGTCTTCCAGACCCATATCAAGCTGGGATAACAGTTCTCTGAATTTTTCTTTATCGGATTTACGGATTCTGCTGAAAAATGCATTTTCTTTTCCGGATGCACGAAGATATGCCAGTGCCATATTTTCTTCAATGGTCATATGTGGTGCTGTTCCCTTTAACGGGTCCTGAAACAGATGACCAATGACTTTACTGCGCAAAAATTCTTTCTTATATGTAATATCCTCTCCATCTAGAATAATCTGTCCTTCATCTACATAGAACGCACCTGTAATCGCATTAAATGTAGTTGATTTTCCTGCCCCATTACTTCCTACAATTGTAGCAAAATCTCCATCTTCAAGAACCAGATTCAAATCACACAATGCTTTCTTTTCATTTACGGTTCCCGGATTAAATGTCTTAGATACATGCTTCATTTCTAACATTATCGGTCACCTCCCATTTCCTTTGTATTTGCTTCCGCCAGACGCATATTGTCTTTTAATTTCTTCTGTGCTGCGCTCTTCTGTCTGACAAACGCTACCTTCTTCTTTAAGAACGGGAATGCAATTGCAATTGCTACGATAATTGCAGAAACCAGTTTCAATGCCTCTGCCGGAACATTCAGTCTTAATGCAACGGCTACTAAGAAACGATAGAGACAGCTTCCTAATACAACGCCTAATACTCTGCGGAACATGGAGCCTTTTCCGATAATGGATTCTCCGATAATCAGGCTGGCAAGTGCGATGGTTACCATACCGGTTCCAAGGTTGATATCGCAGGATTTCTGGTACTGTGCTAATACACCGCCGGATAATGCAGTCATTGCATTGGCTACACAAAGACCTACGGTAATCGTAAAGGACGGATTAATGCTGGAGGCTTTTACCATGTCAGCATTATCACCGGTTGCCCGGATGGAAAGACCTAATCTGGTATTTAAAAATGCGGATAAAATCACGCCGATTACCAGTACGATTAATGCTGCCACAATCAGTTTATACCAGCCACCACCAATGGCATTTTTTGCCATGGTAAATATGGTATTGCAGTTAAACAGGTTCACCTGGGAAGCAAATCCCATGACTGCAATATTAATGGTATAGAGCCCCGTATTTACAATGATTCCTGCCAGAATTGATTCAATTCCAAGCTTAGTCTGCAGAAATGCTGTGATAAATCCGGAACATACACCGGCTAACATTGCTGCTGCCAGTGCCAGAATCGGATGACCCTGTATCGTTACCATGGCACATACGGCACAGCCTAAGGTAAAGCAGCCATCGGTTGACAAATCTGCAATATTTAATATGGAAAATGAAACAAACAATGCCAGTGCAACCAGGGCGTATATACACCCTAGCTCTAATGCACTTTGTAAAATGGATATTGTAAATATGGAGCCCATTCTTTAATCCCCCTGACTATCTTATCATACTATCGTTTTATCTTTTTATTCAAACTCTTCTGCGGTCTGAATCTCTACTACTTTTTCACACATACCGTCAAATACGCTGTAGTCAATTCCAAGCTGGCTTGCCACATCTGTATTTACAGTTGCGATTCCGTTGCTCATGGTCTGTACTGCTGTTGTTGCAGGATCTTTCCCATTTACTAAAATATCTACTACAATATCTGCTGTTGCAGTACCAAGGTCAACATAGTTTACACCGAATCCACAGAAAGCTCCGTTTAATGCGAAGGAGTCAGCTCCTGCATAATGCGGAATGCCTGCTTCTACAAATTTCTCATAAATTGCAAGTTCTGCTGTCATTACGGTGTTATCGGTTGGTGTAAATACGGCATCTACACCGGCTGCAACTAATGCATCTGCTGCAAGAGAAATTTCATCATTGGTTGTTCCTGTTTTTTCTACATATTCAACGCCTTTTTTATCAAGATAATCTTTTGCGTCCTGAATTGGAACAGTGGAAGAATCCTGACTCTTATTATATAAAAGACCTACTTTTTTAATGTCTTTATTTGCTGCAAACATTAAGTCCATTACTGCTTCTGTATTTAATGCATCCGATGTTCCGGTGATATTGGAACCAGGTTTATCCATACTTTCAACAAGTCCTGCGGTAACCGGATCACTGACTGCAGAGAATACAACCGGAATCTGATTTTCTTCTGTTGCTGCCTGCATAATCATTGCGGTTGGTGTTGCGATTGGAATAATCACATCTACATCTTCTGCAACCAGGTCTGTTGCAATCTGGTTTAAGGTAGAAGAATCTGCCTGACCATTGTAAGTATAATCTTTATAATCAAAAGTAACACCGAGCTCTTTTGCTTTTGCATCCAGCTCTGCTTCTACTGCTTTCTCAATCTGATTTAAAGAAGCATCATCTACATACTGTACGATACCTACTTTATAAACTTTACCATCTGCTGCAGCCTTCTCTGTTGTTGCTGCATCATTGGATGCACTGTTGCTTCCGCATCCTGCCATTGCTGCTACTGCCATAGCCATTGTTAATACTGCTGCCATCATTTTCTTCTTCATAATTACTACCTCTTCTTTCTTATATGATTTATTGTTGTTCATAAGAGAAAGCGCTTTTACTGTTTTCCAACAGTAAAAAACCGCCTCAAGCTTATGCTTGAGACGGTAATAAAATCTTATTATCGCGGTACCACTCATATTGACGAATTGTCCACTCATTCATGTACGAATCATACATGCCGGATTGGTAACGGGTTCGGTTCCCGGTGACGCCTACTGTTAATTCAGGCCACCCTCGAAAGTCCATTCAGCAAAATCTTCCATACTGCAATTCCACCACCTGCAGCTCTCTTTGATTTCCAATCAAGCTTACTACTCTTTCTCAACGGTTTCTCTTATTGAAGTTAGAATAATACTTTTCTTTCACATTGTCAACACTTTTTTATGAGAAATATACCAGTTCATCTTCCGGCTTCTCTGCCGGCTCGATGGATACCGGATAAAGGACAGGTCCTTTTCCTCTGTATTCCTTGGCAAATTCCACATGAACTTCTGCGGTAATATTTATCCATGATTTGTGACCGATTTCTTCCGACTTCGGATATTTGCATTTAAATCCTAAGAACTGGACATCCTCTACACAACAGGTCATGGCAAAACGTCCCGGCACGAACATGCCCTTCCTGCTCATCTTTTCCGGATTATATACCAACGCAAGGAATTTGATTTTCTTGCCATCGTATTTCTTCGGATTATCCTGTGCATCCATATACCAGATTGCATAATCTGCATCCGTAATATCAATGACATCTGCATTGATGTCAAATGGCAGTTCTTCATCGGCACTCTCATCAATTGTTCCATCGGCACGCTCGTATACAATCTGTGCCGGACGGTTCTGTGCTTTTACGGCACGGCGGAACTTGCCCTTTGGTGTATTGTCATCACAACGGTTAAAGATTACTACATCTGCCTTAAACAACTGCTCCATAATCATGGCACGCATATTAGCAAGATACATTTCAAATGTAGTGGCATCTACGGTTGCCAAGGACTGTACGATTACCCAGCCATCCGGCATCTTTGTTTCAAGCAAAGTAGCGATATCCCAGGTACCGTTATACTCAATAAAAATCTGCTCCGGTTTGTATGTTTCCTGAATCTTCTGCAAGGTTTCTGTTGTAAAATCTTCCTGCTCCTCAATCATTGCAACCTTCGCATTAATGGTATTTAATTTTGCTTCATCATATTCTTCATCACCGTCTTCACAGACAATAATTACCGTACGGTTGTCCCCGCCGAAATCATTTTCAAAGAGTGTTTCTTTGATTAATGTGGTCTTACCGCTGTCCATAAATCCGGTAAATAAATATACTGGAATCTCCTGCATGGTTTCCCCTTTCCTGTCTATCGGGCATTATGCAATGCCGAATAATTCTTCAATCTTGTGTTCGTCAATCTTAGAACCAATGACACAGAGTCTTCCGGTGTAATCCGGCTCTCCATCTCTTAATTCATACTCGCCCGGAACCATATCAAAGTAAATCCAGGAACCATTGACATCCTCTACCATTCCTTTTGCGCGGAGAATCATGCCATACTCTTCGCTCTCGGATAAGGTCTTTAATACCTCTTCAATCTTCTCACAGGTAAATTTATGCGGAGTCTCTTTGCCCCAGCTTGTAAATACCTCATCTGCATGATGGTGATGATGATGTTCGTGGTCATGGTCATGGCATCCGCAGGTGCAGTTCTCGCCATGCTCATGATGATGTTCATGCTCCTCATGGTCGTGATCGTGATGGTGTTCATGCTCCTCGTGGTCATGGTCATGATGGTGGTGATGCTCATGCTCTTCGTGGTCGTGATCGTGTTCATGTTCTTCGTGGTCATGGTCATGATGGTGCTCATGTTCTTCCTCTTCTGCTTTATGATGTGCCTCTGCAAGAAGTTTCATCTCAAGAGAGTCCTGTCCTTCCATAACTTTGAGAATCTGCTCACCTTTGATGGCATCCCAAGGAGTTGTAATGATTGCAGCCTTGCCATTTAATTCCTGCATCTGTTTTACGCAAAGCTCTAACTGCTCCGGTGTTGTGCTCTGGGTTCTGCTTAATACGATTGTTGTTGCAAATTCAATCTGGTTATTGAAGAATTCGCCAAAGGCTTTCATCTGTTTGGATGCTTTCTTTGCATTTACAACTGTAACCAGTGCATTTAATTTCACATCCTGCTCTTTTTCTACATCAATAACAGATTTCATTACGTCAGAAAGTTTACCAACTCCTGACGGCTCGATTAAGATACGGTCCGGATGGAATTTAGTAATTACTTCATTTAAGTTCTTTCCAAAGTCTCCTACTAGGGAACAGCAGATACATCCTGAGTTCATCTCGGTAATCTCAATGCCGGAATCCTTTAAGAATCCGCCGTCGATACCGACTTCACCAAATTCATTTTCAATCAGTACCAGCTTCTCACCAACAAAAGCCTCTTCTATCATTTTCTTGATAAATGTGGTCTTTCCAGCTCCTAAGAAGCCTGAAATAATATCAATTTTTGTCATTTTAACATCCTTCTTTCTAATAATTAAAGTGTATTTCACACTGAATTGATTTGTCTACCTATTGCAATATAGCAGAAAAAGTAAAATTTCTCAAGCAAACCGCGTGAACTTCATACAAATTTTATAAATAGCTTTTCTCAATATCAATGGGTATGATAAAGCCCTGCATAAATTCCATTCCGTGCAAGCAGCTCCTCATGGGTGCCCTCTTCTTCGATTCCATGCTCAGTCAGCACCAGAATACGCCCTGCATTTTCTATCGTAGAAAGCCTGTGGGCAATTACAAATGTTGTCCGGTTCTTCGCCAGCTTCTCTAGTGATTCCTGTACCACCTTTTCGCTTTCGTTATCCAGTGCTGAGGTTGCTTCATCAAAAATAAGAATCGGCGGATTCTTTAAAAATACCCGGGCAATGGAGAGCCGCTGTTTCTGACCGCCGGAAAGTTTTACACCCCGCTGTCCGATATCTGTATCATAACCATCCGGCAGTGATAAAATAAATTCATGGGCATTGGCATTCTTTGCTGCCTCAATGACTTCTTGCCTTGTCGCATCCGGTTTGCCATAAGCAATATTTTCAAAAATGGTTCCGGCAAACAAATAAACATCCTGCTGGACAATGCCAATGTGGTCTCTTAAACTTTTTAATTTATAGTGGCGGATATCACAGCCATCAATTAAAATTCTGCCCTCTGACACATCATAAAATCTTGGTATCAGGCTGCAAAGGGTTGTCTTTCCGGCACCTGAAGTTCCCACCAGTGCCACATAGCTTCCAGCCGGAACTTTCAGATTTATATGTCTTAAAACGCGGCTTAAATGTTCTTCATACCGGAAGGAAACATCCTGAAATTCTACTTCTCCCCGCACATTTTCCATGACAATGGCATTTTCCTCATCCGAAATATCCGGTTCAATGGAAAGAATCTCCATAAACCGTTCAAAGCCGGAATATCCATTCTGGAACTGCTCGGTAAAATCAATCAGCGTCTTAACCGGCTCGGTAAATACATTGATATATAAAAGGAACGTAATCAAATCCGTAATACTCACACTGCCACCCGGAATCCACAGTGCTCCGGCAATCACCACTACTACGGTAATCAACGTGGTAAATGCAGTCAGTCCCGCCTGATAACCACCCATAAAGAGATAGCTGTTCTTCTTGGCATCTAAGAAGCCTTTGTTTCCGCGGCTGAATTTTTCCTGTTCGACTTCTTCATTAGCAAAGGATTTTACTACGCGGATACCGGAAAGGTTGTCCTCTATCTGGCTATTGATATCCGCTATCTTAATACGGTTCTGCCGGAATGCCTTTTTCATACGCTTATTAAAGAAATATGCATACGCTATCATAAACGGTACCAGTGCAAATGCCGCCACTGTAAGCTTCGGACTGATTCCCATCATAATAACAAATGCACCAATTATCTTAATCAGGGAAATCACAATATTTTCCGGTCCATGGTGCAGCAGTTCGCTGATATCAAAAAGGTCCGTGGTAATTCTCGCCATCAGTTGTCCGACCTTCTGATTATCATAAAATGCAAAGGACAGTTTCTGATAATGAGCAAATATTTCTGCCCGCATATCATATTCTATTTTGGCACCCATTACATGACCATTATTAGAAATATAATAATTGCTGTAACACTGAATGGCTACCAACGCCACCATAAACAAAGCAAGCTTTCCGATTGTCTTTACTGCATCCTGCTCCGGCAGATATACCACTGTTGATGTAATATACCGTACAATCAGCGGAATCACCAGTGCCGCCACTGCTGCTAACAGTGCAAAAAACATATCGATAAAAAATACGCCAAGATATGGTTTATAATAAGAAATCATTTTCTTTAAATTCTGCTTCATCTGTCTATCCCTCTTGCCTTTACCAGCTTATTTTTCATCACAACTGTCCATCTTATACTGTTTCTTTTGCAAATGCAAGTTTCTTTATGCTACAATGACTTTTATAAACGTGGCGGATTGAAAAAGCTGCCTGCATAAAATAATTTCGGTTATCCGAAAGATATTTGTTTATGGGATGGAAAATGCCAGTTGTTCTTAGCTGCATGTTTTGCTTGATGATAAACTGTCTTTCCGCTTGCTTTGACCGGATATCTGCACTGTCCGCCGGGTGCGGATGCGGTATAAGACCTGCAAGGGGCACTAGGAATTTCGGCAGGCAAAATATTTTGTCCGGCAACCGGTGCAAATTCACATCCATGTTCATATGCACCTCGCTGGCACGTCCATGTGCCAGCGTTGCCTGTTGCCGGACGAAATTCCAAGTGCCCCTAACAGCCCTTCTTAGGCATCCGCACTTCGACGGACGGTACAGATAGACTGTCAAACATTGGAAAGACGGTTTTTACAGGCAAAAGCAAAATATGCAGCTTAGAACTACGGTATTTTATATCCAAAACAAATATCCTTTGGATAACAGAATTATTTTAGCAAGTGCTCCCGTTGTCAATCCGCGCCTTCTATAAATTAATTGTAAGGAGAAGAAAACATGACACATGTACTTCTTGTAGATGATGATACAAGTATCGTTTCCAATTTACGCACTTTCCTGAATCAGGAGGGTTTTCAGGTTACTTCTGCGAATAACCAAAAGGAAACCATCGATTTATTAGATTCCGGGCAGTATCACTTTGACTTAGCGCTGCTTGATGTCTCCCTGCCGGATGGAAGCGGCTTTTCTTTGTGCAGTGCCATCAAGGCAAACTCTGATATTCCTGTCATTTTTCTGACGGCATCGGATGATGAATATAGTGTGGTTGCCGGGCTTGACCTTGGTGCCGATGATTATATTCCCAAGCCCTTCCGGCCGAGAGAACTGATTTCCAGAATGAACAGTGTTCTCCGCCGCTGTCACCGTGGCAGCCAGCCGTTGGAATATCATGAACTGAAAGCTGATACCGTACGTGGACTGGTCTATAAGAATAATGTGGAACTGACTCTTTCCGCCCTGGAATACCGGCTGCTTTTACTCTTTCTTTCCAACCAGGGCATTGTCCTTACACGAAGCCGTCTCTTAGATGAACTTTGGGATATGGCAGGGGAATTTGTAAATGATAATACCCTTACCGTCTACATCAAAAGGCTCCGGGAAAAAATCGAAGCCGACCCGGCACACCCGGAATATATCAAAACCATCCGCGGACTGGGCTATAAGCTTGGTGACTAATTGAACTGCAAAAAACGCCTGTTATAAATATGAGTACCATAATAACCGATGAAAATGTATTTTCCCAAAGGAGTCTTTATGAAATTTTTACGCAATCCCGAAATCAAAAAATGCCTGTTTCTGCAACTGCTTGTATGCTTTATCTTTGCAGGTATCGGATTTTATTTTGATACCATCTGTGGTGTAATCATCCTTTTTGCATCACTTATTTTCATTCTTATTTTTATTATTTTCACCAGAAAACGTTACCGGAAGGTGGAATCCTTAAGTCAGCAGTTAGATGCGATGCTGCACAGTAACAGCAGTGGTGATTTCAGCGACTATATGGAAGGAGAACTTGCAATTTTACAAAATGAGCTTGCCAAGCTGACCAGACGCCTTGCGGAACAGAATCAGGCTCTTGAAAACGATAAAAAATATCTTGCGGATGCCATGGCTGATATTTCCCATCAGCTCCGCTCTCCCCTTACTTCCATCCGTCTTTTGCTGACTCTCTTAAAAGAACCGGCTCTTTCCGATGAGAAGCGACGGGAATCCCTGCGGGAATTATCCATGTTAATTGACCGGATGGACTGGCTCATTGAAACTTTATTAAAATTATCTTCCATGGACGCTGGAACCATTACTTTTCACCAGACCGAAACTTCTGCCAAAGAACTGCTCTCCACTGCGGCTGCACCTTTGCTTATTCCATTGGAACTTCGCGATATCCAGTATCATGAAACCATAGAGCCGAAGGATTTTTCTTTTTCTACGGATTTACGATGGACGGCGGAAGCCCTTGGAAACATCTTAAAGAACTGCATGGAGCACACGCCTTCCGGTGGCAGGATTGATGTTATGGTTACCGACAATCCAATCTATGTTTCTATCGTGATTGAAGACAATGGAAGTGGTTTTCTGCCAGAAGATATCCCGCATCTTTTTGAACGCTTTTACAAAGGAAAAAATGCCACCGGTCAGAGCATTGGCATCGGTCTTTCCCTCTCCCGTATGATTGTTTCCAAAGAAAATGGAACCTTAAAAGCAGAAAACCGTAAAGAAGGCGGTGCACGTTTTATCCTGAAATTCTATAAAAAGTGACAGAACTGTCACTGAAAAGTCATGCTCCTGTCATCCGGGATGCTTATACTTCTCATTAGAATCGCATCAAATGGAAAGGAGTTACTTATGGAAATCTTACGAGCTGAAAATCTCACCAAAATCTATGGAACAGGAGAAAATCAGGTGGTTGCCCTAGACCACGTTTCTTTTTCTGTCAACAAAGGCGAATTTCTCGCTATCATCGGGCCATCCGGTTCCGGCAAATCCACACTGCTTCACATTTTAGGCGGTGTCGATACACCAACCTCCGGCAAAGTCTATATGGAGGGCACTGATGTCTACGCACAAAAGGAGGAACAGCTTGCCATCTTCCGCAGACGGCAGGTCGGGCTGATTTATCAGTTCTATAATCTGATTCCGGTACTGAATGTCGTTGAAAATATGACACTTCCTGTCCGCATGGATGGACGCCCGGTCAACAAAGAACATTTAAATGAACTGCTGGAAATTCTCTCTTTAAAAGGACGGGAAAATCATCTTCCAAACCAGCTTTCCGGTGGTCAGCAGCAGCGTGTCTCCATCGGTCGTGCATTAATGAACGCTCCTGCTGTGGTTTTAGCCGATGAACCTACCGGAAACTTAGATTCCAAAAACAGCCAGGAAATTGTGGAACTCTTAAAATATTCCAACCAGAAATTTAACCAGACCTTAATTGTCATTACCCATGATGAAAACATTGCCCTTCAGGCAGACCGCATCATTGCCATTGAAGACGGCAAAATTACACGGGATGAGGTGATTCGTGCATGAATATCTTCCACAAAATCACACTCACCAACTTAAAGAAGAATAAAACCCGTACCATCGTCACGATTATCGGAATTATTCTTTCTACTGCCATGTTTACCGCAGTTACCAGCAGCATCAGCTCTCTTCATGCATTTATGAAGGAATATACCATTGATACCGAAGGAAGCTGGCAGGGTGCCGCTTTTCGTGTCACCCAATCAGAGTCAAAAGATTTTCTCTCCCATGATGAAATCGAGTCTTCTGTTTCTTTAAAATATATTGGATATGCCGATCTTAAAGATTCCGCCAACCAATACAAACCATACCTTTATATCTGCGGTGTAACGGATGATATTACTACTCTTCTTCCAGTACACATCACGAAAGGACGGATGCCGGAAAACGATTCTGAGCTTCTGCTTCCAGAGCACCTTGCCTATGACGGAGGCATTGCTTATAACTTAAATGATGAAATTACCCTGGATGTCGGAGAACGTGTCGATGAAGACGGTTTTGTTTTAGATAATAACACTTCACTGCTTGGTAATAAGTCAGAAAAATCCAAAGACGGAAAAGTAATTCCGTTAGAAACCATCACAAATACGGAACCAAAAACCTATCAGGTGGTAGGTTTTTACAGCAGACCTTCCTTTGAAAGCTTTCATGCTCCGGGTTATACAGCACTGACTCTCTCTTCTGCCCGGACATCCTATCAGGATATCTACTTCTGTCTTTATAACAGCAAGGATGTATCCAGTTTTTTAGAGCAGCATGCGCCATATTCTTATACCATGAACTATGATTTACTGCGGCTTGACGGAGCATCCATGGAGGATTCCTTAAACCGCACCGTCACCAGTCTTGCGGTTATTTTGATTGCAATTATCGTACTTGGTTCTATCTCACTGATTTATAATGCATTTTCCATTTCTATCAGCGAACGAACCAGACAGTTTGGTCTGCTTTCATCCCTTGGTGCAACCAGACACCAGATGATTCACAGCATCCTGTTTGAAGCGGCTTTCCTGTGTCTTATCGGTATTCCGCTTGGAATCTTCTTCGGTTTAGTTGGAATTGGCATTACCTTCTATTTCACCGGTGATACTCTTGCCATACTGTACCGAAGTGACACCACACTGCACCTGACCCTGCAGCCATCCGTTGCCGGAATTGTGATTGCCGTCACCCTCGCTTTTATTACGGTATTGATTTCTGCTTACCTGCCGGCACGGAAATCCATGAAGTTATCTGCCTTAGAAGCCATCCGACAGACCAGTGATATTAACATCCGTTCCAAAAAAGTGCATACATTTCCACTTACGGAAAAATTATTTGGCTTTGAAGGAATGCTTGCTGCCAAAAACTATAAACGAAGCCGCAGCAAATACCGTGCTACTGTTATCTCACTTTTCTTAAGTATTGTACTGTTTATTTCTGCCAGCAGCTTTTGTGCTTATCTGACACGTTCCGCCGGCAGCATTTATAACGGAAACGGTTATGAACTTTCCTGCACAATATATTCCGAAAATAACTATGACCCGGATACGCTTTTAACAAAAATCCGTGCTTTAGATGGTGTAGATAAGGCTTCTTACGGTGCCAGCTTCGCTGCCTGCTTTACTGTAGCCAAAGAAGACTGTTCGAAAGAATTTGAAAGTTTCTATTCTGATTATGAACAGGCTTATTACAGCAATACACTCCCGGCAGATGACTCCTACGAGCTTACCACTTTGATTTATTTTGTGGAGGATTATTTATTTGAAGATTATTTAAAAGAAATCGGCGAAAATTCTTCCGATTATCAGAATTCTGATCATCCAACGGGTGTATTGATAGACCGGCTTCATGTATTCAATGACAAATACTATGACATTAATATTTTCGCCAATCCTTCTTCGCAGGATATTGTATTATCCGCTTTGGACGAAGATGTGAAAAATACCTGCACCGTCACCGCTGGTGCTTTCAGTGATACAATTCCTTTCGGTGTCAGTGCTCCTTCCGATTATGCGAAATTTATTTTTCCATATTCCTGTAAGGATGCTCTCTGGCAGGCACTCAGCCAGAACCCGGATAGCACACTTGGAAATTCATACTATATAAAGACAGATAATCACAAACAGGTACAGACAGATTTAAATACGCTCTTTGACAGCGAAAATATTTCAGCTGATATCTATGACTATATGGATTCCATTGAAAGTGAGCGTGCTATAATTACCGTTATCAATATTTTCTCTTATGGATTTATTACATTGATTTCCCTGATAGCGGCCGCCAATGTATTTAACACAATTTCTACCAATATTATTTTACGGAAACGTGAATTTGCCATGTTAAAATCCATCGGTCTTTCTCCGAAAGGCTTCCGCAAAATGATGCAGTTTGAATGTCTGCTCTATGGCTGCAAAGGGCTTCTTTACGGACTTCCGGTTTCCATCGGAATCACCTGGCTTATTTATCAGGCAGTCTGTGATGGCATTGACTTTGGTTTCTTTATTCCATGGTACAGCTTCGTGATTGCTATTGGCAGTGTATTTACAGTGGTTGCTGCAACTATGATTTATTCCATGCGTAAGCTTTCTTCTGAAAATACCATGGATGCATTAAAAAATGAAAATTTATAAAATCTCTTTTTCTTTCAGATTATAAAAGCTAAAATCACCGGTATTTAAAAGCATTCCATTGGAATCCATAATTTCAAATGATACTACCGTAATGTTTCTTCCGGGTTTTACCACTTTGGCGGTGCATGTAACATATTCTGTTGCACGCGCCGCTTTTAAATAGCGGATCTGTCCGTCCACAGTAGTCACATAATATCCATAGGTTCCTGCCGCAATCCCGCATATGGTATCCACTGCCGAATACAGTACTCCGCCGTGCAAATCTCCATAGATATTTGTAAACTCTTTTTTGAATGGAAGTTCTGCCTTTACCCTTCCAAGCTCTGCTTCTGTTATCTTCATCTGCAGCAGACTTCCAAAGGGATTCTGCTCTAATAATTTCTGGCATTCTTCTATTGTAATTTTATTTTGCATTTGGTTCCTCTTTTCTTACATGTATCTTTTATCCTTTATTTGTACCCATTTTGTGCTCATTTATGTTTTTTGTCAATGAAACAATCTATCTGACTTTTCGGATTGCCAAATCCCCATCCTATGATGTAATATATTTTGTATGGTGTATATTAAGAATTTTTCTCACCATACACTTACGCATCAAGGAGGTATCTTTATGGATCCAAAGAAACAATTTTATGAAACACTCGCTACGTCCATGATTGAAAAATTCAAGAAAAGACAGATTGACGCATATTACTGTGCCACCAAAGAAGAAGCCGTTGCACTTGCCACTTCCATGCTGCCGACACAGGCAACCGTTGGTTTTGGCGGTTCCATGACTTTAACCGAAAGTGGTATGATGGTTGCTCTGCAAAATAGGACTGACATCACACTTTATGACAGAAGCAAAGCTGCCACACCGGAAGAAACAACTGCAATTTATCATCAGTGTCTGAATGCAGATTATTATTTTATGAGTTCCAATGCAATCACTTCTGACGGACAGCTTGTCAATATTGACGGAAATGGCAACCGGGTTGCAGCACTCATCTATGGCCCGAAGGAAGTCATCGTTATGGCCGGTATGAATAAGGTTGTAAAAACAGTTGACGAAGCTCTTGACCGGGTACATAATACTGCTACTCCTGCCAACTGCATCCGTCTTAATAAGAAAACACCATGTGCACTCACCGGAATGTGCGCAGACTGCCTCTCACCGGAGTGTATCTGCAATCAGGTTGTTATCACAAGAAGAAGTGGTATTCCGGGAAGAATTAAAGTAATTCTCATCGGAGAAGAATTAGGATATTAATGCGATTTCATCAAAAATCCGCATACCAGATATACTCTGATATGCGGATTTTTATTTTATCCTATGCTCCTGCTGTAAATGTCGGCAGTTTCTCAACGACTTCCTGCAACGGACTCCAGTTCATCAGTTCTTCCTTTTCATCCTCTCTCTTGAAAGAAATCCCATTTTTCTTTTTCTGTTTTCTCTTTTCTGCACTTTCCTGAGTTCCCGGCAGTCTGCTATAGGCACCGGATTTATGAAATTCATCTGACACTCTGTTTACCGCAGCCACAATATATTCCTTATCCGGGTCATCGTCCGATATACCGGAAACAGCGGTGGAAACAATACGATTTGCTTCTTCTTTGCTCTTTGCAGCTTTCAGTTCTTTCTCCACTTCCTCTGCAATCATCTGAACACGTATTGCATGGGCATAGGCAATGGGGTCATTTCTTTGAAGCCAGGAAAGTTCTTCTTTGGTCAGTTTCTTTCCTGCCTCTAATTTCCGCTTGATTTTTGCCATTTTTTCCTGCTTTGCTTCTTCACTTTCTTCTGCCACATTATTATCATAAATGCATTTCAGCATATACTGCGGCAATTCCTCCACCGTAGATACCTTCTTTGTATCCTGCTCCGTATTGGAAAATAAATTCAGTCTGACTGCCATCGCATCTCCTCCTGATTTCGTAATCTGTTCCTTGCATTTTATCTTACACTTATATATCGGAATATTTCTTCTTTTTCCATAGTCATTTGTAAATGCTTGACAGCAAGTAGCGAGAAACACGCTTTGCGAGTTTCTCGAGTAAAAAAAGACATCCGCACAGGCATTTTCCCGGATACGAATGTCTTTTCTGGTTACTTTTCATGATACTTTTCTATTTCTTTATTTCCAAGTTCCTTTTCAACTTCCTATCTGTCCCACTTATCTGCCAGAGAATTAATCTGGTCAGCAAATTTCGCAAGATCTTTATTTGGGATACCTTCATTCTTCTGAATGACACTAAGCAGCCTCTGACCCGCCGCCAGCAGTCTTGCAAACACATTAGAGGATGCCTTTGCCAGTTTGTCTTTCTTCTTTTCAACCAGTTCACGGGTTCCTTCATGAACACAGACATTTTCTAATAAGTCATAGGTATCACCACTATATGGTGCAACCGCCTGATAGCCTAATTCCGTATGCAGATGCTCTGCAAATTCATCACAGACCTTATCCTCACCATGTACCACAAAGACACGCTTTGGTGGATTTTTAAATGCAGATGCCCATTTTGTCAGCATATCACGGTCTGCATGGCCACTGATACCAGGAAGATTTAAAATTTCTGCATGTACCTGAATATTTTCACCGAAAAGTTTTACTTCTTTGGCTCCATTCAAAAGTGCATGACCCAAGGTTCCAGGTACCTGATATCCTACAAACAGAATCGTGCTTTCCGGTCTCCACAAATTATGTTTTAAATGATGGCGGATACGGCCAGCCTCACACATACCGGAAGCAGAAATGATAACCAATGGTTTCTTGCTGAAGTTAATCATTTTGGATTCATCACTGGTAACAGACGTTTTCAGTCCCGGGAATCCAATCGGATTAATACCCTGCTCCACTAATTTCTTTGCCTCATCAGAGAAGCAGTCTTCTACACTCTTATGGAAAATATTTGTTGCCTCCACAGCCAGCGGGCTGTCGATATAGGCCTCAAAATCTTCAAACTCCGGCAGCAGATGTTCTGTCTTAATCCGTCGCAGATGATATAGCATTTCCTGTGTACGACCTACAGAAAATGCCGGAATGACAAGATTACCACCTCTTGCAAATGTCCGCTTAATTACTGCCGCAAGTTCCGGTGCATAATCCGGCGGATCTGCATGTATCCGGTCACCATAAGTTGATTCAATCAATACATAATCTGCTTCATCGATAAACTGCGGATTTTTAATCAATGGCTTATTGCCATGACCGATATCTCCGGAAAATACAATTTTCACGGTCTTATCTTCTTCCGTCAGCCATACCTCAATGCTGGATGAACCAAGAAGATGTCCTGCATCTACAAACCGGATTTTTACTCCATCACAGATTTCAATGATTTTATTGTAATCACATGCTACAAAATGCTCTAAAACCCCCTGTGCATCATCCATATCGTAAAGAGGCACTACTTCCGGTAATCCGGCTCTCCTAGCCTTACGGTTTCTCCACTCTGCTTCAAACATCTGGATGTGTGCACTGTCCTTTAACATGATATTACAAAGTTCGCTGGTTGCTGTTGTCGCAAATATCTGTCCCCGGAATCCATGACTATACAGCAATGGAAGTAAGCCTGAATGGTCAATATGGGCATGTGTTACAAACACATAATCAATATTAGATGCATTCACCGGAATCTCCTGATTCACATATAAATCCGGTCCCTGCTCCATACCACAATCCACCAGTATCCGCTTATCCTGACATTGCAGAAAATGACAACTTCCAGTTACTTCATGTGCAGCCCCTAAAAACTCCAATAACATAATACCATCTCCTCGCCATCTCTTTATTGTCGAACTTATGATAGTATTATTTTATCATATTGGACAAAAAATGTATACATTTTATTCCTTTTTTATTCAAATCGCACAATTTCTTTCTTCAATCGTTTCATAATCTTTTTCTCCAGCCTGGAAATATAGGACTGGGAAATTCCTAATAAATCCGCCACCTCTTTCTGGGTCAGTTCATTATCATTTTTCGAATTGATGCCAAACCGCAGTTCAATAATCGTCCGCTCCCTGCCGCTTAAATGCTCAATTGCTTTATTCAAAAGCTTCTTTTCAACCTCAGTCTCAATATCCCGGTAAATGACATCTTCATCTGTTCCTAAAATATCCGAAAGTAGTAATTCATTTCCGTCCCAGTCCACATTTAACGGCTCATCAATGGATACCTCTAATTTCGTCTTATTATTTCTACGCAGATACATCAGAATTTCATTTTCAATACATCGGGAGGCATAGGTTGCAAGCTTGATATTTTTTTCCGGATTAAAAGTATTAATTGCC
The DNA here is from genome assembly GCF_025567465.1 of Roseburia amylophila. Taxonomy (NCBI): domain Bacteria; kingdom Bacillati; phylum Bacillota; class Clostridia; order Lachnospirales; family Lachnospiraceae; genus Roseburia; species Roseburia amylophila. The sequence continues at coordinate 33,413 of NZ_JAOQKI010000020.1, forward strand.
TTGATTAATCCGATGGTTCCAATAGAAATCAAATCCTCCACTCCTACTCCCGTATTGTCAAATTTCTTCGCTATGTATACTACAAGCCTCAGATTATGCTCGATTAATTTCTTTCTTGCAGTCTCACTCTGCTCCTTCACCAATTGTCCGATACATTCCATTTCCTCTTTCGCCGGAAGCGGTGGCGGCAGCACTTCTGCCCCTCCGATATAGTGAATCTCCGTCTCCTTACGAAGCAGCATATCTTTTAAACTACGCACAATGCGAAACTGAAAATGCTCCGGTATATCTACTTTTAAATACATTACAACTCCTCTTTCCTCTCTTATTCACATTCCATCCTATAGCAGATGGCAATTTAAAATCATCTGATATTCCTTCTTTTGAAACAACGATGGACTTCCAAGTGCAATCACCGCCTGTAAAATCTGCCGTTCTTTTTTTCCTTCTTTAATATAAAGTTCTTCTACGGTAAGTGCTTCTACCAAGCCGTTTTTCTCTCCCATACTGCTAAATGGCAACAGTCGTACTACCGGCTCATCTTCCCGGAAAATCGGCATCAGAAGCTCTTTATCTATGATACTGACCGGTTTTCCAACATAGGGGTCGATCAGCAGATTTCCGGTATCATAATAGGCTTCTAACAGCAATTCATGTTCATGATAACAAAGACGCACCTGATAAAGATGCCGGCTTCTCTCCTTTCTGCTGCGCCATATTATGGATGCTGACACAGCAATTCCCGCCGTCAGCACCATTGCCAGATAAAAATGCCGCCCATAAAAAAGGCTCTTATTGAGCCACTGCATGCAGCCTCCTGTCAGAATCGAAAACAAAAAACAGCCAAGCCAGTTTTTTATCAGAAAAGCGACTCTTTGTGTCGTATGTTTCCTCGTAAAAAATGCAATCATAACCATGCCAAGCGGAACCGGTACATACATAATCAGCCGATACAATCTATAGGATGAAAGCATCAGAAAACAAATGACTCCCATACCACTTCCAAATAAGGCAGCAAGCAGTATCCTGCCCTTATGTATGAGATTCCGCAAAAAAATGCCTGTCAGGAACAGATTCAGCACATCCATCAGGAAATTATTGACAAAAAGAACATCTAAATATATCTCATAAATACATGCCACCTCCCTTCCTTTCCTGCATTATACAAACTTTCCTCTGCATATTTTGTCAAAACAGATGCCGCCATTCTTTCATTTCATTGACAGAATCCGACTGCCCGGCAGGGAAGTTGCAAAAGAAACGTAATGCACTCTGCAAATCTTACCTGCAGAAGCTGCCACCGGCAGCTTCTTACGGATACCTGACAACGCAAAAAAAACGCTTAGAACAATGACTGTCACCAGTATCTGGTACATTTCAAATGTTCTAAGCGTCGTATCATATAGGAACTTCAAATTCCTTTTCTACTCTTACACTATAATTTTATTGCTATCCTTTTCAAAATGATAGTTCTTATTTTTTGGTACTCTTTAAGAACTCCGGAATTTTAATATCCTTCTCATGAACAGTGCTTTCCGGTCTCTTTGGTTTGGTAATTCCAATAAATGGAGAAGCTGCCGGAGCAGGCTGCTGTGCAGCAGTCTGTCCCAGAGTAGATGTTGCTCCGAAACTGCTGTTGGTTGTAACATTAGCAGTACGGTTTACAAGTCCGGAATTAATGACCGGTCTGGTGGTTGCTGCTGTATTTGGATATTTCAATCCGGACATAAGATTAGAAGATGCAGTGGTTTTTGCTGCATTCTCTTCCAGTCCTGTTGCAATTACAGTAATCGTTGCAGCATCTGTCATAGTCTCATCATATTTTGCACCAAAGATAATATTTGCATTATCGCCGGCAAGATCTTCTACATAGCTTGCTGCATCATTGGCATCCATAAGAGAAATATCACCGGAAATATTGATAATAACATGGCTTGCTCCATTAATAGTTGTCTCGAGCAATGGACTGGTAACAGCCAGTTTGACTGCCTCAATTGCCTTATCATCACCCTTAGCCATACCGATACCGATATGTGCAAGACCCTTGTCCTTCATAACAGTCTGAACATCTGCGAAGTCAAGGTTAATCAATGCCGGCATATTAATCAGGTCTGTGATTCCCTGAACCGCCTGCTGAAGCACCTCATCTGCCTTCTTTAATGCATCCGGGAAGGTTGTTCTGCGGTCTACAATCTCTAATAATTTATCATTTGGAATTACAATCAAGGTATCTACATTCTCACGAAGCTTGTCAACACCGCTTAAAGCATTTACCATTCTTGCTTTTGCTTCAAATTTAAACGGCTTAGTTACAACACCAACGGTAAGAATTCCCTGATCCTTTGCAATCTTTGCCACAACAGGAGCTGCTCCTGTACCGGTTCCGCCACCCATACCACAGGTTACGAATACCATATCTGCACCTTCAATAGCTGCTGACAGTTCTTCCATACTCTCTTCTGCAGCTTTGGCTCCAACCTCCGGCTGTGCTCCTGCTCCAAGTCCTTTGGTAAGCTTCTCACCAATCTGAATCAACGTAGGTGCTTTACATAAAAGTAATGCCTGTTTATCGGTATTTACTCCAACAAACTCAACACCACCAATATTTTCATCAATCATTCTATTTACTGCATTATTACCTGCACCACCAACACCAATTACAATAATTTTAGCACTGGATTCTGCTTCTGTTGTTTTAATTTCAAGCAAGGTAGTTCCTCCTTCTCTCCCTCATTCTATATGTAATTTATGAGAAATCTGCTTTACAGATTTCTCATAAAAAGTATGCTTTTATTTACTCATATACTCTATCATATAATTTTTCGTAAAAATAATCAACCTATATTTTCTGTTTTTTTGAAAAAATTACGCCGTCTTTTCAAAAGTAATATCTGTGGTATCTTCTGTCCAGTCTTCCAGATGAAGAATGCCTGTAAGTCCTTCCAGATTTGGCATAATTTTCTCCATACGAACTACTTTTTCCGTAAGGCTGGTTGCCTGTCCAAGATTCACCGTAATCGTTCCGTACTGCAGGGTTACATTTCCCTGGTCATCATAATTGATGGTATCCGGAACCAGATTATACTTCTTTAAGGTCTGGGTTACTGCCAGCAAATCCTTTAGGGTATCTTTTCCGCTTACGTCAAGCTTTTCATAAAGTACTGCATCCCCACAAGTCAGTCCGGTAATCTGCGGTACTCCTTCGATGACATCTGTAGACATTTCCACTACAAAGCCATCTTTGTCAAAATAGACATTCTGTCCCAGGGAATCCATATATAAGTAGCCCAGCAGTCCTTTTTCATATACTTCTACATGAAGGGTATGCGGTGATTTGACACTCACCTCCATCGTATCAATAAACGGAACTTCCTGTGTATCAAAGAAACGATATTTAAAATATACATATAATGTATTCCAGGAATAATCATCATTTAAGACCCATTCCTTAATCTGCTCATCACTGTATAATTTATTGCCTTCTACTTCGACATTTTTTACGGTAAATACCTTGATTACAATGAGTGCTGCCAGTGCCAGAATCAACAGTGTAGTCAGAAATCCAATCAGGATATGTTTTCTTCTTCTCTTCTTTCTGCGCTCTTCTCGTATCATATCCTATCCCTCCAACTGAATTCCTCTGGAAACACTTAACGCAAGTCCCATTTCTGCTAAGAGGAATGATGCCGAAGTACCACCATAACTGATAAAAGGAAGTGTGATACCGGTATTTGGAATACTGTTTGTTACAACGGCGATATTAAGGATTACCTGAATGGCAATGTGAGCCATAATACCAACCACCAGCAATGCACCATATAAATCTTTCGCATTATTGGCAATTACCATAAAACGCCACAGCATTAAGATAAACAGCAAAATCAGGCAGATTGCTCCGAATAATCCAAGCTCCTCACAGATGATGGAAAATACCATATCATTCTGCGCTTCCGGTACGAACCCAAGCTTCTGCATACTGGCACCAAGTCCTTTTCCAAAAAGTCCTCCAGAACCAATGGCATATAAGCCCTGCATGGTCTGATAACCTTTATCATAATTCTCCGGATGGAGCCAGATTTTGATACGTTCTGCACGATAGCTTGCCAGTACAATAAAGACTGCTCCGAAAGCGAATACTGCGATTGCCATTCCCACAAACTGCGCATATTTCGGGCTTGCCACGAACGCCATTGCCACTGCGATACCCACAATGATAATCGCGGTACTTAAGTTCGTATAAGCAACCGGTCCAACCAGCGGAAGCAGTAAAACCATTACCTTCATCAGTTCCTTCAGATTGCCAATCTTCTTTTGCATGCGGCTGATTACCGTTGCAAGAAAAATAACGACAGCAAGCTTTGCAAACTCAGATGGCTGGAAAGAAAGCGGACCAAGGCGGAACCATCTGGTAGAACCATTTCCATTCGATCCTAAAAAGATAACGGAAACGCACAGTAAAAATGCGCCTATGTATGCCACACCATACAGCCTCTTCCACACATGATAATCAATCTTGGAAATCACAAACATGGCAGCAAATCCAAGGCAGCATGCAAATGCCTGCCGCTTTAGATAATGAGTTCCATCGCCATACTCAATCTGTGCATTATAAGAACTGGTGCTGTACAGCATAACCAGACCAAAACACACTAAGAAAATAATAACAAACAAAAGTGTATAGTCAAAATATTTAATTGTCTTTTCTTTTGTGCCTGATTTTCTTCCCGGTCTGCGGCCCATAAATCACTACTCCTTTAAATTGCGCACCAAATCCTTAAATATTCTTCCTCGTTCTTCGTAGCTTTTAAACATATCCCAGCTTGCACATGCCGGTGATAATAATACGGCATCACCGGAAACCGCATTGTCATAGCAGATATTTACGGCCTCTTCGAGACTGTCTGCGAATACATAATCTGTAAATCCATGTCTCTTTGCACAGTCTGCAATCTTCTCTTTTGTTACTCCGATTAATACTAATTTCTTTACTTTACCATCGAAGCTTTCTATCCATTCATCATATTCAGACTGCTTATCATAGCCACCGCCAATGAGAAGTGTCGGACGGTTCATTGCCTGAATTCCCTTAATTGCTGCATCCGGGTTTGTTCCCTTTGAATCGTTATAGAATTTTACGCCACGTTTCTCCGTAACATATTCAATTCTATGCTCTACTGCCTGGAACTCACGCAGTGTTTTTACAATGACATCCATCGGTACTCCGATACTTATGGTCATGGCAACTGCCGCCATAACATTTTCATAATTATGGGTTCCAAGAATATTTAGCTCATTGACATCAATGACTTCTTCCTCTTTGCCCTCAGAGACATAAATAATCTTCTCACCATTTAAATAACATCCATTCTGTACCGGCTTTTTACTGTCAAACCAGAGCACTTTCATGGATAAGGATTCCCCAAATTTGCGAAGTACTTCATCCTCATAATTTAAGACGCAGACATCGTTTGCTTTCTGATTCTTTGTAATATCCTCTTTTGCCTTAATATAATTTTCCATGGTATGATGACGATTCAGATGATCCGGTGTAATATTTAAAATAGCAGATACATCCGGAGCAAAATCTACAATTGTCTCTAACTGGAAGCTGCTGATTTCTGCTGCTGTTACCGTTTCTTCTGTGGTATCTGCCGCTACCGATGTATATGGAATTCCAATATTTCCTACGACTTTTACATCCTTAAAGTAATTGGATAAAATTTCTCCCACCAGTGTAGTGGTTGTCGTCTTGCCATTCGTTCCTGTAATTGCAAGGATTTTTCCTTTTGCCACCTGATAAGCAAGCTCAATCTCACCAATAATCGTAATTTTCTTATCACGCATGGCATTTACCAATGGTAAATCGGTTGGAACACCCGGACTTAACACAACAAAATCCAGTTTATCCATCACTTCTTCCGGAAGGGTGCCCACATAGATTTCTGCCTTGGCAAAGCTCTCCGATTTTTCTTTGATTTCTGCTACACTCTGCTTTTCATTTCCTTCAAAAACGAAAATATTCGCATTCTGTTTTTCTAACAGCTCTGCTGCAGCAATTCCACTTTTCCCAGAGCCAAATACCAGTACATTTTTCTCCTGAAATTCCATTTTATTCACTCCTGTCTCTTTATAATCCAATCAATGCAACCAGACATAAGATTGCTGTTACAATTGAAAATACTGCCACTACCCTGGTCTCTGACCAGCCACCTAATTCAAAGTGGTGATGAATCGGAGCCATACGGAAAATTCTCTTTCCACCTGTTTTTTTAAAATAGGTTACCTGAATGATAACAGATAATACTTCTACCAGATAAATCAGTCCCACAATCAGAAGGAAAATTGGCATCTGAAGCATATATGCGGTAGCTGCCACAAATCCACCCAGTGCAAGAGAACCGGTATCTCCCATAAATACACTTGCCGGATATACATTAAACAGAAGGAAGCCCATCAATGCACCTACTACAGCACAGGTAATCGGTTCGATTCCACTGTTGGTTCCCACTGCAACTACGGTAAAAAAGGTTGCTACGATAATGGTTACGCTGGTAGCAAGACCATCTAAGCCATCGGTAAAGTTGACTCCGTTTACAGTTCCGATTACTGCAAAATACATGACCGGAATTGCAAGCCAGCCAATATTCCAGTATTTTCCACCGGAAAATGGAAGCAGCATCGTAAGGGAAACATCTGAAAACTTCACCATGTATACCACAAAAACAGTGGTCACTACAAGCTGGCATAACATTTTCTGCCATGCAAGCAGTCCATCCGACCGTCTCAGTACAACCTTCAAATAATCATCTAAAAATCCAATTACGCCAAATCCTACTACCATAAAGAGAATCGGAATAATCTTCGGATAATCTTTTACATAAATCAGACTGGTTACAATAATACTTGCGATAATCATCAATCCACCCATGGTAGGGGTTCCCATTTTCTTCTGATGAGATTCAAGCTCTTTCCGCTCCGTCTGACCAACTTTCAATCTTCTTAAAAAAGGAATTACGACCGGTCCTAACAATGCACTCACTGCAAAAGCGATAATAACCGGAAGAATAACATGATACGTCATAACTGCACCTCTTTTTATTTTCTTTTTGTATATCATTTCAACTTATCTAGTATACGTTATTTAGAGCTTTCCTGCAAGATATCTCCCCAAAGTTTCACGGATTTTCCTGAATTTCCGCATCTTCTGTAACCGGTGCCTGCTCAATGCCAAGATATGGCAGAATATTGGAAAACAAATCCCGGCAGACCGGTGCTGCTATGGTTCCACCATAATAAACGCCTTGTGGATTATTGATAATAATTAAGGCAAGTACCTGCGGATCGTCAGCCGGAGCAAAGCCTAAAAAAGAAGAAATATACCTTTTTTCACTACGCGGAAGCGTCTGGGACGTTGCGGTTTTTCCGCCAATAGAAAAGCCTTCAAGAGCCGCATTCTTTCCACTGCCCTCAGATACTACTTTTTCCAGCAAATAGCGCATGGTGGTGGAAGTTTCTTCGCTTACAATATGTTCCTTTTGTCCGTAGACAAAAGTATGTGTCACTTCTCCTTCTGCATTTTTCGTCTCCACGCCAAAATGCGGCGTCACACGGTTTCCTCCATTTATAATAGAGGAAACCGTAGTTGCAAGCTGAATCGGTGTAATCTGGAAGGACTGCCCAAAGGACATGGTTGCAAGCTCCACCTGACCGATATTTTCTCTTTTATGCATAATGGTGGATGCTTCCCCCGGTAAATCTATATTTGTCCTGGATAATAAACCAAACTGTTCAAAATAATCGCAGAAGCGGTCGGAACCGATACGAAGTCCGATTTCTATGAATACCGGGTTGCAGGAATTCATAATGCCATGGGTAAAATCCTCTGCCCCATGCCCTCCCACTTTATGGCAGCGGATTCTCCTGTCCTCCACAATCTTATATCCCGGACAGTTAAACTGGTCAGAAAGACTTACTTTTCCCTCTTCCAAGGCTGCGGATGCTGTTATTATCTTAAAAGTGGATCCCGGTTCATAAGTGTCATTGATGCACTGGTTTCTCCACATTTTATTTAAAGCATTCTGCTTCTCCTCTTCACTCAATTCCGTGTCAATCTCCGTATTTAAGGCAAAAGGTTCATTCAGATTAAACTCCGGTTCATTTACCATGGCAAGGATTTCGCCATTCTGTGGATTCATCACAAGGATGCTGACACTGTCTGCCTGTTTTTCCTCCCGCACCTTTACTGCCGCCTGCGCTGCATACATCTGGATATTATAATCAAGACTTAAATAAAGGTCATCTCCTTCTACCGGCTCACTCCGCCGCTCTCCGGCATTTTTTATCTCTACGCCTCTGGCATCTGTCAATGTAAGTATCTTTCCATTGATGCCCTCCAGATATTCATCATATTTTACTTCTATTCCGATAATTCCCTGATTGTCCCCGCCGGTAAATCCGATTACTTTAGAAGCCAGTTCATTATAAGGATAATACCGTTTATAATCTTCATCGATCTTCACGCCCGCCAGTTCATAGGCTCGAATCGCATCTCCGGTTTCTTTCTCCACATTCGTCTTAATCCGTTCAATGGAACTAACCTTCTCTACCCGCTTCCGCACTGTCTCTTCTGACATGCCAAGCTCTTTTGTTAAAACTGCAATTACCTTTTCCGGGTCTTCTATCTGGCTGTGAATCACAGAAATCGTACATACCGTCTTATTTTCTGCTAAAACCACACCATTTCTGTCATAAATATTTCCTCTTGCCGCCTTGATATCCCTTTCTCTTTCATGGAGATTCTCCGCCCGGACCCCATAGTATTCTGAACAGAATATCATAAGATACACCAGTCGTCCCATCAGAAATACCATCAGCAGTAATACTGCCACAAAAATAATCATAATTTTTCGTCGGTTAAAGGTTTTATTCCGATAGATGCAAAATCTGTTTTCTTCTTCCTCCTGCATTTTTTGCTGAAACATAAAAACATAACCTCATAAAAGCAGTTATTATAATCTATTACAACTTTTACAAGGTTATGTTGTTTTCTCTATTGTGCTACATCCTGTGGCTGTAAACCACCCTCCGGTGGTACTGTTTCCTCTGCAATATCCGGTGTCTGGTCTACCATAGAATCCTCCGGTGCAGAATCCGGAACATCTGTTGTTCCATCTGCCGGTGCTTCTGCCGGGTCTGTCTCTTCTGTTACAACAATGTCCTCATCCGGATAAATATTAAGATAAGGCAGTGTCTCTTCGAAAATTCCCTTTGCGATTTCCTGTGCAAAGGTACTGTGAAACTCTTCTTCTGCGTTTGGTTCGTCTACTACTACATATACCAAAAGCTGCGGATTGTCTACTGGTGCAAAACCGATAAAGGAAACCAGATAATTTCCCTGTCCTCGAGGAAGCTTCTGTGCTGTTCCGGTCTTTCCACCCATGGAGTATCCCGGCACTTTTGCATATTTTCCGGTACCATCGGAAACCGTTGCATAAAGATACTGTTTTAATAATTCACTGGTAGATGAAGACACTGTTTTCTTTAACAAGGTTCCATTGTCTTCCTGTATGACATTCCCATTTTCATCTGTTATTTTCTTTACCACATGTGGCTGATAATAGTTACCACCATTAACAATGGAACAAAAAGCACTTGCCACCTGTATCATGGTAACATTAAAGTTCTGTCCAAAGGAATTGGTAGCCAGGTTAATGGTGCTTAACTGGTCTTCGGTATAAATTAAGGAATCGGTTCTTGCCTCTCCCGGTAAATCAATGTTTGTCTTGGTACCAAAGCCGAAAATCTGCTGATACTTAGAGAAATTCTCAGGTCCGATATCATAAGACATCTGCATCAGGGCATCATTACAGGAATTCTTTAAGGCATCTTCTACTGTTTCAAGTCCATGTCCGTTGGTATTTACACAGTGAATGTCATGACCGGAAATCGTCTCGTATCCATCACAGATAAAAGTACGATTCGGGTCTAAAGTTCCGGTATCCAGACCACAGGCTACGGTAAAAGGTTTTACGGTAGAGCCCGGTTCATAAGTATAAGTAATGCAGAAATTAGACCATAACTGGTTTAAAGCATCCAGTTCTGCATCGTCACCCATAGCATCAATTTCTTCCTGGGTATAATAGGCAGACAAATCCCTTGGATTACTACTGTCATAATTTGGATAATTTGCCATGGCAAGCACTTCAGCATTCTGTGGGTTCATTACAATAACTCCCACATGTTTACTTCCAGCACCTTCTCTTGCTGCATCCCTGTATTCTTCTTCAAATGCAGCAATCTTATCTTCTACGATTTTCTGGATATTTGCATCAATGGTCAGTGTAACATCATTACCATTCTGGGCATCGATTACTGTCTTCTCAAAATTACTGTCGGAATTCAGATAACCATATTCTCTTCCGTTGGTTCCATTCAGAACACTGTTATAGGAATTTTCCACTCCATTCATTCCCAGATTACCGCTGGTAGTAAATCCTACTACCGCACTGGCCAGAGAACCATATGGATATTCTCTCTGGTATTCTTTTTCAAACCAGACTCCATTAATTTTTCCTTTTTTCTCTGCATCGCCGCTCTTCTTATCGGAAGCTTCCTTTTCTGCCGCCTGCATATCTTCAAACGCCCGAATCTCTTCATAGCTTAATTTCTTTGCCAGAACATTGTACTGGCTCTTTGGCTTATCTGTAATCAGATTACGTAAATCGGTTTCATTCAGTTGTGGGAAACAGGTCATCAGTGCATCGATGGTCGGGTCAATATCTGCCGAATCACTGTTTAATACCTTACAGTCTAATATCACATTGTATACATCCACGCTGGTTGCAAGTATCGTTCCCTTGCAGTCTGTAATATTTCCACGCTGATAAGGAATGACCGTACTGTCATATTTCTGCTGGGATAATACTTTCTTTTCGTATTTCTTTCCACTGGTGTGTTCAATATACATCAATCTTACAATTAATCCCAACAAAAGTAGTGCTATTATTACAAACAGCACTACAAGTTTCTTTTGCATTTTCTTACTAAATTTTGCTATTTTCTTTCCGCCGCGTCTCTTTCCTGCCATTTTACCACCACGTTTGTTTCCTACTTATTCGGAATATCCTCAAACTGATTCATATAATCTTCTTTATCAACCGTATAATGTATAATCTGGTCCGGTCCCGCATAGCTCATGCCAAGCTGGTTCATTGCTATATCCTTGATGGTTGCAAGATCTACTGCTGTCTCGATTCTTTTTTCTGCCGCATCATTATCTGCCTTTAATTCAGCTACCTGGCTTTCTAATGCAGAAATTGTCTTTAAATGCGTTGTAATTCCAGACTGCAGACGGATATACAGCACTGCTGCCACACACATAACCAGCAGCGATACGGATAAAAATGCCACATAACCCAAATCCATATGTGCTGACTTCTCCTGATTCTTCTGCGCCATACGTCTGTTGCGCTGTCTGATTTCCTCCCGCTGCTTTTCTTCCTGTTCTCTGCGGTAATCCGGTGCAGCTTCTAATTTACGGACAGTGTTTCCATCTATGTAAGTCTGTGTTCGATAATTTCTTCTTGTCTTCTCCATTTTCACGTCTCTCCCTAGTCATTGATATGCCGTTCAAATACTCTTAATTTTGCGCTTTTTGCTCTCGGATTCTCTTCCATTTCAGATTTCGTTGGAAGAATCGGTTTTCTAGTGATTACTTTTCCTTTTGGTTTCTTGCCACATACACACACCGGAAATTCTTTCGGACAGGTACATGGATTTTCATTTTTGCGAAAGATGTTCTTTACAATTCTGTCTTCCAGGGAATGGAAGGTAATGATACAGATTCTTCCATCTTCCTCTAAAAGGTCTATCATCTCATCCAGGGTATCCGATAAGACTTCCAGCTCACGATTCAGTTCAATACGAATTGCCTGAAACGTTCTCTTTGCCGGATGTCCGCCAGTACTCTGTACTTTCATCGGTATGGATACCCGGATAATTGCGGTCAGCTCTCCGGTTGTCTCAATTGGTTTCTTTGCCCGGGCTGCGACAATATGCTTTGCAATATTCTTTGCGAACCGGTCTTCCCCATAGTCTCTTATGATACGATACAGCTCTGATTCACTGTAATCATTTACAATATCTTTTGCCGTTAATGTCTGACGCTGATCCATTCTCATGTCCAGTGGTGCATCTTCTTCCCGGTAGGTAAATCCACGCTCCGGTGTATCTAACTGAAAGGAAGATACTCCCAGATCAAGAAGAATTCCATTTACCTTCGTCACTCCGATACGGTTCAATTCTTCTTTCATATTGCAGTAATTGCTGCGGATAATGGTTACTTTATCAGAATAATCCTTTAACCGCTCACTGGCTGCTGCAATTGCATCTTCGTCCTGGTCAATTCCTATCAGCCTTCCGTTCTCATTCAGCCTTTTTACAATTTCGGAAGAATGTCCCGCTCCACCGAGCGTTCCGTCTACATAAATTCCGTCCGGGCGAATATTCAGATTGTCTATGGTCTCATGCAAGAGAACCGATGTGTGTTTAAATTCCATGTTCACTCCTTTAGATACTCAAGCCAAGTTCTGCCATGTGTTCTGCAACTTCATCCATGTCATCATAAGTATTGGTATCCTGCCATCTGTTCTTGTCCCAAATCTCAATTCGCTTTAAGACTCCGACTGATACGACTTCTTTCTCTAATCCGGCAAATTCTCTTAACACTGCCGGAAGAAGAATTCTTCCCTGCTTGTCCACTTCACAGGTTGTTGCTCCTGCAAAGAAGAAACGTGAGAATTTTCTTGCATCTTTTGAGGTAAGTGGTACGTTGCGGAATTTTTCTTCAATGTTCTGCCATTCTTCATTTGGGTACACAAAAAGACACCCATCCAAACCCTTCGTTACTACAAACTCATCACCGAGCTGTTCTCTGAATTTGGAAGGAACAATCATTCTGCCCTTGGCGTCTATGTTGTGACTGTACTCTCCCATGAACATTGTCAAACACCTCAGTCCGGTTGCTATTTATCCACAAAGTTATCAACTTATCCACCACTTTGTGCCATTTTCAACCACTTTCCTCCACTTATGAATACATATTACCCCACTTTTGGGAAAAAATCAATATACTACACATAAAAATGCACAAAAAAAGAAGCACATTTCTCAATGTACTTCTTTCCACTTACTCTTTACTTTTATCTTATTGGTACAAGTTCTTTTTGCTCACATAGCGATACATAGTTCTCAATCAGTCTGTCCACTTCCAGGCTCAGGTCATAGCATTCATCCATACTTTTCGCTCGTTCCAGTGCTTCATCCAGTCGGATTCTTGCACGTTCAATCGCAATGCGAAGTGCTTCCCTTTCATCCATAAGCATTTCTCCTATGCTGTGTCCCATCTCTGTGTTGTTCTTTGTAAATTCATTTTACTCTGCTCATCACCAAAAATCAAACAAAATATAACATCTTTTTTCGTCAATATTCGACAGCAAGCGGCATTTTTTCCTTATGCTGTGTTTTATAAAATAAATCGGCAATGGCCTCCACCAGCATCCGGTTGGTTGCTACTATATTCCGAATATCTGTTTCTATATTAATTTTTCTTCCAAGATACTGTTTATGCCTCTCTAAAATATATTCATACAGTGCCTCTGCATCAGAAAAATCAGCCTGCACTTTTTCCCCTGCTTCCATATTCCGGCTCATAATATAATTTTTAAGGCTTCGCTTCAATTGTTCTTCATAGGAACAATGATCCTTTAAGTTTCCCGGATAAATCTTGTTATGCGGATAAGTAAAATAATCAGCTACATAATGCGTTACCTGCCCGAGATTCATATAATACCGGCGTTTACGGGCCAGTTTCCCCTGCTGTTTACCGAAAATCAATTGATTCACCATCTTTTTCACATCCGGAAACGTCCCATTGATTTCATGTTTCTTATATACAAAAGATGGTTTGCAATCCGGCAGAATGCTGCCAATATAAAAAGACAGTCTATGTTTCTTAAGTTCTTCATCCTCTGTATTCTTTGCAATATAACGTGCCAGCAAAATATGTGATTTTTTTCTCATTTGCTTCCTCCTGTTTACCATCTACACCTTACACACTACTTCTGCTTTATATATGCTTCAATCACATTATACTTTCTTTCATCTCATTTACAATAGTATTTTTCTTAAGATTCTTCTAAATTTCTGTGTCCAATCTGTTAAGAGTAGACACAGAAATATTTTGCTAAACCTTACTGATATTCCACTTTTTAGGAACAACAGAAGCTGGCACACTCTGTTTCCATACAGGTACAGGCATTCGTTCCGGCTACCTGGATGTCTTTTGCATGACATTTTCTTCCTTCATTGAATTTACAGTTTACTGCCTCACAGGTAACATCGCTCATCTTAGGCGGTTTACCGGTCGAATTGGCACATCCACAGTTTTTCTTCTCTTCAAAACTTCCACAGCTTGTCTCGCTGTTGCGGTTTGCATGTGCACCCTCTACCGTAATATTTCCACGGCAACAGCAATCATCTTTCTGGAAACTGCAGCTTCTTACAGAACATTTTAATTCTGTCACAAAAATCATCTCCTTTCTTTCGTTACATGTTTAGTATCTCCAAAGGAAATCTTTTTATGTTACCAACTTCATGTAAAAAAGAATGTACCTTGACACATTCTCGTGCCTGCGGCGGTCGCTTTCCTGTAAAGCAAAAAAGACTGTTGTCCGGTGCAAATTGAGGTGACCCCTCAAAGTTAGACTTTTACGAGGCGACTTCGGTCGTCTCGTTTTTCTTTATGCAGCTAAA
>NZ_JAOQKI010000021.1:0-35737 GCF_025567465.1 Roseburia amylophila
TAAACCGCCTTCAGCCCTTTATTTTCAAGGCTTGAAAGCGGTTTTCATCAACACATTTTGTCCTATAACTCTGCTTTTATAAATCTTTAAGCACATCATCATAAAGGGCATCTAACATTTCCTTCAACTGCTTTTCAATGGTATCAAAATAAATTTCTGCTGTATCGTTGTCAAATTCCATCTCATTGCCGATTTCCATCACAATGTCAAGGATTCCGCTGTTCAACTCATCAATTGCATTTTCCACAATCTCTTCAAAAGTGCAGTAGGCATCGCCTGTCATATGCACAATAAAATCTTTCTTATCTATCTTTCCACGGAATTTGTATTCATCGGTAAAAAGGCTCCAGCCATCTCCGGCTGCCTCCCGCATCTCATTCCGAATGGATTTATAATCCAGTGGTACATAGTTCTGCTTAAAAAATTCTTCAAAAGATGCTTTATCTTTATATTCTTCCATTCCAATTCCTCTGTCTGTCTAAATTTCCTGTAAATGTTCTAACGCCTGCTCCGGCAAAATGCATTTTCCATGCTCCATAATATATGCCCGGGTCGGTCCATGCGCATAAATATCATCTGCAAATTCCAAAGAAGCACTTAAAAGACGACAAAGCTGTTTATCACTAAGTTCTCCCTTCTCAAGCAAAAGATAATAAGCATCCTCTCTGGTCAGATAATAAAGACTGCTCTTCATCGGCAGTTCCAGACGAACGCCCTTGGCATAAAAAATTGCACGTTCCATGCTTGCAAAGCAAAGCTGATAAAAATTCCGGTCTTTTAGTGTAAAGCCACCGGTAGACTGTTTCTTATCTGTGCTTTCTTCTGCCTTGGAATCTGACTGCTCCGGCTGTATTTCTGCAATGCCTTCATCCGTATGATTCTGATTTGCCAGCTCTTTTGACGTCTGTTTCAGCTTTTCAATATCAGGAGCATTCTTAACCAGACTTTCTACTGCAGACTTCAGATTTTCCAACATATTGCTGATGCCAAGCTCCGGCTTCTCAGAAAAAGTAAGTGCCAGCGTATGCTCCGGCAGTACTGCAACCTGAATGGTAATATTTCCACCCTGTACTTTATATCCGACCTCTTCTTCTGCCATGGAAATAATCTTACGCAGAAACGATTCTGTTCTTCCGTCATTCTGCAGAAAATCATCTACTTCCAGCCCATTTTCCATTAATTCTTCTTCTGAAATAATACAGCGCACCGTATCCACATCGATTCTTTTAAATCTCATAAACAATCACCTGCCATTATTCTCGCTGCGTTTTCCCTTATTTGTAACCTTACTATACACTAAAAGCCCTTTCTTTTCAACCGGAAAGCTTTTATAATATAGGTATCCAAGGTATTAAGCCCGTAAACAGCCGGCAATTCCATAATACGGTAAAGGAGGAGCATTATGCACCGGATTATCTTTCATATTGATGTCAATTCTGCTTTTTTAAGCTGGAGTGCTGTCGACCGCCTAGAGCATGGTGAAACTTTAGATATCCGCACTATACCGGCAATTATTGGCGGTGACTCTGCTACAAGACACGGTGTGGTTCTTGCCAAGTCTGTGCCTGCCAAAGCCTATAAGATTGTCACCGGCGAACCGGTTGCCAATGCTTTACGCAAATGTCCTACCCTTATGCTGGTTCCGCCGGATCATGCCATGTACCAAAGAAAAAGCCATGCACTTATGGAACTGCTACATACCTACACCAATGATATCGAGCAGCTTTCCATAGATGAATGTTTTCTTGACTTTACGCCCATTGCCCACCGGTATGAATCTCCTCTTGCAGCAGCCAAAATCATTTCTGCAAATATTAAATCACGATTTGGTTTTACCGTTAATATTGGAATTGCTCCAAATAAGCTTCTGGCGAAGATGGCAAGCGATTTTACCAAGCCGGATCGGATTCACACTCTTTTTCCGGATGAAATTGCAAAAAAAATGTGGCCGCTTCCGGTGGATGATCTCTACATGGTAGGGCATTCCAGTGCTGCCCGGTTGAAAGCACTTGGCATCCGTACCATCGGAGAACTTGCAGCCACTGACCCGGATTACCTCCGGCAGGAATTCAAAAGCCACGGCACACTGATGTGGGAATATGCCAATGGAATCGGAGATGACCATGTGCATTCTACCAAGCGGGAAGCCAAGGGGATTGGCAATTCCACCACTTTAAAGGAGGACGCCCGCACCTTAGCAGATGCAAAAAAGGTTCTGCTCTCTCTTTCCGAATCTGTATCCATTCGCCTCCGGAAAGAAAAAATGTTAGCCCAGAGTATTACGGTAGAAATCCGCTATCATGATTTTACCAATACTTCCCACCAGTGCAGTCTCCTCTCAGCCACAAATACTACAGATGCCCTATATAAAACTGCCGTTTCCCTTTTCCAGCAGCTCTGGAATAGTGAACCTGTCCGACTCCTTGGCATCCGTACCAGCCGTCTGCTTCCTGAAGATGCACCGGTGCAGCTTTCTATTTTTGATTATGCAGCCGATTCATCGGCATCTGCCATGATTTCCACAGAAAGTACAGCTTCCAGCAGTCCGCTCCCAGATGGCAATAAAAAAAGCTGCACCCAGATGCCTTCTGCCAATAAGCAAAAGCAACTGGATGCAGCCATTGATTCTATTCGGAAACGTTTTGGGTCGAAGGCTCTTGTCCGGGGGAGTTTTCTTCCGTCTCCTGAGTCAGATCCGAAAAAGAATCATCCATCGGACTGACGTTTGAGATGGTATAGTAGAATAATGGATCCGGAAGTTCATCCTTATATCCATTATCGTTTAATATAAACTGGAAGGTTCTGTTACTGCTTCCCTCTGCATCACTATAGGTTAAGAGGGAGGCCGTTACAAGATAACTTCCATCCTCTTGTGCAATCCAGTCGTCAAGCTGTGCCTGCACCGTTGTATCCTCACCATAAGGCATCTGAAATGCCCCTTTATCTATAATGTAACTCTTACTTTCATTCTCATAGCGGATTGCAGTAAACTTCCTGCCAGAAGAAAAGTAAGTAAAAGTGCGCCTTTTCTTCCTTTTTTCGTGGTTCTCATCATGCATTTCTCCTTCCGTATACATAAGTTGCAAAATAAATGATGGCTGCTACAATCACAATCATCGGACCTGTTGCAACATTGGTAAAATAGGAAATCATCAATCCGAGCAATCCCGAAAACAGGGAAAAGATAACGGAAAATAAATGATATTCCCGCATGTTGACCGAAATATTCCGGCTTGCTGCTGCCGGAAGAATCAGCAGTGCATTGATGATCAAAATTCCAATCCATTTAATGGAAAGCATTACAATTAATGCAATAAAAATTGCAAAAATATTTTCTATCAGCTTCACCCGGATTCCCCGGCTCTTTGCCAGCGCCCGGTGCAGGCTTACCGCATTTAACTTATTAAATGCCACGCCCCAGAAAATCAGTGTTGCCGCAAAAATCAGAATCAGATAAATAATTTCCTTTTTAGAGATGCTTAAAACATCACCTACCAAAAGGCTGGAATATTTGCTGAAATTGCCACCTTTCGATAAGATGGCCAGTCCCACAGCAATACACGCTGAAGAAAAAACGGAGATAATCGTATCTCTGGATGCCGATGCTTTACTGCTGATATAGTTTAGTAATAATGCAAAAATTACTGCAAAAATAATCATGGATAAGGTCGTATCTGCAACTCCCATCACAACGCCAAGAGCAATTCCCGTCAATGCAGAATGACCTAATGCATCTGAGAAAAATGCCATTTTGTTATTTACAATCATGGTTCCAAGGATTCCAAACAATGGTGTGATAATCAGGATTGCGATAAATGCATTCCGCATAAATCCATAAGACCACCACGCGGTAAAAAATTCTATCATCCCCGCACCTCCATATCTGTAAATACCTGTTTAAAAGCAGCACTGTCATAGACTTCCTTCGGTGTTCCCTGGGTCAGCACTTTGCCATCTATGAGAACCACATGGTCTGCATATTTTCTTACATAATCAAGGTCATGGGAAATCAGTAAAACTGCCAGGTCAAAATTTTCCTTCAGATATTCGATATTCCGATAAAATAACTCCATCCCATTCTGGTCAATACCAGACACCGGCTCATCCAAAAGCAGCAGATTCGGTTCATCCATCACTGCCATGGAAAGAAGTACACGCTGTAATTCCCCACCGGAAAGATTACATACCTGCTTGTCAATCAAATGCTCGGCTTCAAACATTTTTAAGCTTTCTTTGATTTCCTGATATAGTTTTTTGCTCTTATATAAAAATACCGGCCGGTTGGACTGATAGCTTGCAATCATATCATAGACACTGACCGGAGTAGATTTCTCGATATTTAGATTCTGTGGTACATAACCAATCTTAAGCTTCTGGATATGACCATTTTCCCTGTCCTTAAATTCAATGCTTCCCGTGTGTGGAATGTCATTTAAAATAGCCCGGATCAGAGTTGATTTTCCTGCTCCGTTCCGACCAATCAGTACCGTCAGTGTTCCACAATGAATATGCAGATTCACATCTGACAATATCTGCTGTTCTCCAATAGTAACACCCAGATGGTTGATCCGGATACAATGCAGTCCACATGGTTTTACTATTTTTCTCATTCTGCAAAAGCCTCCTTCAGCAGTTCCATATTATGTCTCATTGCATCAAGATAGCTGTCCTTTTCATACTCCCCGCGGGTTAAGGTATCAAGATAACATACTTTCGCATCGGTCTCCCGTTCTACCGTATCTCCCATATCTTTGCCATAGAGTTCTTCTGCCAGCACCACTGATATATCATTCTTTTCAATGGCTCCCATCACATCTGCCACTTCACCGGCACTGACCTGACGCTCCTCATCCAAATCCATGGTATAGGAAATCTCCATATCGTAGTCCTCTGCCACATAGGTATAGGCTTCATGGAAAATAACAATATGCTTTCCTGCTAATTCTTCCTTTAAGGACTGCTGCTCTCTCTCTAAATCCTCAAGCTTTGCCAGGTACTCCTTTGCATTGCTTTCATAGGCATCCTGATGCTTCGGATCTATCCTGCAAAGACCTTCTAAAATATTTTCCACCTGCTGTTTATATAACGCAATGCTCATCCATGCATGGGCATTCACATCTCCGTGATTGTGTCCATCTTCATGAGTATCCTCGGTATCTCCGTGGATATGCTCCTCTGCTGCATCTTCATGGGCATCTCCGTGAGCATGTTCCTCTCCTTCATCCTCTTCGGACAAAAGATTAAGTCCCTCGCAGGCATTTACAATGGAAAGATTCTTATAATCTGCTGCCACATCCGATAAAAAAGATTCGATTCCGCCACCATTTACAATAAACACATCTGCACCGGAAAGGAGCTTCATGTCTGCCGGAGTCAGCTGGTAATCGTGAAGGCAGCCGGTCTGCGGCTCACTGAGATTCTGCAAATCCACACCCGGAGTGTCTCCGATGACATTCATTGCTGCAATATACATCGGATAAAAGGATGTTACTACCGTAAGTTCACTATCCTGCTGTTTTGTCTCTTCTTTTACATATAATTGTGTCAGTCCTGCACCAGTCAATAAAAGTACCAGCAGAAGAACCGTTACAAATACATATTTATTCTTCATAGCCAACAGCCTCATCCATAATCTGCCAGATTTCTTCCCTGCCCTGCTTGGTTACTGCAGAAAATGGAACAATTACCGTTCCCGGTTTTACTTTCAGACCTTCTTTTACTGCCTTGATACATTTTGGCACCTGGCTTCTCTTCAGCTTGTCCAGCTTGGTTGCCACAATAACCGGATCAAAGCCCTGATGGATAATCCAGTCATACATCAGTTTATCATTGGCAGACGGGTCATGCCTGATATCAATTAATAAGAATACCCGGCGCAGCTGCTTTGAGGTATGCAGATAATTTTCAATCATTTTACCCCATTTTGCTTTCTCACTCTCTGCTACTTTCGCATAACCATATCCCGGCAAATCCACCAGATACATGGCATCATTGATATTATAGAAATTAATGGTCTGTGTCTTTCCCGGCTGTGCAGAGGTTCTTGCAAGGGATTTCCGGTTCATCAGTGCATTAATTAATGATGACTTTCCAACATTGGATTTTCCTGCAAATGCCACCTCCGGCAATGTATTCTCCGGAAGCTTACTGGTAACACCACACACCGTTTCCAAGTTTACTTCTTTTATAACCATTTTCTGCTCCTTTACTACTCTTTTACAAAAGCAATCTTTAAGATATCTTCGATGGTATCTGCATAGACAATTTCTAAATCCTTTTTAATCTCTGCTGAGAGTTCCTCGATATCTTTTTCATTTTTTCCCGGCACACAGACTGTCCGGATACCGGCATTTTTCGCTGCTAATGTTTTCTCTTTTAATCCACCAATCGGAAGCACTCTGCCGCGGAGGGTAATCTCTCCTGTCATGGCAACATCAGCACGCACCTTTTTCCCGGTAATGGCAGAAAGCATTGCGGTTGCCATGGTAACACCGGCGGACGGTCCATCCTTTGGTACGGCTCCTTCCGGAATGTGGATATGTATATCATGTCTGGTAAAGAAATCGTCCGGTATCTGATACTGCTCACTGACAGAACGGATATAACTGATTCCAGCCTGTGCAGACTCTTTCATGACATCGCCAAGCTGTCCTGTCAGTTTAAATTCACCTTTTCCCGGCATTACATTTACTTCGATTTCTAATGTATCACCACCGACACTGGTCCATGCCAATCCCCGGACAATACCAACCTCGTCCTTCTCATTCTTCTTATCAAAGGTATATTTCTCTTTGCCAAGATAATGTTCTAAGTTCTTTGTGCTTATAGTAACTTTCTTTTTCTTGCCCTCGTAAATCTCTCTTGCTGCTTTTCTGCAGATTTCACCGATTTTGCGTTCTAAGTTACGCACACCGGCTTCTCTTGTATAGCTGCGAATCAGCTGCTCAATTGCACCATTCTGGAATGTAAGCTCTGATTCCTTTAAGCCATTTTTCTCAATCTGCTTTGCTATAAGATGCTCTTTTGCAATGTGAGCCTTTTCATTTTCCGTATAACTGCTTACCTCAATCAGCTCCATACGGTCTAACAGAGGTCTTGGTATTGTCTGTACGGAATTGGCTGTCGCAATAAACAATACCTCAGACAAATCTACCGGAAGCTCCACATAGTGGTCCCTGAAATAGCTGTTCTGCTCATTATCCAATACTTCCAGCAGTGCAGAAGATGTATCTCCCTTATAATCACTGCTTACTTTATCAATCTCATCTAAAAGCATCAGCGGGTTCTTTACTCCGGCACTCTTTAAACCATTAATAATTCTGCCCGGCATTGCCCCCACATAGGTCTTTCTGTGTCCACGAATCTCTGCCTCATCACGGACACCGCCGAGACAGATTCTGACATACTTTTTATTCAATGCTTTTGCCACAGAACGGGCAATGCTTGTCTTGCCGGTTCCAGGAGGTCCCACCAGACAGATAATTGGACTTTCTCCTTTATGAGTCAGATTCCGGACTGCTAAGAATTCCAGCATACGCTCTTTTACTTTTTCCAGTCCGTAGTGGTCTTCGTCTAAAATTTTCTCTGCATTAGCTAAATCTTTATTATCCTTAGAAGCCTTATTCCATGGCAGTTCCAGCAATGTCTCAATATAGCCTCTGCTGACTGCACTTTCCGAAGAACTGGATGCAATATTCTTAAAACGCTCAATCTCTTTTTTAATTCTCTCTTTGACCGTCTTATCTGCCTTCAGCTTCTTTACTTCCTCTAAAAAGTGTTCCGCATCTGACTGTGTATTATCCTCACCTAGTTCTTCCCGAATCAGTTTCATCTGTTCCCGCAAAAGATATTCCTTCTGATTCTTATCCACGCGTTCTTTCACCTTCGCCTGAAATTCATTTTTCAGAGAAATAACTTCTACTTCATTCAGCAGAATTGCCATTAAAGTCTCATACTGGGAAGTGAGATCTACTGCCTCTAAGATTTTCTGTTTCTGGGTATAATAAAGCGGCAGATTGTATGCAACCTGCTGCATCAAAGTTCCAACGTCCTGCTGTTCTTCTACCTGACGTAAAAATTCTTTGCTCATATGTCCATTGGCTTTTTGATATTTCAGTACGGTTTCCCTGATACAGCGAAGCATTGCTTCCTTCGCTTCCGGCATCAGTTCTTCCTCTTCTGCCGTTTTTTCATCAAAAAGGATGACCTCTGCCATCAGATACTTCTCCTGTGACAGAAAAGAGGCTAACTCGCCTCTTTCCAATCCTTCTACCAAAACACGCACGATTTCATTTGGCATCTTTATTACCTGCTTTACTTCAGCAATAACACCAATCTGATATAAATCATCCCTGGCCGGCTCCTCTACGGAAGCATCCTGCTGTGTAATCAGGAATATTTTCTGGTCTCCAACCATCGCCTCTTCTATGGCATGAATGGAACGGTCCCTGCTAATATCAAAATGAGCCACCATTCCCGGCAGAATGGTCATTCCACGAAGTGCAACTGCCGGTAAATGAATTACTGTCCTGCTCATCCTTTTCTCCTCTTATTTATACGTTATGATATTCTATCTTCGCTTTCTTGTCTTCTACCGTTTCTTTTGTAATGGTGCATTTTACAATACTCTCATCAGAAGGAATCTGATACATTAAATCCATCATGGTATCTTCCATAATTGCACGAAGTCCACGGGCACCGGTCTTACGGGCTAAGGATTTCTCTGCAATTGCTTCTACTGCATCATCTTCAAATTCCAGCTCTACGCCGTCAATTTCAAACAGCTTCTTATACTGCTTAATCAGTGAATTCTTCGGCTCCTTTAAGATACGGATTAACGCTTCCTTATCCAGCTGCTCTAAGGATACATTTACCGGAACACGTCCGATAAACTCCGGAATCAGACCGAATTTAATAAAATCTCCCGGCAGTACCTGCTTTAAGACTTCGCTCAGATTACGCTCGGTACGGTCTGCAATATCTGCGTTAAAGCCAATGGATTTCTGATCCATACGCTGCTCGATAATCTTCTCTAATCCATCAAATGCTCCACCACAGATAAATAAAATATTCGTAGTATCAATCTGGATTAATTCCTGCTGTGGATGCTTTCTTCCACCCTGTGGTGGAACGGAAGCCACAGTTCCCTCTAAGATTTTTAATAATGCCTGCTGTACACCTTCACCGGACACATCTCTGGTAATGGATACATTTTCGGATTTCTTCGTAATCTTATCAATCTCATCGATGTAAATGATTCCGCACTGGGCGCGCTCGATATTGTAATCTGCTGCCTGAATCAGTTTCAGAAGGATATTCTCTACGTCTTCACCGACATATCCTGCTTCTGTTAATGTGGTGGCATCTGCAATGGCAAACGGTACATTTAAGACTCTTGCCAGTGTCTGTGCCAGAAGGGTCTTACCGGAACCGGTCGGTCCTAACATCAGAATGTTACTCTTCTGCAATTCCACATCATTCATATCTACATCAGAAGTAATTCTTTTATAGTGATTATATACGGCTACAGAAAGGACTTTTTTGGCTTCGTCCTGACCGATTACATATTCATCTAAGAATTTCTTCATCTCTTCCGGTTTAATCAGGTTGATTTCTTCTAAATCTTCCTTTCCTTTTCCGGAAATCTCCTCATCTTCGAATTCCTCCTCTATGATTTCTGCACAAATGTCCACGCATTCATCACAGATATATGCACCGTTTGGTCCTGCAATCAGCTTGCGCACCTGATCCTGTGATTTTCCGCAAAAGGAACATCTGATTTTGTCCTCGCTATTTCTTCCTGCCATCTTTCCACCTCGATTATTTCCATCTATCTTTTCTAAATCCTTCGTAAAAAAGGTAAAGGCTGCCCGTAGTCGAATTCCGCATATGTGCTTCGGATAATCCGCCCAGAGACAGCCTCTTTCCTATTTCTCTTATCTTGCTGTAATTACACCGTCAATCAGGCCATACTCCTTTGCCTCTTCTGCGGACATATAATAGTCACGCTCTGTATCTGCGGCAATTACATCATATGGCTTTCCGGTATTTGCAGCTAAAATCTCGTTCAAACGTTTCTTGGTCTTTAAGATATTCTCTGCTGCAATCTGAATCTCAGTTGCCTGTCCTTTTGCTCCACCGGAAGGCTGATGTATCATAATCTCTGCATTTGGTAATGCAAATCTCTTTCCTTTTGTTCCACCGGACAACAGGAATGCACCCATACTGGCTGCAAGTCCGATACAAATTGTAGATACATCACATTTGATATACTGCATGGTATCATAAATTGCCAATCCGCCTGTTACAATTCCACCCGGAGAATTGATGTATAACTGAATGTCTTTTCCCGGATCTTCGGACTCTAAGAATAAAAGCTGTGCCACTACCAGACTGGCTGTGGTCTCATTTACCTCTTCACCAAGGAAAATAATTCTATCCTTTAATAATCTGGAGTATATGTCGTAACTACGCTCTCCTCTGCTGGTCTGTTCAATGACATAAGGTACTAAACTCATATGATAACCTCCATTTCTACCATACATTCTGCTGCAACTTTATCTCTGGTTCAAGTGGTTTGCGTAAAACAGACCGACCTGATTCCAAGTCAGTCTGTCTCTTTACGTGCTTCTCTTATGCTTCTGCGTTAGCTGCTGCTTCTGCCTCTTTTTCTTTTTTAGTCTTAGCTTTTGCTCTTTCTTTTACATTGTCCATGATGAACTGAACTGCTTTTTCAATTGCAATATCACGTTTCATGGATTCTTTCTCGTCATCGCCAACATACTCTTTGAGCTTATCAGCTTCCATTCCGTATGCTTTTGCCATCTTCTCGATTTCAGCATTTACATCATCTTCTGTAATCTCGAAGTTTTCTTCTTTTGCAATCTGTTCTAATACTAAGCTGCTCTGGATTCTTGTTAATGCTTCCGGACGAACCTGCTCTTTCATCTTGTCCATAGTCATTCCAGAGAACTGCATATACTGGTCAAAGCTTAATCCCTGCTGGGCAAGTCTCTGAGCGAATTCCTGAATCATATTCTGTACCTGGGATTCAATCATTGCATCCGGGATTTCCATCTCAGATTTCTCGATAATCTTCTTGATTGCTTCATCCTCTTTGGTACGTTTTGCATTGTTCTCTTTGGTCTCTTCTAAGTTCTTCTTCACGCTCTCTTTATATTCTTCTAAAGTTTCGAATTCAGAAACATCAGATGCGAACTCATCGTTTAACTCTGGAAGTTCTTTTGTCTTAATCTCGTTAATCTTAACTTTGAATACTGCTGGTTTTCCAGCTAAGTCTTCTGCATGATATTCCTTCGGGAATGTAACGTTTACTTCTACCTCATCGCCAGTGTTCTTTCCTACTAACTGATCTTCGAATGTATCGATGAAGGAATGGGAACCGATCTCTAATGGATGATTCTCTCCTTTTCCACCTTCAAATGCGACACCGTCTACGAATCCTTCGTAGTCGATAACTGCTGTATCACCTTCTGCAACAGGTCTGTCTGTTACAGTTACAGTTCTTGCATTGTTATTTCTTTCTCTCTCTAATGCTTCTGCAACTTCTTCATCAGATACGGATGTGTCAATCTTTGTTACAGTTACACCATTATATTTGCCAAGTTTAACTTCTGGTCTCTTTGCAACTTCTGCTGTGAAGATGAATGGTTTTCCTTTTTCTAACTGAACCACATCAACAGTTGGCTGGGAAACGATATCTACACCGCTCTCATCGATTGCTGCCGGATAAGCTTCCTGCATCATGATATTTGCAGCATCTTCATAAAAGATTTCCGGACCATACATTTTCTCTACCATAGCCATTGGAACTTTTCCTTTACGGAATCCAGGGATGCTGATTTTGTTTTTCTGCTTATTGTATGCAGCTTTCAAAGCCTCTGCCACTTTATCTTCTGCCACTTCAATTGTAAGCTTTACCATATTTTTCTCTAAATTTTCAACCTGTACACTCATTCTCGTTTCTTCCTCCTTATAACTATATATAAAATATACATGTACAAATATTTTCTTATCTTACGACTGCTCCCCTAAAAATAGGCATACTTAGAGCTACTAACAGTCATTTAGAGATTATAACACACCGTTTGTAAAATTACTAGCTTTTTTTTCGGTACAAGATTTCAACCAGATTTCAATTGGTGACAGTCATGTAAAAAGCCCCCGGGAAATGCACTTTTGCACTTTTCCCGAAGGCTTTTTGTCTTTCTTCTTATTTAGACATCTGCTCTTCCTGTCTCATGATCATTTTCTTAACCATTTCTCCACCGATAGAGCCAGCCTGTCTGGATGTCAGGTCACCGTTGTATCCCTCTTTTAAAGGTACTCCGATTTCAGATGCAACCTCCTGTTTAAAACGGTTCATTGCCTCTTTTGCCTGTGGCACTGCCATCTGGTTACTTGAATTAGAACTGTTTGTTCCGCTCATTTGTTTCTACCTCCATAGTTTCTTCTCTTTGTTATCTATTTTCAGATAAGCTTTTGTTCGTTGCTTATCCTGTTTTTAGTATGGCTTCCAGAGAATAAATTATGTTGGTAAGTTCTGGTTATTTTTATTTAAAATACATGATATTTGCTTCCATTGCATCAATATCTGCCTGTGGATCCAGCCACTTTACAATAGCCATGGCAAATTCAATGGCTGTTCCCATGCCCCGGCTGGTAACGATGTTGCCATCTACTGCAACTTTTTCTGCTCCGACCCTGGCTCCAAGAAGCTTTTCTTCAAAACCCGGATAGCTGACTGCATGTTTACCCTCTAATATTCCATTCTCACCCAATACGCTTGGTGCAGCACAGATTGCTGCAGTAAGTTTGCCGCCTGCTGCATAAGATGTAAGCACTTTCTTTACAATTTCATGCTTTCCGAGATTTAAGGTTCCAGGCATTCCGCCCGGCAGTACAATTCCATCATAGCTGTCAAAATCAGCTTCCTCTGCCAGTACATCTGCTGCAAACGTAATTCCGTGGGCTCCTGCCACTTCTTTCTTTCCGGTAATGGAAATCATATCAATCGCAATTCCTGCTCTGCGTACCACATCCACTACGGTAAGTCCTTCAATCTCTTCACAGCCATCCGCCATAAAAATACCGATTTTCTTCATACTTATCTTCCTCCTGTTTTCTATTCTCTTCTGATATTACATTTTCTGATATTAAATTTTCTAACACGAAATTTTTCTATGCTGTCTCTTATGTTAGCATGGTTACTGCGCTTTTTCAATTCCATGGTTGCAGTGGATTTTAAAATATTTTACAATAAATGTATCATTATTTTCCTGACTATATGGAGGCTATTATGGAAATTGAACGTAAATATTTAATTGATGAGATTCCTTTTGATTTAAAAGACTATTCCTGCAAAGTCATTGAGCAGGGGTATCTCAATACGGACCCTGTAGTGCGGGTGCGCCGCTCCAATGACAAATATATTCTTACTTACAAAGGCTCCGGTCTTATGGTGCGGGAAGAATATAATCTTCCTCTGAATGAAGAGGCTTACCGGCATCTGATTCAAAAAGCAGATGGTATTATCATTTCCAAGAAGCGCTATCTGATTCCATTGACTGGCAGGCTGACCATTGAGCTTGATATTTTCGAAGGAGACCTTGCTCCGTTAAAATTAGCCGAAGTGGAATTTGAAACAAAAGAAGAAGCTGAATCCTTCCTTCCACCGAAGTGGTTTGGGAAAGATGTCACCTTCTCCTCTGATTATCACAACAGCACTTTGAGTCGTGTGGGACTGCCTACCTAAGGCGGGTAGTCTCATAACGGCACATGGTTGCCACGCACTGCTTTAACTGTATATAACGGTCGGTTAAATCTCCTTCCGGAATTACCACATCCAATACTACGGAAAAATCATTAATCAGACGGTCTGTAATATCATTTTCCATCTCATTTAAAATCTTATATTTCTCCTCATAGGTATCTGCATCTAAGAAACGTAGCAGGAACGGATTCGCCTGCTCTTCGGATTCTACTGCATCCGGTGCAGCTTCTGTTACGGCTGCCTCTGTTTTCTGCTGTTCCGGTGCTTCTTCCTGCAGTTTTACTTTTTCAAATCTGTATTTCTGCTCTGCTGCCGGATATTTCTCATGGTCTACTTCGCTTACAAACATGGCAAGCGGTCTTGCATATACTTTATAAGCTCCGTAAAGTGCCTGATAAATCACCAGTTCTTCTCTTGTTTCGCTGTGTGTTGCTATGGCTACAATCTGATATAATTTTCCTTTAAAATGTCTGTAAATCTCCCCGGTTGCCGGTCTTCTGTCTTCCATTGCTGTCATCCTCCACTTATCTATGCTCTTTACTGTAATTCAAAACGGTTTAACATTTCAATTCCTTCTGCCACAAAATCTCTTTCAAAATTCAGATTACCGCTGAAGCCAGTTACCATCAGCTCCTGCACTTTCTTCATATTATCACTTTGTGGAATATCATAAGTAAATTCCATCGGTTCTATTACTTCCATGGCAGACATTTCCTCTGCAGCTGCAGACTGATATTTTTCCGCCAGCCGGTTCTTTAACTGTTGCTGTGCCTGCTGTCTGTTCATCTGCGGATCAGGTGCCTGCTGATACATGGGATGCGGCTGGACTGGTGCCTGTTGGTATGCCCGCTGCGGCTGGGCTGGTGCCTGCTGATATGCCCGTTGTGGCTGGTTCATGGTCTGCTGATATGTACGCTGCGGCTGGTTCATCTGTGGACGATATATCTGCTGTGGCGGCCGCCCCATAGCCGGATTATTTCCACGCCTGTTTTGATTATTGCTTTGCTTTACACTCTGGGACAAAGCAACATATATGATAATAATGATAAATACAATAAAAAGTCCCATATAAAAACCTTCCTTTTTCTATCCTTTTCAAGTTTTTTCTTTTCAAGTTTACCCTATTATTTTATTATACTCAAACAAACCAGCTAAGACAACAACTGATTCTATAATTTTTTCTTGCTGTCAGACTGTCTTTTCTGGACAAAGCGGAGTAGAATTACTATAATAGATAAATAAGATTTATCGAAAATTATTTAAATCAGGAATAGGAATTTTATTATGTTTGGGAAATTTGAAAAACGTATGTCCGGTACACAGATGATAGCGCTTGGTTTTCTATTGCTCATCTTTATCGGAACCATACTTCTGATGCTTCCGGTTTCCAGCCGGAATGGTGAATGGACTCCATTTATAACTGCCCTTTTCACCTCAACCAGTGCTACCTGTGTAACCGGTCTGGTTCTGGTTGACACCTTTACCCACTGGAGCATTTTCGGACAGCTTGTTTTATTAGTTCTGATTCAGATTGGTGGTCTTGGTTTTATCACCATTGGTATTACTGTTTCTTTGATATTACGCAAGAAAATCGGGCTGAAACAGCGTGGTCTTATTAAAGAAAGTTTAAACACCCTTGAAATCGGCGGTGTCGTGCGGCTTGTCCGCCGTGTCATCGGAGGCACGTTTCTTTTTGAAATGTCGGGTGCATTCATTCTGACACTGCGTTTTCTGAAAGACATGGATGTTTTACATGCCATCTATTATGGTATCTTCCATTCTATTTCAGCTTTTTGTAATGCAGGATTCGATTTAATGGGGCGTTACAGTCCATTTTCATCCATTACCAGATTCTACAATGATCCTGTAGTAATTCTTACCATCAGTGCCCTGATCCTGATTGGTGGTATCGGTTTCTTTGTATGGAATGACCTTAGGGAACACGGGCTGCATTGCCGCCACTATGCTCTGCAGACCAAAATGGTTTTAAGTGCTACTGCAGTCTGCCTCTTTGGCGGCACGCTGCTCTTTTATCTTTTTGAGCATAACCGCTTATTTGCCGGTATGAGTTTCGGAGAACAGCTTTTGAATTCTTTCTTCTGTACTGTTACCCCACGAACTGCCGGTTTTAACGCTGTTGATAATGGTGCATTAAGCGAAAGCAGCAAATTTCTTTCTATTGTATTTATGTTTATCGGTGGTGCCCCGGGTTCTACCGCCGGCGGTGTAAAGGTTACAACCATATTTGTTCTATTGTTATCCGTACGTTCCACCTTAACCCGTACTACCGGAACAAATATTTTCGGACGCAGACTGGAAGAATCTGTTATCACCAAATCAGTCGTCGTCCTTATGTTCCAGTTGACGCTGGCACTCAGCGCCACACTGGCAATTACTGCTATTTCCGGTTATCCAGTCATTGATGTGGCTTTTGAAGCATTTTCAGCTCTTGACACTGTCGGAATGTCAACCGGTATTACAAGCAGCCTTAGTACCAGCTGTCATATCATTCTAATTCTGTTAATGTATTTAGGACGACTGGGAAGCCTTTCCTTTGCCTTATCATTTACGGATAAGAAAAGGATTGCGCATGTGATGCAGCCGGTAGAAAAAATCAATGTCGGTTAATATCAAATATCTTGATTATACTAGGAGGATTCTATGAAATCATTTTTAATTATTGGACTGGGCCGATTTGGCACTCACCTTTGCAAAGACTTATCAAAACTGGATAATGAGATTATGGTTGTGGACGAGAATGAAGCCGTAATGGAAGATGTTCTCTCTTTTGTCACCAGTGCAAAAATTGGCGACTGCACCAATGAAAAAGTACTTGCCACTTTAGGTGTTGGCAATTTTGACGTCTGCTTTGTCTGTATCGGAAGTAATTTCCAGAGCAGCTTAGAGATTACAAGCCTGCTTAAGGAAATGGGTGCCAGATATGTCGTCAGCAAAGCAAACCGTGATATTCATGCCAAATTTCTGCTGCGGAACGGTGCTGACGAAGTTATCTACCCTGACCGGGATATCGCAGAAAAAATTGCAGTCCGTTTCTCTGCCGATCAGGTCTTTGACTACTTTGAATTAGGCGGTGGCTTCTCCATTTATGAGATTCCGCCATTACCGGAATGGATTGGAAAGAGTATTAAGGATCTAAATTTCCGTGCCTGCTATCATGCCAATATCATCGGTATTAAAACAGATGGTGTCATGAGCCTGCTGCCGGATGCCAATTATATTTTTAAAGACACGGACCATCTGATGGTATTAGGCCACAGAAATGACATCGATAAAATTTTAAAGAAACTGTAAAACTACAGAAAACATGCTTTGCAAGTCCAGCGTTTTCCCGCTGCCCGCATAAGCATCGAAAGAAGAGGTATCCGATGCCCGAATCATCAGATACCTCTTCTTTCTCATATTCTGCTGCAATATTGTTCCTAAGGCTGCTCTGCCTCACTGATTTCTAAATATGCTTTTACAACCTGTACCAGCTTCTCATAGCTTAAGGATGTAGTGTCCAGACAGAAATCGTAATTTCTGGCATCATTCCACTCCCTGCCGGTATAGTATTTGTAATAGTCTGCACGATATTTATCAATCGTGTCTATCTTCTTTTCAATATCCTTCTTAGTCCCGCCATTCTGCTGCATGACACGTTCAATGCAGTCCTTACGCGGTGCGTAGAAAAACAGACTCTTTACATAATCACAATCTTTTAAAACATAATCCGCACAACGTCCGATAATAATGCAGGACTCTTCTTTGGCTACCTCACGGATAATTTTCGCCTGATAGTTAAAGAGATTGTCGTTGGATACAAACTCATCACTATCCGGTGGAAGCACTTCCCCATGATATGCTTTCTTCGCAATACGAAAGAGTGGCATCTTACGCAGTTTCTCATCTGCCTCTCCAAACAATGCCTCATTGATTCCGCTTTCATCGGAAGCCATTCTTATTAACTCACGGTCATAGCAATGAATTCCAAGTTCTTCTGCCAGCTTCTTACCCAGCGTTCTTCCGCCGCTTCCATAACTTCTTGCAATGGTTATTACCGTATGTTTCATATTTAACACCTACTCTCCTAAATATGCCTTTTTAATAGACTCATTATTCATAAGCTCTTTGGCATCACCGCTCAATACAATTTTACCTGTTTCCAGTACATATGCACGGTCTGCAATCGATAATGCTTTCTTTGCATTCTGTTCTACCAGAAGAACCGTTGTACCGGATGCAGATATTTCTTTGATAATGTTAAAAATCTCTTCTACAAAGATTGGAGACAATCCCATGGACGGCTCATCCATAAGGATGATCCTCGGCTTACTCATCAATGCCCGGCCCATGGCAAGCATCTGCTGTTCACCACCACTTAAGGTTCCCGCCAGCTGATTCTTACGTTCCTTTAATCTTGGAAAACTCTTGTATACACGCTCTAAAGACTCTGCAATTTCCTGCTTATCTTTTCTGGTATATGCACCCAGCTTTAAGTTCTCATATACAGAAAGCTCTGCAAATACACGTCTTCCTTCCGGAACATGTGCCATTCCCATGGATACAATCTTGTGTCCCGGAACCTTGGTGATATCTGTTCCTTCAAAAAGAATACTTCCCTTTTTGGCACTGAGCATTCCGGTGATTGTCTGCAGTGTAGTTGTCTTACCTGCACCATTGGCTCCGATTAATGCAATGACTTCTCCTTCATTGACATCAAAGGAAATCCCTTTAATTGCCTGAATCACGCCATAATATACTTCCAAATCTTTTATTTCAAGCATTGCCATTTTATCATCCCTCCTATTCACCCAGATACGCCTTGATAACCTGCGGATTATTCAATACGTCACTGGTATTTCCGCTTGCCAGTACCTGCCCGAAGTTCAATACAGTCAGTTTCTCACAGATACCGGATACCAGTTTCATATCATGTTCAATCAGAAGAATGGTCATATCAAATTCATCCCTTACAAAGCGGATGGTATCCATTAATTCTTTGGTTTCATTTGGGTTCATGCCGGCTGCCGGCTCATCTAAAAGCAGAAGCTTTGGTTCGGTTGCCAATGCTCTTGCGATTTCCAGTTTACGCTGTTTACCATATGGAAGATTGGATGCCAGATAATCTGCTTCATCCTCAAGATCAAATACCTTTAACAGCTCCATTGCCTTTTTATTCATCTCTGCTTCTACTTTAAAATATTTCGGAAGTCTTAGGATTCCGGTTAAAGTAGAATAGGTATGATGATTATGCAGTCCGACTTTTACATTATCCAGCACGGACTGGTCTTTAAAAAGGCGGATATTCTGAAAGGTTCTTGCAATTCCGGCTTTATTAATATCTATGGTTTTCTTTCCGGTAATATCTTTTCCATCCAGTACAATGCTTCCATCATCCGGTTTGTATACACCGGTAAGCATATTAAATACGGTTGTTTTACCTGCACCGTTCGGTCCAATCAGTCCGTATAACTGACCTTTTTCAATCTGCATTTCAAATCCATCTACCGCACGGAGTCCACCGAAGGAAATTCCAAGATTCTTTACTTCTAACATTGCCATCTTATTGTACCTCCTTCGTTTTCTTTGCAAATAAATTCTTCAAAGAATGTGTCTGTCTCCAGGTAATTGCTGCCGGTGCCCAGTTAAAGAGCATCATTGCAATCAGAACTACCGCATAAATCAGCATACGGTAATCACGCAGTCCACGCAATACTTCCGGAAGCATGGTCAGTACTACGGCTGCAATAATGGAACCACGGAAGTTTCCCATTCCACCGAGTACGACAAATACCAGAATCATGATGGACATATTGTATCCAAAGTTTGCCGGCTGGGCAATCAGACTGGAAAGGTTATGTGCATAAAGCACTCCGCCTGCTCCTGCGATTGCTGCAGAAATGGTAAATGCCATCAGTTTAAACTTTGTAATATTAATGCCAACGGATTCTGCTGCAATACGGTTATCACGGATTGCCATGATGGCACGGCCGCTTCTGGAATTAACCAGATTAAATACTACAAACAATGCAACCAGAATCAAAATAACACCGATTAAGAAAGTAGACTGTCTTGGTGTTCCGGTGATTCCCTTTGCACCATCGATAATCATTTCTCCGGTTCCCGACATATTAAGAGACTTGCTGTCATTGATTGCAAAATGCAGACCGTTTTCATCTTTTCCTACATAAAGAACATTGATGACATTCTTGATAATCTCTCCAAATGCCAGGGTTACGATTGCAAGGTAATCGCCTCTTAAACGAAGTACCGGAATTCCGATTAAGAATCCAAAGAATGCTGCAACAGCAGTTCCGATTAATAAAGCGATGATAAAACGCAGGGTTGGATTCATAGATGAATTTTCCATGCATCGGGTAAAGAAAGCACTGGAAAAAGCGCCGACACACATAAAGCCTGCATGACCAAGACTTAATTCACCCAGATAGCCTACACAGAGGTTCAATCCGATTGCAACGATAGAATAAGTACAAAGTGGTACCAAAAGTCCCTGCATCAGACTGGACATGCTTCCGGTTGCTACCAGAATCTGTACTACGGCAAAAATGACGATTACCATAGCATATGTAATCAAATTACTCTTTGTTGTCTTCTTCATTGTTTTTAAATTCATTTTACTCATTTCTGCCACCTACACTTTCTCATGGATTGGCTTACCAAGAATACCGGTAGGCTTAACCAATAACACGATAATCAATACGGCAAAAACGATAGCATCGGAAAGCTGTGAAGAAATATAAGCTTTTCCTAAGATTTCGATAATACCAAGAAGAATTCCTCCGATAAATGCTCCCGGAATGGAACCGATTCCACCAAATACAGCTGCAGTAAATGCTTTGATACCAGGCATAGATCCGGTATATGGAGTCAGTGTCGGATATGCTGAACACAATAACACACCTGCAATTGCTGCAAGTCCGGAACCAATTGCGAAAGTAAGTGAAATTGTCCCGTTTACATTTACCCCCATAAGCTGTGCTGCATCCTTATCCTCGGATACTGCCAGCATTGCCTGTCCTGCTTTTGTCTTTTTAAT
The DNA here is from genome assembly GCF_025567465.1 of Roseburia amylophila. Lineage (NCBI taxonomy): Bacteria > Bacillati > Bacillota > Clostridia > Lachnospirales > Lachnospiraceae > Roseburia > Roseburia amylophila. Next base: position 20,850 of record NZ_JAOQKI010000021.1, read on the forward strand.
AAAAATCATCAGGCCAATCATGATAACAATACATGCAAGGACTGCCACTACCGTAACACCGGTTATGGTAATTCCGCCAATCTTGATATTCTGCAGTGGAACCACAGAACTAAAGGATTTGGTATCTGCGCCAAATATCAGTAATGCAATATTCTGCAGCAAATAGCTGACACCAATTGCGGTAATCAATACTGCCAGTGGAGATGCCTTACGCAAAGGCTTATATGCCACTTTTTCAATTATCACGCCAAGCACAGTGCAGACTACAACTGCAAGGATTACGCTCAAAAGCGGGTTCATGTTCATGCCGCTCATTGTCATAAATACGACATAGCAGCCAATCATGATAACATCACCATGGGCAAAATTCAGCATCTTAGCAATTCCATACACCATGGTGTAACCCAGTGCAATGATTGCATAGATGCTGCCAAGGCTGATACCGTTGATTAAATACGTTATGAATCTCATAACAACACCTCTTGCTTTCTCTTAGAATATATACCTCTATAATACATAAAAGGGGCTGCCATTGGCAACCCCTCTTTGGCTTATCTGATAAAATACATTACATTCCTACGTATTCACCATTCTGAATTACAACCGCTTTAGGATCTTTGTTTACTTCACCAGTTGCTGACCATGTCATTCCGCTACCTGTTGCACCATCAATGTTGACTTTTGTAATTGCGTCTTTCAATAAATCACAAATATCAGAAGCACTCATATCCGGTGTTGCATTTGCTTCTTCCAATGCTGCTTTGATTGCATAAATTGCATCATAAGCATCAGCTGCAAACTGGTTTGGTGTATCTTTATATTTCTCTTCATATTTAGAAACGAAGTTTGTAGTTTTTTCATCTTTCGAATCTGCTGCAAACGGTGTTAATAACATAAGTCCTTCTGCTAAAGAAGTATCGAAGTTCTTAACACCTAAGATTCCGTCCATACCGTCACATCCGAAGAATGTCGGTGCATATCCCATAGAATCTGCCTGGGTTAAGATAATAGATGCTTCTGTATAGTAGATTGGAAGGAATACCAGATCTGCTTCTGCATCTTTTGCTTTCTGTAACTGTGTAGAAAAATCTGTCTTGGAATCTGCAGTAAATGCTTCTTCTGCAACTACCTCAAAGTTCTGGTTTGCTGCTTCTTCTACGAATTTTGCTTCGATACCTGATGAATAGATATCTGAACTGTTGTAAATAATTGCCACTTTCTTGGCAAGGTTATTCTCACCGATATACTGTGCGGATTTTGTTCCCTGTGCAGGGTCTGTAAAGCATACCTGGAATACATTGTCGTTCTTGATTACATCTGTAGATGATGCAGATGGTGTAATCTGGAACATATTATCTGCTGCAGTTAAATCTGCCACAGATACACAAGGACCTGTTGTAACAGTTCCCATTAATACCTGCATACCCCAGTCTTTTAAGGTGTTGTATGCGTTTGCTGCCTTTTCAGGGTCTCCCTGATCATCCTGGAAATTATATTCAATCTGATGACCGTTAATTCCACCGGCTTCATTAATCTCATCGACAGCAATCTGTGCACCGTTCTGAACGGCTGTTCCGTAAATTGCTGCATCACCGGTAACCGGTCCAATTCCTCCGATATAGAATGCATCTTCATTTTTTGCTTCTTTTGAGCCACAACCTGCAAGGCATCCAACTGCCATCGCTGCGACCAGTATTACACTGACTATTTTTTTCTTCATAATAGTTCCTCCTTTAACTCCTAGGTTTCATGTGCCTTATCTTACTACATGAAAATTTGAAAAGCAATACTCATTTTCCCTGCTACTCCTTGATTTTTCTAGGTTTTTCATGTCCTTTGCCGCGTTAAAGTGCTAAAGACACATTGATTTTACTAGGTTGATTTATTTTAATATATAACCATAGGTTATATATCGCATTCCAAACCGGTATAGTTTAAAACTGCTCATAAATAAACGCCGGTGCTGCAGAATCCTTTGCCAGCATAAAATGCATCCATAGAATCATCAGCAGCAGGTAAAAGAAAATCACTTTACCAAGAAATACTGCCTTCTCATTCTGTCTTATCTTTCCGATAAAATTCATAAATCGCTTCATTTAAATCTACCAGTCCTTTCAATGCTGGATGGGAATTATCCTCAAAGTAATACTCCGTATATTCATTTCCACTTAAATCGGCACACTGCACACCATAATCTTCTGCTATGCATCTTATCTTTTCATAAAATGTGCTCCGCTCTTCTGCCATCAGCTCCGTATAATCATACCAGTATCCGTTAAAGGGAAGGATTACTACCAAAGGCTCGATTCCCTCCTCCCTGCAAATTGACAGAAAACATTCCAAATCCGAAAATTCCATGGAATCCAAGGTGTACTTCGGATTCTTATGTTTTCCATTGGCAATCAGCGTCTGGTACGTTCCTTTATATACGCTGTCAAACATGCCATAGTCGTTGCCATCCGAAAGCTTATGTCCTTCTGTTTCAGCTTCCTTTCGAAGCTGCTCCCAGGTAGCCTGTGACAGCTTTGCACCACTTTCCTTGCTCCTATGATTGCTGATTCCATCCATCAGTGCCTCTGCCATCACTTTATAATTATTCTTTTCTTCCAACAGTACCTTATGAAAATCTGCTTTTTTCTGCTCCAGCCAGCCTAGTTGTTCTGCTGTATTATCATCCTTCGGCTGATACCATTCCCTGGCTTTTTTTACTTTTTCTGACATAGTTTCATTATCTGCCATGATATTTTGCAGTCTGCCATTGATATAATCTTTGGTTTCCTGACTGATATCCGGATTTTCCAGCAATGCAATATATTCTTCTTCTGAAAAAGCAGCTTCAAACGCCGTGGATTTTACTCCATTTTCTTTAAACCACTGGGGCGAAACGATTAATACTGCCTTCTTATTGGCTGCCTGACTGCCCACCGCGCCCAGCGTAATGGCATGGGTCAGGCTCTGATACCCTGCTTTTCCTACATAAATGGGATCCATATCCGCGCCATCAAAAATCGTATCTCCATGGAATCCACTGCCCTGTCCATGCCGCAGCTCCGAAGAGCCGAATATCAGCACTGCATTTTCATCGGCTGCCATCTTCTTTAATGTACTGCCGCTTTGGGATTTTGCATCACTGACCCAGGTGCCTGCTTTTCCCTCTGCCGAAAAACCTCTGCCGCTGTATAAATGCAGTCCCACTATCGTAAGTGCGCATAACAGCAGCGAAACTGCAAATGCCTTTATCGTTTTCATGCTTACTTCTCCTGTGCTTTCGCTTCTACCAGCGCGATAATTTTCTCCGGTGTATCCATATCCTCTCTTGTTACTTCCGATGGTGAAATTACAACACCAAGGTTATCCTCAAGTTCCACCAGAAGTTCTACAAAGCTTAAGGAATCCAGTAAATCCTCTTCAAAAAGATTCATCGTAAGGTCTTCCCGGATGCTGTCATCCTCACATACTTTTTCAATAATATCCAAAATCTTTTCTTTCATCTTATAATCTCCTTTTTCTCTTTCTATTTTTCTTTGCAAACGATTCTGCATCTAAAATTTTTCTTCTATATATAAGCTGGGATAACCTAAATTGTAATAAAATGTCCTGAGAAAATCAGGAAACCAAACATCACCAGATTTAATGTGATTCCCCATGATGCCAGTGCATACCAGGTTTTCTTCTTATATTTCTTATAGAACTTCGACTTCTTCTGATAGATTTCCGTAACTGCCAGCAATATGCCATGATAGAGTCCGTACAAAATATAATGCACCGTCAGACCATGCCACACACCCATCACCAGCATATTGATAAGAAAGCCTGCTGCCGCACCGTTTAATCTGCTTTTAAACCATTTTTTGTGCATGGATAACATCATAAATCTGGAAAAGACAAAATCCCGAAACCACTCGGACAGGGAAATATGCCACCTTGCCCAGAATTCTTTCATATCCCGGCTGATAAACGGTTTCTTAAAGTTATCCGGTACGCAGATGCCAAGCATATAGCCGGTTCCCACTGCCATCAGACTGTATCCTGCAAAATCAAAAAACATATAAAAACCATAGCTGTATGCATAACAAACCATATTCCCTGCTGTCCGGTTCATGAACTGATTCATAATCTGATAGAAGAAATCCGCAAATACGAATTTATATGTTGCTCCTAAAACAAGCTTCTGTAAACCAATTCCAAACCGCTCAAGATATTCTCTTCTTCCCGGCACATTATGATAATCCTCCAAGAATCTTCTGCTCCGGTCAATGGGTCCGCAGCTAAAGGTTGGAAAGAAGATTAAAAATGCTGAAAAATCAAGGATTTTCACCTCTTCTATGGTGCCATCATAAAGTTCAATGATAATCTGCACCACCCGGAACGTAAGGTAAGAAATTCCGGTAAACTGAAAAAGATTCATCTCCTTTAACCATGGAAGGTCACATAGTTTACATAATGCAAGTGGCAGGATGGAAAGCAGCACAAAACTGCGATAAAATGCTGCCTTTCTTCCATATTTCTTTCTTATGTATTCATATCCTCTGACCAGCATCCATTCAATCAGAAAGTATCCTGCGAAATACGCAAGCGCCGTCAGATTTCCGCCTAACACGCAGACAACCATTACACCGGATACGATAAGGTTATACCAGCGCAGGCTCCTTTCCATACAGCCAAGAATCAATGCGAAAAGCAATAACAGAATCAATGTGCCAAAGAATGGTGCTCCGCTGTAAAAACTCATTCTGCCAGACCTCCAAGATATTTTCGGTCTGCCTTGCCATGGTTATTCATTGGCATGGTTTCGATATATTTTATTTTCTTTGGGATCATATAAACCGGAAGGAATTCCTTCAGACCGTTTTTTACCTGTCTTGAAATCTCAGATGCTTTCTTTCCTGCCATCTGTGCTCCTGTCACAAATGCCGTCAGGCTCTTTACCTTTCCTTCTTCCAGATTCGGCACTACGACTGCATGGTCAATCTGAGGAAGTCTTACCATGTTATTCTCAATATCTTCAATTTCAATGCGGTATCCATGCAGCTTCACTTGCAAATCGATTCTTCCATTATAATAAAGCTGCCCGCCTTTTAAATATCCGGCATCTCCGGTCTTATAACCCCGGTAAGCTTTTCCATCACGGATACAATGGAAAAATGCCTTCTTTGTCAAATCTGCTCTCATATAATAACCACAGCTTACCGTATCTCCGATAATAACAATCTCGCCCTGTTCTCCTTCCGGCAACACTTTTCCGGCTTTATCCCAGATTTCGATATAAGTTCCTGGCTTTTCATGGCCTACCGGAAGGGATTTGCCCCGGGCAATGGTCTCCTGCAATAACTTCTCTGTTATAGTCACATCCGTGACTGCCACCGTAGATTCTGTCGGGCCATAAGTATTGATGATAACTGCCTCTGAGAAACGTTCCTTTAACTTCTCTACCGTAGCTGTAGTAAGCACTTCCCCGCAGAATAAGAAAAGTTTTAAGGCTTTAATCTTTTCCCCACAGAAATTTCGGTCTGCCAGACACATATCTGCAAAAGACGGTGTGGATACCCAGATTTCGATTTCTGACTGTTCTAAGAAGCCCAACATTTCACTGTAGTCACTCTGCATCTTCTTATCCATGGTATAAAGCGTTCCGCCACAGACCAAGGAAGTGTATAAATCCATTACCGATAAATCAAAGGAAAATGGTGCCTGATTCATAAAATGCGCACCGCTCTTTTCTTTCATGGTACTGCCTAACTGAACCGACCATTCAAGATAGTGGCTGAGGCAGTCTCTTGTAATCTCTACACCCTTTGGCTTTCCGGTGCTTCCGGAAGTAAATATGATATACCATACTTCATCTTTAGTCAGAGGCTGTAGCACATCGGTCTCGTTTGTCTCCTGTTTTACGATTTCTTCTATCTCATCTTTTCTGATTTCTGTTCCGATTTCTGTCTGATAATCACCTTCTACCACAAAGGTCAGTTCCGGTTCTACGCTTAATACGGTCTCATCCACCCGGCTTACCGGAATGCAGATATCCTGCGGCACATAGCTTCTACCTGCTTTGGCACAGGCAAGGAAGCATACCACCATATACGGATTCTTATGTCCATATACAATAACCGGCCGCTTACGATCCTGACTATTCTTTGCAATCCATACTGCAAGCCGGTTGGAATATTCTTCTAACTCCTCATAAGTCAACTTTTGTTCTCTGCTTTGCACTGCACACCGCTTCGGATGTGCCAGGGCAGTTTCTCTGATGTTCTTTAAAATATCCATATCATCCCTCTTTTCTTTTTTCTAGGGACAACTATAGCACAATAAAATCACAAGAATATCACAGTTACGAATTCTTAAAGAACATTAATCTTTGCTTAGGCAGTTCTTAAAGAAATCTAAAACTTTCTACTTGGTTAATCTGTCTCAACAAAGTCCTGCTGCTTTATGAAATACTTTCTTCTCTCACTGTGTTATGCTATACTGTGTTTAAAATTTATTCCTGATAAAAAGGAAATAGACAGAAAGAGAGGATTCGATGATGTTAGAATTCAGATATGACACTCAGCTTTTAATTGAAGGGGAAAATCTAAACGAGGATGCAATTAATGATTACTTTACTAAAAATTTCAAAGGAGACTGTCTTCTGGCAGTTGGTGATGAAGAACTGATTAAGATTCATTATCACACCAACGAGCCTTGGAAGGTCTTAGAATACTGCGCAGGTCTTGGTGAAATCTATGACATTGTAGTAGAGGATATGGACCGTCAGGCACGGGGGCTTCAGGGTTAATCTACACTTGACATGAACTGTATTTCTATATTATTATAGTTCTTGTCTTGCGGGCATGGCGGAATTGGCAGACGCGCTAGATTTAGGTTCTAGTGGGAGACCGTGCAGGTTCAAGTCCTGTTGCCCGCAGTCCAACCACAAAAAACGGTTCAGGATAATTCCTGAACCGTTTTTATTCTACTTCCCAGTCTCACAGATTGAAGATAGATTTAAACTGTCATAAATCACATGGCTTTCTTCTTCTGAAAAATCTCCACGCAATGTCAGAACAAAATCACTATATTCCGTAATCATGCGGGCATAAGTAATCGTATAGCCGCTGTCTGCTGTTTGACTGGTAATGGTCAGTGTCACACCATCTGCTGTGGTATAAGTACCGGTGCTGTCATAAGCTTCTTTAAAAATATAATCATCCTCATTTGTTATATCCGATACTTCATACTGGATAGACACCGCCTGACTGTCTCCCTTCCGGTAACTGGCAAAGAATGCTCCCCGGGAAAAAGTGTCTGCATCCCTGGAATCATAGCAAAGCTGACAGGCTTTTTCACTCCAGAGTGTAGGATAATTTGCTTCTATATAAGAAACGTCAATGCCAATATTCTGGTCTTTAAAAGCATCGCTTAATTTCGGATAGACATAACCCACCTCTATTTTGCCATCAATCTTTTCTTCTGCCTTCAAGCTCCATAGATCATCCTTAGTTCCTTCGGTAACGGTTCCAACGAAATCAGAAGTTTGAATACGTTCCTCTGTCCGGTCTGTCACCTTGCTGTCTGCAAAATCAAGATTTTCTCCTGAAAATTCTTCATAATGAATCGTTGTCTCTGTGGCATTTTCCATAAATTCCGTTTCATTATCAATAATAGCAATCTGTTTTTGTGCAAGGATCCGCTCTGCCGCATATACACCACAGCCGGTGACTAAAACAAGAAGTGCCACAGCCGCTGCTGTCTGTGCCATTTTCCATGGTTTCTTCGTTTCCTTCTTCCGCATAGGTACAACCTCCTTTTGGGTTGACTGGTTTAAAATCCTCTCGTTGAGTTCTTCCGAGGGAATATCAGTTGCTATAAGGGAGTTGTGTAATAAATCATCTAAGGTTGGTTTCATATGATAAAATCCTCCAATTCCTGCTTCAGATATCTACGTGCACGCATCAGTTTACTTTTCACATTACTGATAGAGAGGGACAGCTTTTCTGCAATCTCAGCCACTTTGAAATCTTCCATATAATATAGAAGAATCACGATGCGAAGCTGCTCCGGCAATTTGTATACAGCCTTCCACACGGCTTCCTGCTCTTCTTTGCTTACCATATGCTGCTCTAAGTTTTCATCTGCCGAAAATGCTTCCAGTCCCTGCTCCTTCGATAAGGGAATCTCCGCTGCAATCCTCTTTCGCCAGGCAAATTTCCGCTTCCGGTTCTGCCAGAGCTTTATGGTAATTCCAAGCAGATAGCTTTTGACATTTTCCTCTTCCTTCCAGTCCTCCTTCTCACACATTGCAAGAAAGGTATCCTGATAGAGTTCTTCTGCCAGTTCCCGGTTCTGTGTCAGCCGGATACAAAAGGAATAGATGTCCGTTCCGTATGCCTCAATGTAATGTTCCAGTAATTGTTTGTTCATGCTTCCATTCTCCCAGACCGCGCCGTCATTTGTTTTGGGATGTTTCCCTTACACCTATATATTGTAATAACAGAAGAAACGGTTGCAGTGAAAGTTATTTTTTATTCTCCCACATGATGAATCCGCTCTACCAGAGTGCCATCTCCTTCCATAAATCTACCTGCTGCCAACGGTACGAAAATGCACAGTGCAAACAGTGTCACTATCATGACAACCACCGGAATGACAGGGATAGAAAATGCTACCTTATGATAATTCATCCGCTGAAACAACAGCACATCAATGCCAAGTCCCACCGTTGCCGTCAGGAAAAGCGAAATTCCCGCATAATACATCCCTTCTGTCAAAAGCAGCCTGCGCTGTTGTTTTCCGGTCATGCCAATGCTTTCTAATATTGCAATTTCCCGCCTTCTGCCGGATATACTGCCAAGTTCTGTATTGATATAATTCATCACACCGATAAACCCTAAAACTATAGCGATTCCCATTCCTAGCTGCCACATCTTCTGTTCTGCCGGCTTCTGCTCTTTGATACCCTTTAACTTGCTGCTCCAGGTAATATCTTTTGCATCCTTAGATTCCTGTATCAGCTCTTTGACTTTCTTTTCTGTTTCCTTATCGTATTCCTCGTCATAAATCACCGATACCTTGTATGTCCACAGGCTCTCTGCCTTATCCTCTAAAAAAGAGTCACTGACTAAAATCATAATCGTCGGTCCCATGGCAGTCGGACCGAGATACGGACTATCATCCTCCTGTATTCCCGCAACAGATAAACTTACCTCGCTGGGTCCACGATATGGGCTGTCATCCTTCTGCAGCCCTGCAACAGATGTGCTGTATTTCTTTGTTTCCTGCCCCGGAAAATAAAAGCTTATTTTCTTATTTTTGACATCCGCATTGGTATATCCCATATATTGCTGGCATAAAAGGCAGCTTTCCCCTGCCAAAAATGATTTCTCATCGATTGCCGTTTCATTCTGCTGATTGATATAATGAAATGTTTTTTCATCGATTCCAACCACCAGCGCCATGAAATGTTCCGGATTCTGCTGATATTCTTCTCTTACATCGTCATATTTTATATACATCCACTGGTCATAGAAATCACGCATCCACTGATCCGAAAAATCCGGCTCCCAGGGTACAACGATTGTACTGTAATTTAATTTATGAATTTCCTTCACTCCATCTATTTTTAAAAGTTTCTCACAAAATGCATCATCAAAAGGCTGTTTCCAGTCTGATACATCTGCCACCATACTCTTATTGGTCAGTTCCATATCTGCATTCATATACTGCAGTTCCGCTGTCCGTTTGCTCTGGCTTCCCGCCAGCGTTACCACACATAAAAATACAGTCAGGCTGGTAGATAGTGAAAGAATGACAAGGATTGTTTTCTTCTTCATCCGGCAAAGCTGCTGCCATGCCAGCCGGTAAATAATATTTTTCCCGGTTCGCTTTTTCTTTCCGGTATAAACTGTCTTTGAAGTCTGATAACCCAGTGCCTCCATGACAGAAATACGCTCTGCTACTCTTACCGGCTTACGGCTGGCAAGATAGACCGTCACTGCCATAATAGCAATCGTCAGCACCAGAAACTCCGGTTTTATCGTTACCGCCATCTTTTCTGTACGAATTCCCAGTACCCGGATTGTTCCCGGAATCACAAGATAGGACGTCAGAAATCCCAAGCCTGTTCCCAGTAGAATGCCTATTCCACTTAGGATAATCTGCTTCTGCCACAACAGCCGGTGCATCTGGCTTTCTGTCATTCCCACAGCCCGCAGCAGTCCATAATAGCGGATATTGTCTTCTATCGATAAATACATGATATTGTAAATCAGTAAATAGGCACTGAGACAGGTCAACATAATGATTCCCAACATCCCAAGAAAAATTTCCTTTACCTTATCACAGTCCCATGTTGTCTGGATGCTCTGCTTCCGTTCCAGATTTAATTCTTCTTTCAGCCGGTTCTCTATCCGGTCTGATGCAAACCAGAAACGATATTGATAATAGAGAATGCCGCAGCCATAGTCTGCCTGACTGTAGCCTGCCTGTTCAAACACCTCTTCCGTCACGAAACAGTTGGCAGTTTCTTCATAGTCATCTATGATGCCCGTAATTTTCATGGGCTTTTCTACCTGGGTTCCATCTTTCTTCTGATAGCTTAAAAGCAGCGTATCTCCAATTGTAAGATTTTCCAACTTCCGCTTTTCCAACAGCGTCTTTGTAACCATCACCTCATCGGCTGTCTCAGGATACCTTCCCTCCTGATGCAGAATGCCGGGCTGATGCATTTTCTCCCGGTAATTTTTATCCTCATATATGATAGAAATATTCTTTTCACCGATGTTTCCCAGCATAAATTCTGTAATTCCAACTACCTCAATACCAGGATCTGCTTTTACTGTTTCTTCCTGCTCCTTTGTGACTCCACCCATCAGAATTCCATCATAGAGTTCCCCCACAGAATGCAGCCGCCAGACATACTGCATATGCATGTAGGAAGCCCCTGTCTGCATAACCGTAAACAGCATCAGCACCGCCAATACAATTGCCACAAGATACAGGCTGTTTTTCTTTCTGTTGCTCCTTATGGAACGGACTGCCATCTTACGGATGACAGCCTGATTATTATTTTTAAGCATAGAGCTTTCGTTCCTTCCTGATTTTCCCATCTTCCATGTATACAATCCGGTCTGACAACTGCGCCACGTCCATGTCATGGGTAATCAGAATTGTAGTCTGCTGATATTTTCGTGCCACTGTTTTTAACAATCCCATAACATCATGGCTGGTCTGTGTGTCAAGATTTCCTGTGGGTTCATCCGCTAAGAGAATAGCCGGCTTATAAGATAATGCCCGGGCAATTGCTGTTCTCTGCTGCTGACCGCCGGATAACGTACCCGGCAGTGCATCCCGCTTATCTTCTATTTTCAGTTGCCTTAACAATTCTTCTATATATGCCTTGTCCACATAACCTCCATCCAGCTCGATGGGCAGCACAATATTCTCATACACACTCAAATCAGGAATCAGGTTATAGCTTTGAAATACTACACCAACCTTCCTTCTTCGAAAGACTGCCTGCTCTTCCCTCGTCATTGACGCAAGGCTTTTCCCATCAATATAGACTTCTCCGGATGTTGGCACATCCAATGCTCCTAACATATGCAGCAGCGTACTTTTCCCGCTTCCGGACTTTCCGATGATTGCCACAAATTCTCCCTCTTTTACGGTAAGGTTCACTCCATCTAAGGCTTTTACCGTATGGGTTCCCAACGGATAATATTTCTTTAACTCCTCTGTCCGTACTACTTCTTTTATTTCATTGGCAGATAAATGCAAAATTCTGCCCCCTTTCCACTTTCTGAATGCACTTCCATATAGCCGTCCTGCATCGTCACAATCTTTCGTGCCAGATACAGGCCAATCCCGATTCCATCCTCATCATGGACTTCCGGTTCCCGGTAAAACCTTTGAAAAATCTGTGCCTGATGTTCCGCAGGGATTCCCCTTCCGGTATCCCGGATGCTGATTTTTCCAAAAACCTCCTGTTCCATTACTGAAATATAGATGCTTCCCCCTTTTGGAGTATATTTCACTGCATTCTCTAAAAGATTAAAAATTGCTTCCTGTGTCCACTTGGCATCGCAAAACAGTTTCAATGTCTCCGGGCAGTCCATATGGACAGAAATCTCTTTTGCTTCCGCTCCCGGTACCACTGCCGCAACCGCTAGTCCTAACACCTCAAAAATCTTTGTGTCCTTTTCACATATTTCTATGATTCCGGTTTCCAGGCGCGAAAGCTTCACCAGACTCTGCATCAGGAAATCCAGCCGTTCTGTCTGTTTTATCAGCTTTCCAATACACTCCTGCCGCCGCACCTTATCTTCCTGTTCCTCTTCTAAAATTTCCAGATATATTTTAATATTCGCCATTGGCGTTCTGCCCTGATGGGAAATGTCAGAAATCAGCTCTTTTATCTGTTCTTTTTCCTTATGGCTCTGTCGGTTCTTCCTGTTCCAAACATCCATAAGCTCCTGCAAATCTTGATAAATCTTATCCCAAAGGCTGTCCTTAAACTCCGCTTCATTTCCAATGTCTTCACCTGCTTTCATCAGCGTCAGACACCGCTGTAGTTCTTCCGTAAAATCATAGATTTCCTTCTTCTGCCGATACAGTCTGACTAGAAGATAACTTATCACAATGCCACAGCCTGCTATTATTCCTATCGCAACCATTGATATCCCATCCCATATACATTTGAAATATATTTGTGTTCCGCATCCTCTATCTTTCCACGGAGCCGGTTCACATTGACTGCCAGTGTGTGTCGGTCCACATATGCTTCATCACAGTCCCACAATTGCTCTAACAGCACATTATAAGAAAGCAGCTGTCCTGCATGTTCAATAAATAAGCGTAACATCCGAAATTCCGTAGGTGTTACCATGCACTCTTTCCCCTCTATTTCTACCTTGACCCGGTCAAAGTCTATCCGCAGATATCCATCTTCATAAATATTTCTTGGATTTTCCGTCTCCCGTTTTAAAATGACCGCTATCTTCTTTAGCAGAATATGTATGGAAAATGGCTTTGTCACATAATCCTCTGCTCCCAACTCATACCCGGATAACACATCTTCTTCCAAATCTCTTGCCGTAAGAAACATGACCTTTACTTTCCTGTGCTCCATAATCCATTTACAAAAGCCAAAGCCCTCTCCATCCGGAAGATTTACATCCAGTATCATAAGCGAATATTCCTGCTGCAAACCCGCAAGCTTTGCCTCCTGAGTGGAATAGGCACTTTCTGTCTCATACCCTGCCTGCTGCAGTGCAAAGCAAATTCCCTGGTTCAGTTCCCGGTCATCTTCCACTACTAATATTCTATCCATCTTCCCTAAACATCCTTTTTCTTATCTGTTGTCATTCGTTTTTTTCTTTCCTACTTTTCCCCGCTTCATTCCTATGTCTCATTATACAAATGCTTCCTACATCGCGCAACGAATAGATTGTCACAGTTTTGTGATAAATGATTTTGGATAGAAAAAAGCAGGAATTACACTTTCATAATCCTGCTTTCTACTTTATCAATATTTCTTTGTCAATCTCCTGTTATTCTGTTACTTTTTCAACCCTTCCGGAACCGGTCTTCTTTTTGCGCTGAATTCGCTTACATCAATCCGAATCACATTGACAATGGATACCAGTTCTTCATTAAAAGTAAAATCTCCTCCGGTCTGGCATTTCATCAAAATAGAAAGTGCCTGCATTTTCTCATTTACATCCTCTACAATCACAGCTTTCCCTTTTCCCACAACACAGGAATAGGAATTGCCATACTGGCATGCCACCTTTCCTTCAAATGGCACCACATCACACTCCATTTCAAAGCATACCTTCGGATTTTTCTCTATTAAATCATACTTATATCCCTTCTTTGCTCCATGAAGGTAAATCACCATTTTCCCAGCTTCATAGGTATAGCCGTAATTCATCGGTAACACATAAGGCTGGTCACCATCCACAAGTCCGATATGCACAATCTTGCAGGCATCCATAATCTTAAGGATTTCATTTATATCTGTTACTTCACGTTCTCTTCTTGTCATGCTTCTTCTCCTCCAAGTACATCAAACATATCTTTCTTTTCTTCTATGCACTGTAATAAAACTGCTAAATATTCGTCTTGTTCATTAAACTCTAATTCTATTTCTCCATTTGGGTCATAACCAAAAATACCTTCATACTCTTCTCTTGCTTTTTTTAATTCATCTGTTTCTTTTCCATAATACATTATTTCATCTTCCTTTCAATCTTTATATGTTTCTCCAAAGATTTTTGAAAGCCTTCCTAACACCTCATTATCTCAATCATAAAGCATTCTACCTAATTACGCAAACGCTTCTTTTTCTCCTTTTGAAGATGAAGGGGTTCAAAAATGCCCTTGAAGATGGGGTGAAGATGAATATTTGGGCTTACTTAGCACTACTTCCGATTACTCACAAAAATGGCGGAAACACTGTATTTATCAGCATTTCCGCCATTTTCAACTACTGAGACATCGGGGATTCGAACCCCGGACAACTTGATTAAAAGTCAAGTGCTCTACCAACTGAGCTAATATCCCATACATATTTAGTTCGATAAGTGCTCTTTCCAAATCCTTTTGGAATTCTTCAAGATACATCGCAACTTAACTGGGCTAGTTGGATTCGAACCAACGTATGCAGCAGTCAAAGTGCTGTGCCTTACCGCTTGGCGATAGCCCATCAATTTTACAAAAGATGCTCTAACCATCGCATCAAGGTGGATACAGGGATTCGAACCCTGGGCCTCCAGAGCCACAATCTGGCGCGCTAACCAACTGCGCTATACCCACCATAAGATTCCGGCCATCAGGCGGTCTCTCTTCCCTCTCGGGAAAATGTGCTCGAAGGGATTCGAACCCCCGACCCACGGCTTAGAAGGCCG
>NZ_JAOQKI010000021.1:35987-47164 GCF_025567465.1 Roseburia amylophila
ATTATATTATAGCATATACCAATTGTCAACATTTATTTTCAAATTTTTTCAAAAAATTTTTACAACTCCGAATCTTGCCCCAATTTATAAAGGTTTTTTGGTTTTTTCTTCTTCAGAAAGATATTTGAGCTGATAGTCCGGAGTACCATTTGCGTCTATTTCCATCACAATATAAGACGGCAGATGACCATCCTGACGAGGATATGATGTGCTGCCCGGATTCAATGCCACTACACCATGATCCTTTTCTATAAGCGGTCTGTGGGTGTGTCCGAACATCACAATATCCATGCCTCTTCCCCTTGCCTCTTTCTTGATATCCTCCAGACCGGCAGAAACATAATAGTAGTGTCCATGGGTAATCAATGCTTTTAATCCTCCGATTTCAATTTCCTTTTCTTTCGGAAGTTCAGAGAAAAAGTCATTATTTCCTGCCACAATGTCCAGTGGACATCCTGCCAGTTCCGCAATATAGTCCTCATAACCTTCTGCATCTCCCAGATGAATCATACGGTCAAAAGGTCTTTCTTTTTCCATAATCGTTATCAGATTTTCATGTTTCTTATGGGTATCACTTACTATCAATACTCTCATCTTTTATCTTCCTTTATGATAAACCTTTTCCCATGAGTGCTTCTTTCATTGCGCGTAATGCTTTTCCACGATGGCTCATTTCATTCTTCTTATCCGGTGGCAAGCTTGCTGTGGAGCAGTTATATTCATCCACATAAAAGATTGGATCATAGCCAAATCCATTTTCACCCTGAGGCTCAAATCCAATATATCCCTCAATTGTCTCACGGGTTACCAGTGTTTCTTTATCCGGTAATACAGCCGCAATTGCACATACAAAGCGTGCGGTCCGCTGTTCCTTTGGTACTCCATTCAGACGATCCAAAAGATTCTGGTTTTTTATGGTATAAGAGGTATCTTCTCCCATATAACGGGCGGAATATACACCCGGTTCCTTATTCAGATAATCAATTTCCAGACCAGAATCATCAGCTAAAACAATAGCATCTGTATATGCTGCCACAGCATTTGCCTTAATCAGTGCATTTTCTTCAAAAGTAGTTCCATTTTCTTCAATATCCACGCTGATTCCGGCTTCTTTCATAGAAAGAATCTCTACATCAAGATCCGATAAAATCATGCGGATTTCTTTCATCTTGTCCTTGTTTCCTGTTGCAAATATTATTTTATTCATCTTAATATCCCTCCTGGAATGCCCGGTAAATTGCATTATAAATTGCCTGTGCTGCCTCTTTCTGATATGCTTCATCATTCAACCGGTTCAGTTCATCCTGATTTGTCATAAAGCCTACTTCTATCAATGCTACCGGCATCTCTGCTGTTCGTATAATATAAATCTCGTGTCCTTTTACAATTCCCTTACTGGTACTTCCTAACGCCGCTGTCATTTCTTCTAAGCAAATCTGGGCTAACTGCATACTTCCATTTTCCTCAGATGCCTTCTCTTCATCATACATGACTGCTGTTCCGTTGATACTGGACATTCTTCCGCTCTTGGTAGAATTATTATGTACGCTGATAAAGAGGTCTGCCCCGGCTTTGTTTGCCATATCTACACGCTGTTCAAGACTTGGATTGCTGTCATCCGTTCTCGTATAGTAGACTCCGACGCTCTCATCTCCTGCTTCATCAAATAATTCCTTTACTTTAAGCACTATAGCAAGGTCAATATCTTTCTCATTAATGCCCTGCTTTGTAGCTCCCGGTGCATTTCCACCATGTCCTGCATCTATTACCACAACTTTATCATAGACTTCATGTGGTGTCAAAAAATCCATATAAATATAATGCTCGTCAGATGTCTTTTGTAATTCCACCACACTATCTAAAGAGATCTCAATTACACCATATTCCGACTCACTTTCATAAGTCAGATTATCTATATGATAGCTCTTTCCTATCATGGGATAGTTATAAAGATAATTCTCATCTGCTCCCGGAATTTTAATGATAATGGTCTGGGTCAGATAGTCATTTTCTACGCTGACATCTTCCGGTGTCACATTTTCCGGTAACGCAATACGAAGCTGCTGGTCAAAGCTGATGCCCTCCTGGCTGTCTACATTTGCCGTATTATACTGCAGCATTTCCAGCGCATCCATATTTTCCTTGCGCTCGATGGCTTCCTGTGCCCGAAGTTCCCTGTTTTCCTCTGCCCGGATATGAAGTTGTGGAAAAAACAGCAGCGTTCCTGCCACAATAATGCTTATGGCAGTAATAATCACGGTAGCTGCTTTAATAACTTTCTCTTCCATCCCGCTCTGACTTACCTTTCTTTTGCATATGCTTTTATACAAAGATTTGCAGACTGGGTTTCTTCTACATTTTCCCAGTTCTTGCCGTTGGTACTGATATATCCCTCTCCATCGGAAAGATCTACGTTTCTGGTTGATTCATCTGCCTTATATTCAATTGCCATTGGATGCACGGAATCCGGAGTCTTTATCATCAGTACAACGGCAAATTTTTCTCCCTTGTTCACTGCAATTTTCTTATCAAAAGTAACGGTATAGAAACCTGCATTATCAAACTTTCCGGAAGCTACTTTCTGCCGTTTGGACAGACTTTCCCTTCCATCATAGTCCTTTACTACATATACTTCATATTCCGTATTTTTTCCGGTTGCATAGAAGCCTGCTGCCTCTAAATTCTCATTGTTTTCCGCTATATATACATTTGCTCCGTAAATGGTATCACGGTTGTATCCCAGCTGACCGACCCAGCCACATAAATCGGACTGATAAATCGTATCATAATTATCGGTATCTTCTACTCCGGTATAAACCAGATTGTGAATTCCTACATTGGTATCATAATAAGAGACATAGAATACCCCATTGTCTCCAAAATCTTTTCCCCAGCTGTTCTGGCAGATAAATGCACCGTCTCCCTCTAAATCTCCCGGGAAATTCTCTTTTGCATAACTGTCATCCCAACCAATAATCGCCACATCATGATTCGGCTTTTCTGAACCAACATAGCAATAAGAATTGGTCTCCTGATTAAAATATTCGGAACGGCTATTGACATTCTGCAGTGTACTGTAAATAGAAGTCTCGACTGCACCATATTTAAAAACTGCCTCTTTAATCTTCTCCAAATCCTTGCTTTCAATAATCTGCGCTTCCTGCACATGTTTGACCGGAGCTAAATTCTTTGTCAGCTCACCGTCATATGGGTCGTCCTTTTCCAATACAGGTCCCTGCCATGCAGTCAGATATGCCAGACTCATAGTATACTCTCCACCATCATTCTGTCCTAATCCAAAACTGTTTCCAAGGCTCATGTTATCGGTGGAAAATATATCATTTTCTTCCGGAAGCAGCATGGATTCCAGTGCTGCCAGAGAAGATGCAGCCCAGCAGGTTCCCTTATTTCCCTGGTTCTTCACCTGCGGTGCTCTTCCTCTCTCCCGCAAGTCATAATGAGATGGCAGAATGCTTGTCTCAGAAGAAGTATTCACCACCACTGCTTCATTTTTATTAACATCCCAGGCATAAGAATAACCAAGCTTCGAAGCAATGACTTCTGCCGGCACATAATAACGGTCATCAATCCGTGTCAATGTAGAAGAAAATTTCTCCTTCTCATCATTTATCTGTACTTCCTGGTCATCTAAGCTCATCCACAAGCTGTCTGAATATTTTTCTATCAAAAGAGCCGTGTCATCGTAAAGATGCACGCTGCAGTTATAACTGTCCCGAATCAAGTCCAATGGTACCATCAGATTCAGATTTTCATCCATATAGATTCCATTGTGCTTGTTGGTATATACTTTATTATCAATCGCTACCGTAAGATTCTTCTCATTGATGCTTTTTGCAATCAGAGGGTTCCAGTCGCTGCTCTGCAAATCTGCACCACGGAACTGTCCGATTTCTTCGGTTACACCCTTAAAATTGGCAAATTTCAGTATCAATGCAAGAACTAAAAGTAACGTGAATACTACATATCTCTTAGAATAACGTACTTTTTCCCTCACTCTTTTGTCCCTTTCCGTTTTGGTGGCTTCGGTCCCATGAACTGATAGAAATATGTCTTTAACATTCCATTATAAATCTTGCGGTTCTTATCCGGTTTTCTTCCGATATCCTTTGGTGCATTCTCATAGCTGGTAATCAGGTACATAGACCATGAATCCAGCCTTCTGTATGCCTCACCAATTGTCCGGTATAATTCCGGCAATGCCGCCTTTTCTTCCAGCCGCTCACCATATGGCGGATTGGATATGATAAATCCGTATTTTTTCGGATGGTTCAACTGGCTTACCGGTCTCTGCTGGAAATGAATCAAGCCATCCACACCGGCACGCTTTGCATTATCTCTTGCGGCACGCACAATTTCTTCATCAATATCATATCCCTGGATATCCACCTTAATATCGGTATCCAACATTTCCTGGGCTTCATTTACCGTATCATACCAGAGCTGACGCGGTATCAGGTTTGTCCACTGCTCTGCTAAGAAACTACGGTTCATGCCCGGTGCTATATTGGCTGCAATCATTGCTGCTTCAATCGGAAATGTTCCACTTCCGCAGAATGGATCTACTAAAATTCTGTCCTTATTCCATGGTGTCAGCATTATCAATGCTGCTGCAAGGGTCTCTGTGATTGGTGCCTTACTGGTCAGAGTCCGGTAGCCTCTCTTATGTAAAGATTCTCCGGAGGTATCTAATGCTACCATTACCTCGTCCTTCAACAGGAAAATTCGTACCGGATAGGATGCACCACTTTCTTCAAACCAATTGGTATGATATTTCTGTTTCAGCCGTTCTACCATTGCCTTCTTAACAATAGACTGGATGTCTGACGGACTGAATAATTTACTCTTTATGGAAGAAGCCTTGGTGACCCAGAATTTACCATTTTCAGGAATATACTCTTCCCATGGAAGCGCTTTGATTCCTTCAAATAATTCATCAAATGTCTCCGCTTTAAATTTTCCTACCCGAAGCAGCACACGCTCCGTTGTACGCAGAAAAATATTTGCACGGCAGATTGCCTCTGCATCACCAATGAAAGTCACTCTTCCATCTTCCACCTCTGAGATTTCATATCCCAGATCATATATTTCTTTTTTCAAAACTGATTCTAAGCCAAAATGACATGGCACTGTTAATTCGTATGTTTTCATATGTTCTTTCTCCATTATCACTACTATCTTATCTGTTCTAAATGACACTGTCAATGTTCTTTTCTATCCATTTAGTGCATTTAGGCCTCCAATCAGAGTATATATCTGATATCCCTGCCGCGTCAGTCTTTTTGCTGCATACATACTTGTATTTCCATACTCACAACACAGCAGTATCTTACGATTTTTCGGCAGCTTATGCTCCCAGTGTTCTATCTCATCATAAGGATAACAGTGGGCATTTCTCAAATGAAATACCTGAAAATCCTCCCTGCTTCTCAAATCAACAATATATATCTGTGGATCATCTTTTAGTTTCCATAATTCCGCTACACTGATAGCTGCAAATCTCATATGCCATCTCCCCCAAAATATCCTGACTTTTTCTGCTATGAAAAAACAGATTACAAAGTGTTCCTTGTAATCTGTTTCTTATTTTAATATATGCAGTTTTTCAATAAGATTGACCTAGTAATTGCATTTGTTGGATGTCTTGTTATCCGCCTTGTTATCACTTCTGTTGCTGGTCCTATTGCCTGCTTTGTTGCCGGTTTTGTTATCCGCATTTTCAAAGTCATTATCAGCATTCATTGTGCGGTTTACATTGCTTGTTTTGTTTTTTGCATTATCTGCATTTTTTGCCATAATATCGCCTCCTTTTTTTATCAGATACTTTTTCTTTTGATTCTCTGATACAGTGATATTATTTCTTAATTTCTTATTATTATTCTCATTTGCATTGCATTTTAAAAACTTTTATATTATAATTTTTTTCGTATAAGAATTGTTTTTTATACAGTTATACCCCTTATTAATTATTTATACTCCCCTCAAGAAAGCCACAGGAATCCTAAGATTCATGTGGCTTTCTTATTTACGCGAGTAGCTCGCAAAACGTATTTCTCGTAGTTATTGTTCTTTACATATTATAGAAATTCATATTTTCCTGCAGTTCCATATTCATCTCGCCGCCGTTCTTCTCATATCTGGTACGGAATCCATCGATATGACGCAGTTTACGTTCCTGGAATATTTTAAACCGGCTGATCATATCCTGATACATCGGGTTTGCCTCTAATGCATCCCTGTATTTCTTGGCAAACGGACAATAACGGAACAGAATATCCCTTGCTACACGGTTCAGGCGGAAACTGCCGCCTGCCTCGTATTTAATCCATCCGATATAATCAGAAATAAATACTTCACGATAGTTATTCTTTGACTTCCAGAGTGTATTCTTAATCTTCTCCTTTGCCTCTGTGGATAAATCACGGTTTTTCCGATAGTACTGGATATAATCACAATATTCTGAAGTTAGGGATTTCTCTGTAATATCATTCCAACGCATTCCCTGTATCTTACGGCACATTTCCCAACGGAATCTTCCGCAGGTCTCTATCATCATATCCTGCAGGCTGTAGATAGTCATAACCGGGAAAACAAATCGGGCGGATGTATCACGTTTTACTCCGGCAGTCTCCTGCCACATCATTGCTTTCATTCCCACATTCGGCATCAGAATAACATCTGGAAATACTTCTTTTTGCACCGGTTCAGCATTTACACCATGCATCGGATCTGAAAAAATCACTTCACGGTAGAACAACGAATAATCAACTTCACGGACTTTTTTGATTGCCTCCTCAATCCGCTCTGCAGTCACCAGCATCTTCTCTGCTTCCTGCACCATGTCATGCTTGCTCAGAATCGGACAGAAGGTACTTACTTTTCCATAAGTTGCCCGGTTCGTTGACACAAACATATTATTCATCTCATATTTGGTCTTTTCCCAGCAGTCTGTTTTCAACCGCTCCATTCCTGCTGCATCCAGCTTACCCATCCGCTTCTGCTCTGCCAGATATCCATTATAATCCAGGTCAAATTCATTCCGGCTTGGTTCATTCTTTCCTTCATAGATGCTCTTTAGCCACTCAAACATGGTATAGACATGGTCGCTTTTACACTTGAACAGTTTATCTGTCAAATCATAAAGTTCATTAGCGGTATCTTCTCCTACCATTCCCACATCCATAAATCCAAAATTCAAAAACATCTGAATAACCGGGTCTAGGTCATCCGCATCTTTCATGGCATGCTTAAATACATTTTTATAAGTAGCATAGAATAATGCTGTCAACTCTTTCCGAAGTTTTCTCGTTTTCTCATCATTATCAAAATTATCCGGAATTGCATCATATTCATGCATTTTGCTTCGAATTTTATGTACATCCTCTGCTGCCACTCCAGCATATTCTAAGATATGTACCAGACAGTCCTCTGTTTCTTCTTCCTCTTCTCCATCGGTTTCCGCATATTCCTGTTCCAGTAAATCTTCTGTTCCCTGAACCAGCTTATCCTCTGCCTGCGGCTTTGGTACTTCACCAATCAGTTCTCCTGCAAAGTTATATATTGCATCTGCCTTTATCTTTATATTGCTAAAATCATAAGTCTGATATTCCGTAATTCGTTTGTCCCGTTCTCCTGCATCTCCCAGACGGTTGTCCTTGATAAACTGTAACAATGGCTCTATTGCCTGTCGTATTTCCTCGATGTCAGCTCCACTTGCTGCTGCACGGGCTGCCATGTCAAAATAAAGCTGTAATAAATCCATTCGATTGGTATCCAGATACAGATTTACATGCTCCTGTAAATATTCTTTTGCATGGTCAATCTCTCTTACCGCTTTGCACATAGCTCTTGCTGCCTGCATAATCTGTCCCGTCAGCAAATCCTCTTTCTGCTGAAAGAAATCCATAGTTCCACTATTCCCAAGTTCTGCCAGTTCATGGAAATAATCCGCTTCCCATTTCGGTGCCATATTGGTTCTTACATAAGGCTGCAGGCTCTCTATTCTCCGGAAACTTTTCTCCTGAATGCAATATTTTCTACATAACTCCTGATATTTCTGATACATTGCCAGTGCAAAGCTATAATATTTTTCTGTACTGTTTTGAAATCTCTGGTTTCGTCCAAGCATATGGTCTGCCTCACGAATTGCCACAGATAAAAATGCTGCTGCATATTTCGGCTGACTGATAAATATCTTACCAAAGTCCTCCGGAGCATGATAATGAAACGGATAAAGTGTTACATCATCCGCTGCCACATAATCTGCTATATATTCTTCTTCTGCACAATCCATCAGACCTATTATATTACCGCTTCCAATCTGCACTTCTTCCAGCTTAGACACCTGTCTCACTGTTCCATGAATTACCATATACAGTGCATTTACCGCTGTTCCATGCTTGATAAAGCATTTCCCTGCCGGGACCTTAATCATTGCCATAACACAACTTCCTCTGTTATTTCTATATTAAAATTACTTTATTATACTTGCTTATTAAAATCTTTTGTTCATACCCATTGCTATAAATAAAAAGAAAATGATTGCTACCGGAAGCAGAACCGGAAGTAAAAATGCAACTACCTGTGCAAGCAGAATTATAAGCAAAATTACAAACAGAAATACTGTCGCTAATATAAGCCAGATTCGAATTTTAATCTTCTTAAAAGAATACTCTCCGGAAGCTGTTTCCTGCCCATCCATTCCCTTTTGTGGTTCTGCTGTAGTTTTCTCTGCCGTTGCATTTTCTGCATCGATTATGCTTTTTGCAAGAAGTCTTGGATTTCCTAATTCTGCAATTACTTCAGCCTCCGTCTTTCCTTTATGAGATTCTGTAAGAATATATTCTTCATAATAGCGGAGATTATCATTCACCGTCTGCTGGCTTACCCTTCCCTGCAAAGCCTTTCTTAATTCTGTTAGGAATTCCTCTCTTGACATTTATTTCCCTCGACTCTTCTTTCTCTACTCTCTGCACTTCTTATGTTTTGCTTCCTGTTACAGCCATCACACTACTTTTATTGTATTGCTTCTATTGCAATTCATCTATTCCATTACTTTTTTGTTTTATTTTTTTATATAGTAGGAATTAGTTATTCTTCCGCTATAAATCAAATAATCAATTCCTACGCTTGTGCCAGAACTGCTCTCACGTTTAATCCAGTCTCCGTCACGCGTATAAGTTCCTTCCGATACATCACCATTATCATCCTGTACATAAGTTCCATCCGCTTTAAAGGTAATGGAATATACCACATTATTACTATTCTTAAATGTACAGGTAGCATCAAAGGTATCTCCATCCGGTATTTCACCTTCATATAAATAATCTTTTGCAATCAGGTATTTTCCCTGTTTTACAAGATTCTGTACATCGCCACCATCGGAGGTCAGTGTAAGCTTATTTCCGTCCATGACAAATGTTCCTGATGCCAGCTCTACTGCCTTGTCTCCCACACTGATATTCTCTTTATAAGTATTATTCTTTTCATTAAATGTAATTTCAAAAACAGTCGATGAATTATCGCCTGACATAATTTCACATGAATAAGTTCCAAGACTTCCACTATCCTTTGTCTTTACAGCAATTACCGCTACAATAGCTACTACTATAATAAGCACTGCTGCAAGAACTGATGTAAGCTTTGCATTCGCCTTTTTACTCTCATTCTTCATTAATAAATCAGTCCTCTCTGAAAAGATTTTTCACTTCTATATCATATATTTTTTATGCAAAACTGTCAAGAAAATGTAGTTATTGCAAACATTTTTCGCCATTTTTATAGAAATTCTCCATCATTTCCCTGGTAAGGCTGATTTTATCATCCATGCCTGCAACCTGTTCTCTTGGTACCCATTCCGCCAGAGAAAGTTCGTTCTTATCTAAAGTAATGGCATCTGTTCCTTCCACTCTGGCATAAAATCCCATCAGAAGATTGGAATCAAAGCCCCATGGCTGACTCTTATAGTATACAATATCCTTTACTTTCAATCCTACTTCTTCCATGACTTCCCTGCGAACTGTCTCTTCCGCAGTTTCGCCAATTTCTGTAAAACCTGCAATCAATGCGTATTTCTTATATTCCCTGTCTGAATATTTTGTCATCAATATTTTATTATCGTATATTACTCCCACAATTACTGCCGGAGCAATTTTCGGATAAACCATATTTCCACAGCATACACAACGCATCATCCGCTCCTTCGTATCCGGCTGCAATTCCTTTCCGCATCTGCCACAATAACGGTTATCCCGATACCACACATACAAATGATATGCCGTTGCCGCCGCAAAACAATCTTTCTTTGAAACTGTTTCCCGCAGACTGCGAATCGTTACCCATTCCATATTTTCAATATTATCGTTCTGCTTTTTGCTCTGCCTATCGACCTGCTCATCAAGCTGCTTTTCTACCTCTTTTTCTGCTTCTTCCTTTGACCATACTTTCAGCAGATAATACTGTACATCATCAATAGAAAACAGATATTGCAATCTTTTGTTACCGAATCCGTCAGCCTCTTGTTCTGTCTCTTTTGTAAGTTCTTTTGTAAACTCTTTCATATAGAAGAAACTGATTTTGGAATCTTTTTTTACCAGGAGTTTATTTCCCGAAAATAAAAATACGATATCCGTATTCCGGCATTCTCTCTGTTGATATTCATTGTGAAATTTCATTGGTGCAATATCCTGTATCATACCTGTGCCACCCTTTTTTATATAATAAAAAGACCCCAAATCTCTGCTAAACAAAGATTCAAAGTCCTTTTTCCACGTGCGTGAGAAGATTCGAACTCCCGACACCTTGGTCCGTAGCCAAGTGCTCTATCCAGCTGAGCTACACGCACATATTAAATTATTACATACCATCGGTATGAATGCCCGCGACCGGAATCGAACCGGTACTGTGTCACCACAACAGGATTTTAAGTCCTGCGCGTCTGCCAGTTCCGCCACGCGGGCATATGGGACCTACAGGGCTCGAACCTGTGACCCTCTGCTTGTAAGGCAGATGCTCTCCCAGCTGAGCTAAGATCCCAAAACGACCCAAGCGGGACTCGAACCCGCGACCTCCGCCGTGACAGGGCGGCGCTCTAACCAACTGAGCCATTGGGCCAAATAAATTTAAAATAAAAGTGGACCTTCGGGGACTCGAACCCAGGA
>NZ_JAOQKI010000021.1:47414-47642 GCF_025567465.1 Roseburia amylophila
ATGTCTTAACCGCTTGACCACGGAGCCATATATTATTTATCAATGTTGATAAAAAAACTCCCCGAGTAGGGCTCGAACCTACAACATCACGGTTAACAGCCGTGCGCTCTACCATTGAGCTATCGAGGATTATTAATAGGCTATGCTATTTTATAACATACCTTCAAAACTTCATACAGATTGTTTCCGAGTTGCTTTGGTCAAGCCCTCGACCGATTAGTAACAGTC
>NZ_JAOQKI010000022.1:0-2278 GCF_025567465.1 Roseburia amylophila
CCTGATATCAGCCATAGCTTCGGAAAATAGTCTGGTATTGCCTGTGGCAATATCGTCCATTCCTTCCTTAATCTGACGTAAAGGGAACGCTGCATTTTCTTTTCTGCGATAAATGTTCCTTTTCCTGATTTTTTCTCCAGGTATCCTTGACTGTCCAGTGCGGCAAAGGCTTTTCTTACAGTAACACGGCTGACATGGTATTGTTCGCTTAGTTCATTTTCTGTCGGGAGTAAGTGTTGCATTGGTGATCTTGTCCAGAATCAGTTTTTCAAGCTGTTTATAAAGTGGTGTGGCTATGGCATTATCAAGTTCCATTTAATGAAAATTCCTTTCTGGTAAATAAAAAAACAGATATTGTAATCTGATTTTATAGTTGAATACTTTTGTGTATATATAATAATACATTTGAGACTATTTGTATATGCAGATTTGTTCTTTTGTAGCAAAAAAAAGAAAAAATATTGAAAAATAAAATACAAACTTCTATGCTTTCAGTATAACAATATAATACAAAAATGAGTTGGATGATATTGATAAATGCATCTATGAGCACATTTGCAAGTATCAAAAAGATACATTTTGAAATAGAATATGTATTATAATGTATTTTTGCTATGCAGATACAATAAAAAATAATAAGGAAAATTGGTCAATTTAACGAAAAAAATAGATAGTATTGACAAAGAAATTGTGCAGATATACTATTGTATCAGATACAAAGTGATACATATCAAATGCGAGATATGAAATTACTATTGTACGTACTACCAATAAAGACATGCGCATGATCTTAGAATTATTATGGAGAATACAGGAGGAAGAAATGAAATTTGCACCAATGAATTATCATTATTTGAGATATTCGCTGAAGAAATTCCTGGACAAGGTAGAACAGTCAGTATTTAACAGTATTGATCTGTATTGTAGTGCACCACAGTTTAATATATTTGATTATTCTCTTTTTTCATTACTTGAATTGGAAAAGGAGATTAGGAGAAGAGACCTAAGTGTTATGGCAATGACACCGGAGAATTGTACATACCCGGTTAACTTCTGCACACAGGATAGAGGAACACGTGAGTCCAGTATTCGTTATTATCAGCGAGCTATTGATACGGCGGAATTTCTTGGCTGCCATAAAGTTCAGATCAGTACCGGATTTGGATATTTCGATCAGTCACCGGAAGATGCATGGAAGTATTGCAGGGATTCTCTGCAGCAGTTGGGTGCTTATTGTGAGAAAAAGAATGTGGAGCTGATGCTGGAGGAGTTGAAGGTAACAACAACAAATGTGCTGATAAAAAGTTCAGATCTGAAACGAATGATAGAAGAGACAGGCTCATCTCACATACATGGTATGGTAGATCTGGATCAGATGACCTACGCCGAAGAAAGCATAGATGACTATATGGATAATTTAGGTGCTCAGCTTGTTCATGTGCATTTTAACGATCGGGGACACACAGTTCCCGGAGACGGAGATTATCCAATGAAAAAGTATTATAAAGATCTGAAGCGCAGAGGATATGAGGGGACAATTTCGTTTGAAATATGTGACCGTCGTTATTACTGTGATCCGGATAAGGTAATTGATGACATTACAGAATGGCTTAGGAATAACACAACAGAATTAAGTTAATAAGGTGGATATCTATCCATTTTATATAGAAAATGAAAAAGAATCTGCCGGTTTATATATCCATAGACAAAGACATCTTGGATAAACAATATACGGAGACAAACTGGAGCCAGGGGAACATGTCACTTCCGATGCTGGAACGTTTGCTGTCGCATTTTCTGGAAAACGGAAATATACTTGGCATTGATATCTGTGGAGAATGTCAGCAGGGAATTCCACTGCCGGAATATCTGCAGGCTGAAGAACTGAATGAAGAAACGAATCAGAAATTATTTGAGTTCCTGTCCCATTATATTTTATAACATTCTAAAGTAGAAAATAGGATAAAACCCCACAAGAGGTGTCGGTTGCGGCACCTCTTTTTTCGTGCTAAACTTTAACTTAAGCGAGAAATTATTTGAATTATATTGAAAGACAAAAAATTGGGAGAGGATGATGGCTGAATGGAAATAAAAAGTATTTTAATCAAAGATACAACCAGGGAAGAGCGGATTCGTATCGTGCAGGAGGGCCTGAACCAGTGCGGAGGAGCCTGTGATTTTTGCAATGGCTGCGATAATTTAGGTGGCGGTTCCATGGATGCATTTTATGAGCCTTATATCAACGGCGAAAAGGAGTTGCGGGAAATCAATGAGGAAT
>NZ_JAOQKI010000022.1:2588-45713 GCF_025567465.1 Roseburia amylophila
AGGCAAAAAAATAAAGCCAGAATCAGGAGATGAACTTTATATGACACATGAAGAATTTGAACAGGCAGCGCAATACTGGAACCGCAAAGAGCAGACGGCAATGCCAAAGGAGGCTTTGCAGCAGGCCCATTTCAATTTGCAATGGTGAATCCGGTGATTACGAAGAAGTCAGGCGGCTACAGTACAGAGGAAAGCTGTCTTTCGCTGGATGGAGCCAAAGCCTGCACAAGAGATACCAGGAGATAGAGGTGGATTATCTGAATAGTGATTTTAAACCACAACATGGAAAATATTCCGGCTTTACCGCGCAGGTTATCCAGCATGAGATCGACCACTGCAATGGAGTGGTAATATAATGAGCAGAGAATGTTAATTATGAGTAAATTTTGCTCATGATATATATTGAAAAAATAAAAGGAACCTGCATAAAAACAGATTCCTTAAACGAGGGGAAATCCCTGTCGAAGAATGGAAGTCCAGTTACTTTTCTGATAGAGAAAACGGACGATGATTACAGTCTGTTTTTCTTCATCAATCGTATAAAAGACAAGGTAATTATTAATTTTCACAAAACGAATGCCCCAGCTTGCCAGTATTGGATCGTCTGCCGGATGAAACTTCTGTGGCAGGTCGGCTAATGAGTCTATCCGCTCGGTCGCAGCATCCAACAGATTATCTGCAACATCAGGATTTTTGAGGGTAAATTCGATGTAATCCGCAGCACGCATAATATCGTGTTCTGCGGTGGAAGTGATATAAACCTGATAGCTCATCGACTGCGGTGGCTCCTGATATCAGCCATAGCTTCGGAAAATAGTCTGGTATTGCCTGTGGCAATATCGTCCATTCCTTCCTTAATCTGACTGTAAAGTTCAAAGCGGCTGGTCAGTTCTTCGTAGGCTTCAATGCTCATAACAGCAAGATCGCCTTTTCCATTCTTCGTAATGAAAACTGGTTCAGGATAATTATGACAAAATGTAGAAATTTCATTGTAATTATTCCTTAAATCAGCACTTGATTTAATTGTTGGCATAATAACCCCTTCCTGCTTGATAACAAAATTATACAAAAATTTTGCTATATGGTCAATGAACATCTCCATAATAGTAGCTAAATAAATAGCTAAATAAATATAAAAACTGCCGGTAGCAGGTTACAGATGCTTAATATATTCCTTTGGAGTAAGCGTGCATAGATGAAGCGGAATATGAAAAGCAGAATCATAAATCAAAAGGGAAAGTATCTTTTCTAAAAACAAGGAATGTTATACAATATATCTGTTAAGATAAAAATATACGGAGGATGTCCAATGTATACAACATACAAAGAGTACTTAAAACAGGAGACGTCACTGCCCTTTGAAGAAGCCATGCAGATCTGGAACCAGATTGCAGAGCGGGGGGAAGCGGATGCAGCCTGCAGGGAACTCATAGACCGTTTTTTGAAATGTGCAGTAGACTATGTGCGAATCAGAAACGGCTGGAACCAGAAATCTCTGGCAGAGAAAGGACAGGCAGATGCGGAGCGCACCCGCTGTCATAATCTTGTGATCAGTGCGAAAAACAAACTGTCCGTCTATATGTATGAGCATAAGCTGGGCAATGACTGGGATGATTGGTTAGGGGAAGAGCGAAAACGAATCGGAGACTTCGCATGTTATGTGGTACTGCTTCAGGGACTGGAAGCAAGATAGTATAGAAAACAAAAGAAATCGAGGAACTTATCACATGGCAAAAGTGATTATGATACAGGGAACAATGTCGAATGCCGGAAAAAGCCTGATTACAGCCGGCTTATGCCGTATTTTTCATCAGGACGGATATCGTGTGGCACCTTTTAAGTCGCAGAATATGGCATTGAATTCCTATATTACAACAGAAGGGCTTGAAATGGGACGGGCACAGGTTATGCAGGCAGAGGCAGCTAGAATCGAGCCGCAGGTCTGCATGAACCCGATTCTTTTAAAGCCAACCAATGACATTGGCTCCCAGGTGATTGTCAACGGTACGGTCATTGGCAATATGCCGGCGCGGGAATATTTTAACTATAAGAAAAAGCTTGTCCCGGATATATTAAAGGCATTTCACAAACTGGAAGAGCAGGCGGATATTATTGTAATAGAAGGAGCCGGAAGTCCGGCAGAAATTAATCTCAAGGAAAATGACATTGTAAATATGGGCATGGCGGAGATGGTAAATGCACCGGTTCTTCTGGCAGGAGATATTGACCGGGGCGGTGTGTTTGCACAGCTTTTAGGAACACTGATGCTTTTAGAAGAGCAGGAAAAATCCCGTGTAAAAGGTTTAATCATCAACAAATTCCGCGGAGACGTATCCATATTGGAACCGGGCATTCAGATGCTAGAGGAAAAAGGCGGCATTCCGGTCTGCGGAGTGGTGCCTTATATGAAGGTACAGCTTGAGGATGAAGACAGCCTGACCGGAAAATTCAAGCATCGGAAAGAGGCATTGATAGACCTGGCAGTTATCCGTTATCCGAGAATATCTAATTTTACGGATTTTGATGTTTTCGAGCATATGGAGGGAGTATCGGTGCGCTATGTGACTTCGGTGCAGGAAATCCATCATCCGGATGCCATTATTCTGCCGGGAAGTAAGAATACAATGGGTGACCTGAAATGGATGCGCGAAAATGGCATGGAAGCTATGATAAAGAAACTCTCCGCAGACACTCCGGTCATTGGAATCTGCGGCGGTTACCAGATGTTAGGAGAAAGCCTTGAAGACCCTTATTCGGTAGAGGAAGGCGGCAGCTTACGGGGTATGGAACTATTGCCGCTTAAGACGGTGATGAGCCGGGAAAAGGTACGCCGTCAGGTAACGGGAACCATAGACTCTCTCACCGGCACGTTAGTCGCCCTTTCCGGCAAAGAATACAAAGGCTACGAGATTCATATGGGACATACTGCACAGGAGAAATCCAGTATACAGGATGCAGTCGTTGTGCAGAAGGAAAATGTCTACGGAACGTATGTCCATGGTATTTTTGATGAAGGAGATATCGCATCCACTTTTATCCGGGCATTAGCGGAGAAAAAGGGAGTGCATTATGAAGATAATCAGGGCATGAATTATCAGCAGTATAAGGAGAGCCAGTACGATTTGCTGGCGGATACACTGCGGAAATATCTTGATATGGAAGCGGTTTATGGAATGCTGCAGGAGGCAGAATATGACAAAAGCAGAATTGGATAATAGAAAGATTTTGCCTTTGGAGGATAGTTGGTATCGCAGGGTAAAAGAGAAGCTGGATGGAATCGCCAAACCATTGGATGGGCTTGGAAAGTTTGAATATCTGATTGCACAGATTGGAGCCATAGAGAAGACGACCAAAATATCCATTCAGAAAAAAGCAGTTCTTGTTATGTGTGCAGACAATGGCGTGGTGGAAGAGCAGGTCAGCCAGAGTGGAAAAGAAGTAACGCTTGCAGTGGCAAAAGCCATGGGAGTAAATAATTCTTCTGTAGGAAAGATGGCAGCAGTGGCAGGCGTGGATGTAATTCCGGTGGACATTGGAATTGATACAGACGAATTGATTCCCGGAGTATTGCCCCGAAAAGTTACAAAGGGAACGAAAAACTTTGCCAAGGAACCTGCAATGACAGAAGAAGAGGTCTTAAAGGCAATAGAAACCGGAATACAACTGGTGCAGCAATGCCACAGAGAAGGGTATGAGATACTTGCCACAGGAGAGATGGGAATCGGAAATACAACCACAAGTACAGCTGTTGCAGCAGCACTTTTAGACTTAGAGGTAGAGCAGGTGACCGGCAAGGGCGCCGGATTAACGGATGAAGCATTAAAAAGAAAATGCAGGGTAATTGAAGAAGCAATAGAAAAATATTCCCTTCGTGATGCGGATGCATTTACCATATTAAAGACTGTAGGTGGACTGGACATAGCCGGATTGACAGGCGTATTTATCGGAGCAGCAATCGAGCAGATACCGGTTGTCATCGATGGCGTCATCAGTGCCGTTGCGGCACTTTTGGCAGAGACTCTTTGCAAGGGTGCCGTAAATTATATGATACCATCCCATAAGAGCCGGGAACTGGCAGAGACAGCGATTATGAAAAAGCTGCATTTAGATCCGGTACTGGATGCGGATATGGCACTGGGTGAGGGAACCGGTGCAGTGATGATGATGTCCCTGCTGGATGTGGCACTGGGCGTGTATTTGCAGGGAGCATCCTTTGCAAATTTTGAGATAGAACAGTACAAGAGGTATGAAGAATGATTACATTGGTAATCGGCGGAAGCGGCAGCGGAAAATCTGCATATGCAGAACAAATGGCAGTGAAAGCCGCAGGCAACGGCAGCCTTTATTATGTAGCCACCATGCAGGTGTATGATGAAGAAGGAAAGAAAAAAGTAGAGCGTCACCAGAAAATGCGGGCAGGAAAAGGCTTTCTTACGATAGAGCAGCCGAGAAGACTTAAAGAGGCAGCAAAGAAAGTGGCAACCGAAAAAGTGTCAGCAGGAAAAGTTGCAGCAGAAAGAGTGCCAGCCGGGAAAATAGTTTTGCTGGAATGTATGTCGAACCTCGTTGCCAACGAAATGTTTTCAGAAGAAAATCTGTCTGCTGTGATGGATGAAGCGAAAATAAAGCAGCTTTCCCATGAAATTATAAGTGGAGTAACAGCATTGCAGGATTCCTGTGATATACTGATTATTGTCACGAATCAGATATTTGAAGACGGAATCCGTTATGACGCATCCACAATGGCTTATATCCGGTTGTTAGGAGATATAAACCGGCAGATTGCAGAGCGGGCAGAGCAGGTCGTTGAAGTAGTAGCAGGGATTCCGATTTTCATAAAAAAGGATGGAATTTAAGAAAGAAGAGGAATACATGAAAATTATAAAAGGATTCGTCATTGCATTTTCCATATATTCAAAAATACCGGTGCCACAGTTTGACTGGAAGGAAGAAGATATGCAGTATCACCTCTGCTTCTTCCCATTGATTGGTCTTATCATTGGTGCATTGGAAGCCGGCTGGTTCTTTTTGGGAAATGCAGTCGAGATAAGCCATCTGTGCAAAACACTGATAGCGGTGGCAATTCCACTGCTTGTTACCGGTGGCTTTCATATGGATGGATTTATGGATACCATGGATGCATTTCATTCCTATCAGGATAAGGAGAAGAAGCTGGCAATTTTAAAGGACCCGCATATTGGAGCATTTTCCGTATTGATGCTGGTTTTATATTATCTTATTTATGGAGCAGCATATGCGGAGCTTATGGAACTGTCTGCAATTCTTGTAGTGGGAATTGGCTTTGCGTTATCACGAAGCTTAAGCGGAATTGGTGTGGTAAGCCTGAAGGCGGCAAAAAAAGACGGTATGCTTGCTTATTTTGCAGACAGCGCCCAGAAAAAAAGAGTGCTGGCAGTCCTCATCATAGAGGCAGTTGTCTACAGTGGATGTATGATTTATGTAAACCTGTGGGCAGGGCTTGCAGCAGTAGTTGTGGCATTGCTCTGTTATGGTTATTATAGCTGGAAAAGCCGGAAGGAATTTGGCGGAATCAATGGTGATACCGCAGGATATTTTGTGTCATTATGCGAAAATGCCATGGCAGTTGCAGTGGCAGTTGTTTTTCACTTTACAGGAAATTGCTTTCCTGTAAAGTAAAAAACGCTCCGCGAGTATGCGCACTGCGGCGTATAAGGTAGATGCCGCAAGCGACCGCCGCAGGCGCGAGAATGTGCCAAGGCACATTCTTTGTTTTATAGCAGGCTAGAAAGGAAAAATCATGGAATTATTTTTGGGCGGATGTTACCAGGGAAAAAAGGAATATGTGTTAAAGCTTCACCCGGAATGTAAAGGTCAGGTGATAGAGGGCGAAAACCTTCCTGCAGACTGGGATGGAATGATAAAAGAACTGCAGGAATTTGAGAATCCGGTCATCAACCATTTACACCTGTGGATTCGGAAATGTCTTGAGCAGCAGACAGATGTGGAGCTGTTAGCTGATAAACTGCTGGAAACATATCCGGGACTTATTTTCATCTGTGATGAGATTGGAAATGGAATTGTACCGATGGATGCTCTGGAACGGGATTACAGGGAGCGGACCGGAAGACTACAGATACGGATTGCCGAGAAGGCAGAAAGGGTAGAACGCATTGTATGTGGAATCAGCCAGAGATTAAAATAAATTTATTGCTTATCCGTCATGGAAAGACCCCGTCAAATCGGGAACACCGGTATTTGGGTGTAACAGAAGAATCTTTATCCGGGGAAGGCAGAAAGCAGTTGGAGATTCTTGCAGAAAAAGACATTTTAAAAAAACCATGGCTGCTTTTCATCAGTCCGATGCTGCGCTGTCAGGAGAGTGCTGGTATACTTTTTCCGGGAAAGAAAGCTTATCCGATAGAAGAATGGCGGGAGATGAATTTTGGTGCATATGAGGGAAAGAATTACGAAGATTTGAAAAATGATTCCTATTATCAGAAATGGATTGACAGCAATGGCACACTGCCTTTTCCGGAAGGCGAGAGCCAGCAGGAATATATAAAACGTTGCCAAAGGGGACTTCATGCCGCAACAAAAATCATAGAGGGAAAAATCACCGGAGAAATCGCAGGTGCTGCAATGCCGTTATCAAAGAGTCGAATAACAGAACTCCGGGAGCCTGAAAAACTGATAGCAGAAAATCAAATGACAGAAAATCAAATAGCAGAAAATCAAATAGCAGAAAGTCAGCCCCGGAATATAACTGCGGTTGTACACGGCGGCACAATTATGGCACTGCTTCACATCCTTGCAGGCGGAAATTATTTTGATTATCAGGTGAAAAATGGAGGCGGCTACTGCTGTAAGCTCAGACTTTGCGGGGAAGAATGGAAATTAGATTCCCTTGAGGAGATTACAATATGATTTATCACATGATTGCGTTCGGACTGGGATTTTGCCTGGACCTTCTTTTGGGAGATCCATACTGGCTGCCACATCCCATCCGGGTGATTGGAAATTTTATAGGGATATTGGAAAAAAGAATGAATAAAAAGGAGTGCAGTGAGAAATACCTTGTAAGAGCAGGCATTGGAATGGTTGCGCTTGTTTTGCTGACAGTTCTTATGGTGACCGCACTTCTTCTGATTCTTGCGTACCGGATTCATCCGGTGGCAGGTGTTATCTTGGAAATGATTATGACCTATCAGATTCTTGCTACAAAATGCCTGAAAGTAGAAAGCATGAAGGTATATAATTGTTTAAAGGAGAATGATCTTATAGCGGCAAGACATGCCGTTTCCATGATTGTAGGCAGAGATACCGGACGGCTGGATGAAACCGGAGTGGCAAAGGCTGCCATTGAAACGGTGGCGGAAAATACCTCGGATGGAGTCATTGCACCGATGCTATATACCGCACTTGGCGGACCGGTTCTGGGCTTTTTTTATAAGGCAGTCAATACAATGGATTCCATGGTAGGATATAAGAATGAACGTTATCTTCATTTTGGCAGAGCTGCCGCAAAATTCGATGATATCTGCAATTATATCCCATCCCGTATCAGTGCATACCTGATGATTGCAGGGACGCATTTCCTTGGAAAGGAATATGACGGGAAGCATGCATATTACATTTATAAAAGGGACCGGTATCATCATGCCAGCCCGAACTCTGCCCAGACAGAGGCAGTTTGTGCAGGAGCATTGTCCATACAGCTTGCAGGAGATGCCTGGTATTTTGGCAAACTGGTGAAAAAGCCGTTTATCGGAGATGCACTGCGTCCGGTGGAATACGAGGACATCAGAAGAGCAAACCGGCTTTTGTATGCGACTGCATTTTTATGTGAAGGCATTTGCCTTTTGGTGATGGGATTGTTATTCTTTATATGATTGAAAGGATGAAAATTCAGGAAAGGAACAGGAATATGGTACATGGAGGAGACATCTACCGTAATTGCATATCGTTAGATTATTCTGTAAATATCAATCCTCTGGGCATACCGGCATCTGTAGAGGCAGCCCTTAGGGAAGCGGTGTCTTTATGCAGCCGGTATCCGGATATCAGGCAGGAGAAGCTGAAGGCAGCCATTGCTGAGATGGATAAGGTATCGGCAGATGAGATATTGTGCGGAAATGGAGCTTCTGAACTTTTTCCTGCAATTCTTCATGCATTAAAACCAAAGAAAATACTGATTCCGGTTCCTTCTTTTTATGGTTACGAGTGGGCTGCCGGAACGGAAGCGTGTGAAGTAAGTTATTTTCCATTGCGGGAGCAGGATAATTTTGTGCTGGGAGAGGACTTTATCGCGGCATTAGATAAAGAAACGGAGCTTATATACCTTGCCAGTCCCAATAATCCCACCGGACAGTTAATTCCACCGGAGATTTTAAAAGGGATTTTAAAGCGGTGTCAGGAGCTTGATATAATAGTGGTGGTAGATGAATGCTTTCTGCCGTTTTGTGAAGAAGCAGGGTTTTATGAAGAAATGGAAGCAGGCATGAAATGTGGGAATCTGATTCAGGTGAGAGCATTTACCAAGACCTTTGCCATACCGGGAGTCCGGCTGGGTTATCTTATCTGCCGGAACAGGGAAGTCTGTCAGAAGATTGCAAGGCAGCTTCCGGAATGGAACTTATCGGTATTTGCTCAGATGGCAGGATGCGCTGCAGCAAAAGAAACGGAATTTATCGGGGAAAGCAGAAAACTCATTAAAGAGCAGCGGAGTATTCTGACAAAAGAGCTGATATCCTTAGGCTTCCGGGTGTATCCTTCCCGGGCAGATTATATTTTATTTTACACAGAGCTGCCATTATATGAGTTACTTTTAAAGAAACAGATTTTGATTCGAAATTGTGAAAATTACAGAGGTCTGTCCAAAGGATATTACCGGATTGCAGTAAGAGGGCAGGCAGAGAATGAGCGGCTGATAAGCGCATTAAGAGAGGTGACAGAGAAATGAATCCAATCGAATTTGTATTGCCGGGAGAGATTGAAAAACGCAGCTTTGAGATTATTTCAGAGGAATTAGAAAAGCGTCAGATTGTATTGCCTAAGGAGCAGGAGCCTGTTACCAAGCGTGTGATACATACCAGCGCAGATTTTGATTATGCAGAGACAATGTGTTATTCTGACCATGCAGTAGAAATTGCAAAGGAACTGATTCTTAAGGGCGCCGATGTTGTAACGGATACCAACATGGCACTTGCCGGAATCAATAAGAAAATACTGGCATCATTTGGCGGAGAAGCCCATTGCTTTATGGCGGATTTGGATGTGGCACAGCTTGCCAGAGAGCGGCAGGTAACAAGAGCCACCATCAGCATGGAGAAAGCCGCAGCTATAGAAAAGCCGGTTATCTTTGCAGTGGGAAATGCACCGACGGCGTTAATCGAGCTTCATAAAATGATAACGGAGGGACGCTATCAGCCGGCATTTATTATCGGAGTTCCGGTAGGCTTCGTAAATGTGGTACCGGCAAAAGAATTGATTATGGAAACAGAAGTACCTTATATCATTAACCGGGGCAGAAAGGGCGGGAGCAATGTTGCCGCAGCTATCTGCAATGCAATTTTGTATCAATTAAGACGATAGTAAAATCAGGGGGAAGAAAGATGCAATATGGGTTTACCTCCGGAAGCTGTGCCGCAGCTGCAGCAAAGGCAGCAGTCTATATGCTGCTGAGTGGAAGAAGAAAAACAGAGATTACCATTGAGACACCAAAGGGAATTCCCTACCATGCAAAGGTGGAGCATATCAAAATTCAGGAAACAGAAGTTTCCTGCGCGGTACAAAAGGACGGCGGGGATGACCCGGATGTGACAACAGGGGCATGGATTTATGCAACGGTGAGCATTTGTGAAGAAAATAACAATCAGATAGAAATAGATGGCGGCATCGGTGTTGGCAGGGTTACGCGGCCGGGATTAGACCAGCCGGTAGGAAATGCCGCAATTAATACGGTACCACGGCAGATGATTGCAAAAGAAGTATCAGAGGTCTGCCATCTGTTTGATTTTCAGGGCGGAATCAAAGTCGTAATTTCAGTGCCGGAAGGAGAACATCTTGCGGCGCAGACTTTTAATCCGAGACTTGGAATAAAGGGCGGAATCTCGATACTTGGAACCAGCGGGATTGTGGAGCCTATGAGTGATAAGGCATTGCTGGATACCATAGCAGTGGAATTGAAACAGAAGCGGGCAGAAGGTCATTCTATTGTTGCCATATCACCGGGCAACTACGGGTTGGAATTTATGAAACGGACCTATGGTTATGATTTGGAGCGCAGTGTAAAATGCAGCAACTTTATCGGACAGACCATTGACATGGTAAAAGAACTTGGATTTTCCAAAATGCTCTTAACCGGTCATATCGGAAAGCTGATAAAAGTATCCGGCGGCATTATGAACACCCATTCCAAAGAGGCAGACTGCCGGATGGAGCTTCTGGCGGCGGCAGCAATCCGGGCAGGTGCAGAAGTGACACTGCTTCGGGAAATATTAGACTGCATTGGTACAGAGGATGCGGTAGACCGGATTAAAAAAGCCGGATTTTTAGAACCTGCC
This sequence comes from Roseburia amylophila, assembly GCF_025567465.1. Taxonomy (NCBI): domain Bacteria; kingdom Bacillati; phylum Bacillota; class Clostridia; order Lachnospirales; family Lachnospiraceae; genus Roseburia; species Roseburia amylophila. The sequence continues at coordinate 13,133 of NZ_JAOQKI010000022.1, forward strand.
ATGGAATATGTCATGGAAAAAATGGAAGACCATCTTAAGCATCGTGCCGGGGGTGGACTGGAAATAGAATGTATGGTTTATAGTAATGATATCGGACTTTTAGGTGTAACGCCGGGAGCAGAGGCATTATTAAAAGAACTGTTGGAGGAAAAGGAATGATTCATTTTGTTGGAGCAGGGTGCGGAGCACCGGATTTGATTACCGTAAGAGGAATGCATCTTTTGGAGAAAGCGGATGTGATTATCTATGCCGGTTCACTGGTAAATCCCAAGCTTTTAGACTATGCCAAAGCAGACTGTCAGGTATATAACAGTGCAGTGATGACCTTGGAAGAAGTCCTTGCAGTTATGGTGGAGGCAGAGCAGGAAGGAAAAGATGTGGTGCGGCTGCATACCGGAGAACCAAGCATATATGGAGCAGTGCAGGAGCAGATGCAGGAGCTGGATGCAAGAAAGCTAGCCTATGATTCTACGCCGGGAGTAAGTGCCTGCTTTGGAGCAGCGGCAGCCATGAATCTGGAGTATACCCTGCCGGATATTTCCCAGTCCCTTATCATTACCAGAATGGAGGGACGGACGGCGGTTCCGGAGAAAGAAAGCATTGAGGCATTTGCTGCCCATCAGTGTTCCATGGCAATCTATTTAAGTACCGGAATGTTGGAGAAGTTATCTGAGCGACTGATAAAGGGTGGCTATTCAAAGGATACCACTGCGGCACTGGCTTATAAGGTAAGCTGGCCGGAGGAAGAAATATATATCTGCACGGTAGAAACATTGGCACAGACAGCGGCAGAACATGGAATTACCAAAACGGCACTGGTTCTCGTTGGAGATGTCATTAACAAGAGCGGATACAGCAAATCCAGACTGTATGCAGAAGATTTCTCCACAGAATTCCGGGCAGCAAAAAATTCATAAGAAGGCGGAAAGAAAATGCAGTCATTGAAATGGAGTGTCATCAGCTTTACCGAAAAGGGAGCAGAGCTTGCCGAAAAGATAAAAAGACTTTCCAAAGAGCAGCAGCTTCCCAGTGAAATTCATACTTATCATGGCAGAAAACAGGTGGAAAATCTGAACGCGTGGACAAAGGAGCAGTTTTCCCTAAGAAATGCAATCATTTTTATCGGAGCATGCGGAATTGCAGTGCGGACAATTGCCCCATTTCTTAAGGACAAGCTGACAGACAGTCCGGTGCTGGTACTGGATGAGGCAGGCAATTATGTCATTCCTCTTTTATCCGGGCATGTAGGAGGCGCCAATGAGATAGCACTTTTACTGGCAGAGTTATTAGGAGCAGTTCCGGTAATTACCACAGCGACCGACATTAATAATGCCTTTGCCATAGATGTATTTGCAAAAAAGCATGAACTTTCCATTGATAAAAAAGAAGGCATTAAGAAAGTTTCTGCAAAGGTGCTGGAAAAAAAGAAGCTTTCCATGACAATTGCTCCGGAATATGCTGCAAAAGTGGATGTGGCAATCGGCACACCAGAGGATGGACAGAAGCCGGAGCCATTATTGACCTTAATCCCCAAAGAATATATTCTTGGAATCGGATGCAGAAGGAATAAAGAAGAACAGGAACTTAAGGCATTTGCAGAAAACTGTTTAAAGGAAGCCGGAGTAGACTGGAAACAGATACGGGCGATTGCTTCGATTGATAAAAAGAAGGATGAGAAGGCAATTCTAAAACTTGCGGCAGAACATGGCATTCCATTTCTTGTCTTTGACGCAGAGACCTTAAGCCGGGTGCCCGGGACATTTGATACATCGGCATTCGTGGCAAGCCAGGTGGGCGTGGATAATGTCTGCGAGCGGGCAGCCATGGCAGCCTGCCGGGATAATGGAAGGCTGGTGCTTCAGAAAAGAGCGGAAAACGGAATGACACTTGCAATAGCAAAAGAAGATTGGAGACTGACTTTATATGAAGAATAAAATATGGATTGTTGGAATGGGACCGGGAAAAGAAGAGATGATGACAGGCAGAGCCATCGAAGTATTAGAACAGGTGGACGTAATCATCGGATATACCGTATACCTTGATTTGTTAGGAGAACGTTTTCAAGACAAGGAATTTCTTTCCACGCCGATGCGGCAGGAAGAAAAACGCTGCAGAATGTGTTTTGAGGAAGCAGAAAAAGGCAAAAGCGTAGCAATGGTATGCAGCGGCGATGCCGGTGTCTATGGAATGGCATCACTGATGTATGAGATTGGAAAAGAATATTCGGCGATTTCACTGGAAGTGATACCGGGAATTACCGCAGCCAACAGCGGTGCGGCGGTTCTTGGAGCACCATTAAATCATGACTACTGTGTTATCAGTCTCAGTGACCTTATGACACCATGGGAGTTAATTGAAAAGAGGCTGATTATGGCAGCACGGGGAGATTTTGCTATTGCACTTTATAATCCGTCCAGCCGGAAGCGGGCAGACTATTTGGAAAGAGCATGTAAGATTCTGCTTCAGGAGATAGAACCGGAGCGCGCATGCGGTTATGTGGAAAATATCGGAAGAGACGGAGAAAGCACAGTTACCTGTACTTTAGAAGAATTACAGAGTAAATCAGTAAATATGTTTACTACCGTTTTTGTCGGAAATTCCAGAACCAGAATTCAGGATGGAAAATTAATCACACCAAGAGGCTATAAGATAGAGCAATGAAAAAGATCATCATTTTTTCAGGAACAACAGAAGGAAGAAAATTATCGGAGCTGATGGCGGCAGCAGGCATAGCCCACACCGTATCGGTGGCAACCGATTATGGAAAGCTGGTTATGAAGGCGCATCCGAAGGTGAAGATTCAGGAAGGACGCCTTTCCAAAGAAGCTATGTCAGAATTTCTAAGGAAAGAATCCTTTGACATTGTAATCGATGCCACTCATCCCTATGCGGTGGAAGTGACCAGAACCATAAAAAGCTGCGTTGCCGGAATGAAAGCGGATGGACTTGAGGTCACTTACTTACGGCTGAAACGGAGCATCCAGGCGTCAGAAGAAACGGGACTTCGTTTCTTTGACAGCAATGAAGCCTGCGCAGAAGCATTAAAGGAAATCAAGGGAAACATCCTTCTTACCACAGGAAGCAAGGAACTTTCCGTATATACCGCATCCGAAGAAGTAAAAAAACGTCTTTACGTCCGGGTACTGCCGGGGATGGAAAGTCTTGAAATCTGCCGGAGAGAAGGAATTCTGCCACAACAGATTCTGGCACTGCAGGGACCTTTTTCCGAAGAATTGAATGATGCACTGATTCATCAGTATGGGATAAAATGTATGGTAACAAAGCAGGGCGGCATTACCGGAGGCTTTTTAGAGAAAAAAGAAGCAGCTTTAAAAAATCGTATCCCTCTTTTGATCATTCGTCGGGAGGCAGTAGAGGAAGACGGACTTTCCTTTGATGCAGTCTGTGAGAAAATCGAAACATTAACAGGAGTAAACCTTTCCTTAAGACCGGCGGAGCTTATGATTACGCTGGCAGGAATCGGACCGGGGGATGCAGATATGATGACCGTCCGGTTAAAGGAAGCATTGGCAGAAGCGGACCTTGTATTAGGTGCGAAACGTCTGATAGAGGCAGTGACACCGAAGCTTGAGAAAGAGGCACTTTATCTGCCGGATAAAATCCTTACATGGCTTAAGGAAAAGAGCAGACAGTATGCGGTGCATGAAAAACTGAAGGTAGTCATCCTTTTTTCCGGGGATATTGGTTTTTATAGTGGCTGGAGCAAGGTAAGAATCTGTCTGCAGGAAGCACTGCAAAAGGGCATACTTCATGGAACCTTGCAAAGCATTCCGGGCATTTCTTCCATTCAGATGATGGCAGCAGCCTGTGGCGTAAGCTGGGAAAATGCCGGAATTTACAGTATACATGGCAAAACAGATACGGGTGGCTGGCAGGCAGAAGTGCTGCACAGGCTGCATGAAAATGGGCGGCTGTTTCTTTTGGTATCCGGAGCAGAAGATATCCGGAAATTAGGAGCACTTTTTTCGGATAAAGAGAATTGCAGAATTACAGTGGGGTACCAGTTATCTTATCCACAGCAGAAGCTGATGGTGCTTACACCGGAAGCGTGCAGGGAGACAGAACAGGAAGGATTGTATGTTGTCATGATAGAGAAGGAAGAACAGAAAGCGAATGAAGAATGTGCGGAGCAGGGAAAGCGCAGGGAACAGGAAACGCAGGAAGAGCCGGCAACTTTGTCACCGGGAATCCCGGATGAAGCCTTTATTCGCGGAAAAGTTCCAATGACCAAAGGGGAAGTGCGTCAGGTCAGCCTTTGCAGCCTGCGGCTTCAGAAAGATTCGGTGCTTTATGATATTGGAAGCGGAACGGGGTCGATTGCTGTGGAAGCAGCCCATTTATCCAAAGGAATCAAAGTCTATGCCATTGAAAAGAAAGAAGAGGCGGTAGCACTTCTGGCACAGAATAAAGAGAAGTTTCAGGTAGCAAATATGGAGATTATCCGGGGAACGGCACCGGAGGCATGCAATGGATTAGAGGAGCCAACCCATGTTTTCATCGGGGGAAGCGGTGGACATCTGATGGAAATTTTAGAAGTACTGGCAGCAAAAAAGAGAAGAATAAGAGTTGTAATGAATGCTATAAGTCTTGAGACGGTGGCAGAATTCAAACAGGTAAAAGAACGGTTTTCGGTATGCAATTTTGAAATGATTCAGATGCAGGTCAGCCGTTATCATGAGCTTGGTTCTTATTATATGCCAAAGGCAGAAAATCCGGTTATGATATGTTCCTTTGATTTGCAGGGAGGAGAAGCGGATGCAGAAGCGTAAAGGAGTAGTTCTTGCAGCACCCAAAAGCGGCAGTGGAAAGACATTGATTGCCTGTGCGTTAATCGAAGCCTTGAAAGAAGCAGGAGTCGATGTCTGTGCATTTAAGTGTGGACCGGATTATATAGACCCGATGTTTCACCGTACGATTTTAGGCGTACCGGGCGGGAATTTGGATACATATTTTACCGGCGAAGCAAAGACAAAAGAGATATTTATGGAAGAGACACCGGAAGATGCATTTGCAGTGGTAGAGGGTGTCATGGGACTTTATGACGGACTTGGCGGAATTTTAGAAGAAGGTTCCACCTATCACCTGGCAAAAGCAATTTCTCTGCCGGTGATTCTGGTAATTGATGCACATGGCATGGGAAGAACGATACTTCCGCTGATACAGGGACTTTTATCCTATGACAAAGCCGGAATCATAAAGGGCGTGATACTAAACCGGGTCAGCAAAATGTTCTATGCGTCATTAAAAGAGTTAATCGAAACCGAATTATCCATAGAAGTGCTGGGCTGTTTTACCGAACAGAAGGAGCTTCATCTGGAGAGCCGCCACTTAGGCTTAAAACTTCCGGAAGAAAAGCGTGATTTAAAAGAACAGGTATGCCGCGGGGCAGACAGCTTAAAAGAAACGGTATCGATAGAGCGGATTTTAGCAATTGGGGGAGCCGGAGAAAAGGATGCGGCATCCCCAAAAGTTGATAGTCACGAAAACAAAGTGACATATCAGAGAGCAGATATCAAAGAAAATGATACCCATGAAAGTAAACTTCGCCTTGCCATCGCAAGAGATGAGGCATTTTGTTTTTATTATCAGGAGAACCTGAAACTGCTTTCAAAAAGGGGCTTTGAGCTGGTGCCGTTTTCTCCCCTGCATGATAAGAAATTACCGGAGCATATCAGCGGATTACTGTTAGGCGGGGGATATCCGGAACTTTTTGCAAAGGAATTATCCGAAAATGACAGCATGAAGACAGCCATCCGGGAAGCCATCCGGGGCGGACTTCCGTCACTGGCAGAATGTGGGGGCTTTCTTTATCTTCATAAATCACTGAAGGATATGGAAGGCAGACAATATTCCATGGCGGGCGTAATTGATGCAGATGCAGATTACCGGGGAAAGCTGGTGCGTTTTGGCTATGTGGAGCTTACCGAGAAAGAAAGATGTTTCCTGCCGGAAAAAGAAGAAATCCGGGGACACGAATTCCATTATTTTGACAGTACGGAAAATGGAACGGACTGCGTGGCAAAAAAACCGATCGGAAGCAGAAGGTGGGAATGTGTCTGGGAAGGAGAAAACCACTGGTGGGGATTTCCTCATCTTTATTATCCGTCCAACCCTTCTTTTGTAGAGCATTTCTATCAGCAGGCAGGATTGTATCAACAATCGAAATTGAAGCAAAAAGATAAAACGAAGTAAATGATAAATAGAAGTAAAAGATCATTTAAAATAAGAGGAAGACAGATGCAGAAAGAAAAAGCACAGAGTGGAATTTTATATGGAATTGGAGTAGGACCAGGGGAGCCGGAGCTTTTGACCCATAAAGCGGTTCAGGTGATAGAATGCTGCGATACCATAGTAGTGCCGTCCGAATCGATAGAAGAGTGTAATGCTTTTCAGATTGTAGAAAAACTGGTGCCGGACATACGGAAGCATCAGCTTGTGGCATGGAATTTTCCCATGACCAGAGATGAGAAAAAGTTAGAAGAAGCCCATGATAAGATATGCGAAAATATAGAAGCATATCTTGCAAAGGGAGAAAAGGTTGCCTTTTTAACGCTGGGGGATCCGGCAATTTATTCTACCTATACTTATCTTTCACAGAAAATCGAAGAGCATGGTGGCTATACGGAAATGGTCAGCGGGGTACCGTCTTTTTGTGCAGTGGCAGCAAGGCTTGGCATTTCGCTGGGAGAAAAGGAAGAGCAGATTCATATTATTCCCGGTTCCTATGAGATAGAAGAATCGAGACAATTTTCCGGCACCAGAATCTATATGAAGTCCGGAAGGAAGCTGAAGCAGTTAAAAGAAATGCTGCAAAAGGAAAGCACTATCCGTCCGTTAGAAGTGTATAGTGTTTCCAATTGTGGAAAAGAGGAAGAAAAAGTCTTTTCCGGTGTGGATAACATACCGGAAAACAGCGGATATTTTACCATCGTGATTGTAAAGACCAAGGATGAGCCGGTGCATAACAGCAGCCGCTTTTTTGAGAATCGTGCATGCGCTTATTATCCCTGCCATAGGGACATTGAGCAGATTAACTGTATGTTCTGCTACTGCCCGATGTATGAAATGGAACATTGTCCGGGAACACCGGAGTACAAAGAGACAAATGGCAGAAAACTTAAGATTTGTACCAACTGCACGTATCCCCATCAGGCAGAACATTATGATGCCATTATGAAAGTACTGACCCACCGGCTGAAAGGCTAGAGAACTTTTTAAGGGTGAAGTTTGTTGAGGCAGGGTGAACTATGGCTTGTGAAAAAATAAAAAGTGTGTTAGTATAGTAGCGATTTCATAGAAAGATAATCGGTGCCTGCAATGAAATTCATTCATATGCAGGGTAAAAGGGAAACAGGTGTAAATCCTGTACGAACTCGTCACTGTAAGAAGGGAGTAACGTAGTCAGGCTTTTAAAAGCGCCACTGATGCACAGACATTGGGAAGGTGATTACGGAGCGTTAATCTTTGAGTCAGGAAACCTGCCGTTTATCTGGTACGGGAAGAGATTCCGGGTCACGAGTAATTGGCTGTACTGTTTGATAACAAGGGAAATCCGTAAAGCGTATTTCCTGTAGTTAGTATGTCATTTACTTCGTTCATAGCAATATGGAACGGAGTTTTTTCATGTGTAAATGAAACCAGAACATGAGAAAAGGAGAAAAAAATGAAAAAGAAAGCATTGACTGTAGTTCTTACACTTACTATGGCAGCAACCATGTTTGCGGGATGTGGTGATAAGAAAACAACAGGGACAACTGAAACAACAGAAGCTGTTTCGACAGAAGATGAAAAGGATGATCAGGCAAAAGCAGATGAGGTAGCAGCATTGATTGATGCAATTTATGTGCAGGAAAGAACTGATGAGACAGATGCACAGTGTAAGGCAGCAAAAGAAGCATGGGATGCACTGACAGATGCTCAGAAGGAACTGGTATCCGGAGAAAATGCAGACCCGGATTACTTTGGAAGAGATACCGGAGATGCATCAAAGGATGATCCTTTAAATCAGGATGATATTGGAGAGAATGAGCTTTTGGTAGTAAGCTTTGGTACATCCTTTAATGACAGCCGCGCAACAGATATCGGCGGCATTGAAAAAGCATTACAGGAAGCAAATCCTGACTGGTCTGTAAGAAGAGCATTTACAGCACAGATTATTATTAACCATATACAGGCCCGTGATGATGAAAAAATCGATAACATGGATCAGGCATTAGAGCGTGCGGTAGACAATGGCGTTAAGAATCTTGTGGTACAGCCGACCCACTTAATGCATGGTGCAGAATATGATGAACTGGTAGAAGCAATTGAGAAGTATCAGGATAAATTTGAAACAGTCCGTATCGCAGAACCTCTGTTAGGTGAAGTTGGAAGTGATGCAACTGTAATCAACGAAGACAAGGCTGCCGTTGCAGAAGCAATTACAGCAGAAGCAGTTAAACTTGCTGGATATGACAGCATGGATGCTGCAGCAGAAGACGGAACAGCATTTGTATTTATGGGACATGGCACTTCCCATACAGCAAATGTAACTTATGACCAGATGCAGACCCAGTTAGAAAAACTGAATTACAAGAATGCATTCGTTGGAACCGTAGAAGGTGAACCGGAAGATACCGCATGTGAAGCTGTTATTGAAAAGGTAAAAGAAGCAGGATACAAAAAAGTAATTCTTCGTCCGTTAATGGTTGTTGCCGGAGACCATGCAAACAACGATATGGCTGGAGATGATGAAGATTCCTGGAAGAGCCAGTTTGAAGCATCCAAAGCATTTGACAGTGTAGATACACAGATTGAAGGTCTTGGAAGAATCAAAGCAGTCCAGGATATTTATGTAGCACATACAAAGGCTGCTTTAGAGGCAGAACCACTTGCAACAGCAGGTGGTTCCAATTTCTCTGCAGCCTTAGAGGATGGAACTTATACCGTAGACTTCAACACAGACAGCACAATGTTTCACGTAAATGAAGCAAAAGAAGGCAAGGCAGAACTTACGGTAAAGGATGGAAAAATGACAGCACATATCACACTTCCATCTAAGAACATTGTAAATTTATTTGTTGGAACAGCAGCAGATGCACAGAAAGATGGTGCGAAGCTTCTTGATCCTACTACAGATACGGTAGAATACAGTGATGGAACCAGCGAAGAAGTATACGGCTTTGATGTTCCGGTTCCTGCAGTGGATGAAGACTTTGACCTTGCATTAATTGGAACAAAGGGAAAATGGTACGACCACAAAGTATCTGTTTCTAATCCTGAAAAAAAAAATTAGCTGATGGCTCTTATGAGGCAGAAGTAACTTTAGGGGGCGGAACCGGAAGAGCAACGGTGGATTCACCGGCGAAGGTTGTGATAAAAGATGGAAAAATTACTGCAACCGTTGTGTGGAGCAGTCCAAACTATGATTACATGTTAGTAGATGGAACGAAGTATCTTAATGAGAACAAGGGCGGAAATTCCACCTTTACGATTCCGGTATCCGGCTTTGACTGTGACATTGCAGTAGTGGGTGATACTGTTGCAATGAGCACACCTCATGAAATTGAATATACATTGAATTTTAAACTGGTAAAATAAAATGCAGAAAAAACGAATTATGATAGTGAGCGTTATCTGTATACTTCTTCTGACTCTTTGTGCCTGTGGTACAAAGAAGCAGGAGAAAAAAGCAGATACCGTAGATTTTAGTTCTCTCAGCAAGACTGGGAGTATGGAATTAAATTATGCAACACAGTATAGTGTCGATGAATATGGCGGGTACAAAATGATTACGATCGTGGATGACGGTCGTTTTTTGCTTATTCCGGAGGGCATGGTGGTGCCGCAGAATATCCCGGAGGATGTTACGGTTTTACAGCAGCCGCTGGATAAAACATATCTGGTATCCACTTCTGTCATGGATTTGGTAAGACAGATTGATGCCATGTCAGATATCCGGCTCTCCGGAACGAAGGAAGATGGCTGGTATGTAGAAGAAGCCAGGGAAGCCATGGAGGAAGGAGACATTTTATATGCAGGAAAATACAGTGCTCCGGACTATGAACTGATTCTGGATGAAGGCTGTAATCTGGCAATTGAAAATACAATGATTTATCATAACCCGGAAGTAAAAGAAAAGTTGGAAGAACTTGGAATCCCTGTACTTGTGGAGCGTTCCAGCTATGAATCACACCCATTGGGCAGACTGGAATGGATCCGTTTATATGGAGTATTATTTGATAAAGAGGAAGAAGCAGATTCTTTCTATGAAGCAGAATTAGAAAAATTAGAGCCGATTATGAAGAAAGAAAGCTGCAATGTAACAGTAGCATTTTTCAGTGTGACAGCAAACGGAACAATCAGTGTGCGGAAATCAAATGATTATGTAGCGCAGATGATTGCTCTTTCCGGTGGAACCTATGTGCCGGAACAACTGGCGGGCGAAGAAGAAAATGCACTTTCCACAATGAACATACAGATGGAGGATTTCTATGCAGATGCAAAGAATGCCGATATCTTAATATATAACAGTACAATTGAAGGCGAAATCAGTACGCTGGAGGAATTGAAGCAGAAGAATGCACTGTTTGCAGATTTTCAGGCAGTACAGGATGGAAATGTCTATTGTACCACAAATAATTTCTTCCAGAAATCCACGGCAATCGGAGATTTTATGGAAGATCTGAATAAAATAATTCGGAATACAGATACAGAAGAAGCAGGATATTTAAAGAAGCTGAGGTAAAAGAAAATGAAGCGGTATGCAGTCTCTTTTATAACAATTATTATATTGCTGGTGGGATTAATTTTCTGGAATATTGGTTCTGGAAGTATTTCGATTTCCTGGGATGAACTTTGGAATATTTTACTGAAACAGACAGAAGAAGGTACTGCTTATCATATTATCTGGGATATCAGACTGCCACGGATTCTGGCTGCTGTCATGCTGGGGGGAGCATTGTCCATTTCCGGATTTTTACTGCAGACCTTTTTTGGAAATCCAATTGCAGGTCCGTATGTGCTGGGAATTTCTTCCGGTGCCAAACTTATGGTAGCACTGGCAATGATTTATCTTCTGGGAAGGGGAATTACAATCAGTTCTTTTGGAATGGTAGCAGCAGCCTTTGCCGGCTCACTTCTGGCAATGGGATTTGTACTTTTAATTTCCATGAAGGTACATAGAATGTCTCTTCTGATTGTATGCGGAATTCTAATCGGATATATCTGCTCGGCAATTACAGACATCTGTGTTACTTTTGCAGATGATTCGAATATCGTAAATTTGCACAACTGGTCCCAGGGCAGCTTCTCCGGAATGAACTGGTCGAATATTCTGATGATATTTATCCTGACCTTGCTGTCCTTTCTTGCGGCAATGTTTCTTGCAAAGCCGATTGGTGCGTATCAGATGGGAGAGACTTATGCCAGAAATATGGGTGTTAATATAACTGTGCTCCGGGTAAGCCTGATTCTGTTATCCAGCTTATTGTCGGCTTGTGTAACAGCTTTTGCAGGACCGATTTCCTTTGTAGGAATTGCGGTGCCACATCTGATAAAATCTGCCACAGGAACAGCAAAACCACTGGTGCTGATACCGGGCTGCTTTCTGGGGGGAGCGGTAGTGACACTGTTTTGTGATGGAATCGCAAGAACACTCTTTGCACCGACAGAAGTAAGTATCAGTACCGTTACAGCGGTCTTTTTAGTTCCGGTGGTAATTGTAATGATGCTGCGCAGACAGGAGGAGCGGGGATGACAAAACAGATGGCAGGAAAAGCAGAGTACACAGAGAAAGAACGCATGGCAGGAAAAATGAAATTTTCTGAAAGAAAACAGGGGCTTGTAACAGACAAATTCAAAGTTGGATATGGAAAAAAGGTCATTCTTTCGAATGTTAATCTGATGGCAGAACCGGGAAGGGTATTGACGTTGATTGGCCCAAATGGTTCCGGTAAATCTACGATTCTAAAGAGTATTGTAAAGCAGTTGAAATCCCTTGGTGGTGTAGTATACCTGAACGGGAAAGCAACCTCGGAAATGAAAGAGGCAGAAATCGCAAAGAGCCTTTCCATGGTAATGACAGAGCATATTCATCCGGAACTGATGTCCTGCCGGGATGTGGTTGCAACCGGACGATATCCCTATACCGGAAGACTTGGAATTTTAGATAAGCAGGACTGGAAACTGGTGGATGAGGCAATTACCATGGTTCATGCGGAGGAGGTGGCAGAGCAGTCATTTACAAGAATCAGTGACGGACAAAGACAGCGTGTTATGTTGGCGAGAGCCATCTGTCAGGATACAGCAATCCTGGTATTAGATGAACCTACCTCTTATCTGGATATCCGCTATAAGCTTGATATTTTAAACAGCATCCGGAAACTGGCAAGGGAACGGAATATAGCAGTAATTATGTCACTGCATGAACTTGACCTGGTACAGAAAGTATCGGATACGGTAGCCTGTGTAGATGGGACCACCGTCAGCCATATTGGACCACCGGAGGAAATCTTTCAGGGTTCGCTGGTACAGAAGCTTTATGGAATTGAGGAAAAGAACTTTGATTCCATGCTTGGAATCATGCAGATGCCGGGAAATAAAGCTGCCCCGAACGTATTCGTAATCGGAGGCGGTGGTGCTGCAATACCAACTTATTACAGATTGCAGAGAGAACATATTCCATTTGCAGCAGGAATCTTATTTGAAAATGACGTAGAATATCCTGTTGCAACGGCACTGGCATCAAAAGTCATTACTGCAAAAGCATTTTATCCGATGGAAGAAGCACAGCTGGAAGAAGCAAAGAAAATACTTGCAGGCTGTGAAACCTGTATTTGCACCTGCGAGAATTTCGGACCTTATAATATGTTAAATAAAGAACTGCGAAGCCTGGCAGAAGAACAGGGAAAATTGAAATAAAGAAATTGGAATAAAAGAAAAGCCCGTGGAATCAAAGTTGTTTTATGATTTCACGGGCTTTGGTATATTTTACTGTTCAGTGTCTTCTGGTAAGATGAATTTTCCAACAAGTTCATCTAAGGAAGTTGCCTGTGCAGATAACTCCTGGCTGGTAGCAGAGGTCTCTTCTGCGGATGCGGAGTTGGACTGAACTACCTCAGAAATCTGGTTTACACCCTGTTCTGCCTGATCCATGGCATTTGCCTGAGTCTTAGCAACATCACTGATGTGCTTGGAAGATTCTGCAATCTGCTGGATACCATTTACAACGTTTCCGATAGATTCAGCAGCATGGTCTGCAGCAGCATTACCTTCAGCAATCTCCTGAAGGGCACCTTCGATTAAGTCTCTGGTATCTACAGCAGATTTGGTTGTCTGCTCTGCAAGCTGACGAATCTGGTCAGCAACAACGGCGAATCCACGTCCTGCTTCGCCGGCTCTTGCAGCCTCGATAGAAGCATTCAGAGAAAGTAAGTTGGTCTGGGAAGCAATATCTTCGATTTCAGAAATAATATTTCCAATCTTCTTAGAAGTTTCATCAATACGTGCCATAGCATCAACCATGGCTTTCATTTCAGCACTGCTGTCTTCTGCTTCAGCAGCATACTGCTTTGCCTGATCATAAGCAATCTGAGCCTGATCAGCGGACTGTTCAATATTACTTGTAATATCAGTGATTGTTGCCTGAAGCTGTTGTACGGCACCGGCCTGCTCAGTAGCACCTTCTGCCATACTCTGGGAAGATTCTGCAAGGTTCATGGAACCGGCAGAAACCTGGGAAGAAGCTTCTCCAATCATCTGGATAGTATGTACCATTGCATCACGCATGCCACGCATTGCGGTCAGTAACTGTTCGAAGTCACCGACATATTTGTCGGAATGCTCGGACTGAATGGTGTAATCACCATTTGCCATGCCCTCCATCAGAACACCTACATCAGTGATGACTGCGTTCAGTGTTTCAGCCATTTCAGTAGAAGTGGCTGCAATACTTGCAACTTCATCGTTGGATTTCACCTCCGGGAAAGGGTCATGTAAATTACCCTGTGCAAAAGTGCTAAGACGATTCTCCAGTGCGACTAAAGGTTTTGAAATTCCCTTTGCAATGGAAACTCCCATCTTGGAAGAAACAAGGATGGATACAATAATAATTACAGCAATGATAATGATAAAAATAAGGGTAACAACAGAAAGTGTATCTGCTAAATGATCTCCTTCTGTTACTTTGGTATTCATCAAGTCCCTCATTCCGGAATAGATTTCGTCATATAATGGGGCTACTTCATCAATCATTATATTCTGGGCTTTTGCACTCTGACCCGGGTCGGTTGTTTTGCCGGTATCAATTGCTTTCTGCTCAGTAGTCCAGTAATCTTCCAGCTTGGCATCAATGGAATCATAGATTTCCTGCTCTTTGCTGGTGGTAGTAACTTCATCTACAATTTCCCAATACTGTTCAAAAGTGGCCTTTCTTTCGTCATGGGTATCGGACATCTGACTAATCAGACTGTCATCATCATATCCGACAATAGCACGGGTGGCAGATCTGGTATCGGTAAAGGCAACCAATGCTTTGCCGATGTCACCCTGTGAAAAACCATAATTGTTCAGGGCATTCTTATACAGAGTCATGGTTACAATCAGCATAACCACACCAAGGACGGCTGCGATGGAGCAGGTTGTCACGATAATACGGAATGCCTTCCCCAGACGGTTTCTAATTTTAAGATTCTCAAACATAACGTTCCTCCTTCGTTATATACAATGGCACTATGGCACCAATTGCGTTATGCAACAGTAAAAGTAAAAGCGAAAATCTAAATATTTATCATAATTTTACTACTTTATGGGAAATATGTCAAAAAATATTCAGATAATAAGTGACTTGGAAACTGATTATTCCTCAAATTTGTTTAAACATATGAAAATTGACATTTTTCCGGTGAACCGCTAAAATGACGAAGAATATAAATAAGGCATTAAGGGAGAAAACAGTATGGGATGCGTATATTTTGTCCGGCACGGACAGACCATATGGAATGTAGAAAATAGGATATGTGGTGCAACAGATATTGCACTGACTGAGCTTGGACATAAGCAGGCAATTGAGACCGGAAAGAAAATATTAGAAGAAGGCATAAAGGCGGATGAAATATTATATTCCCCATTAATCCGGGCAAAAGATACTGCATTGCATATTTCAGAAATTACCGGAATTCCGGCAAGGGAAGAGCTTCGTTTAAAGGAGCAGAACTTTGGCAGATTTGAATCCACACCGCGGGATGGAGCAGAATTTAAGATTGCAAAGGGACAGTTTATCACCCGCTATGACGGCGGAGAATCTATGCTGCATCTGGCACAGAGAATTTACAATCTTCTGGATGAAGTAACTGCTTCCGATAAGACTTATATTCTGGTGGCACACAATGGCATATCAAGAGTTGTGCAGTCCTATTTTTATGAAATGACCAATGAAGAATATGCTGCATTTGGCGTGAAGAACTGTGCCATATTAAAATATGAATTCTAAGAGACGAAGGGCAGGAATGGAAAATGAAACCGAAGTCGGAAAAGAGTATAGAGCTTTATCATATCATGACAGAGCGGGGGTATCCGGAAGAATTCTGTGATGTCATTACCCGGAATCTGAATACGGATTTTACGGCACAGAGGATGCTGTGGTATTTATCACACTATGAATATCTGCCGGAGGGTGAAATCGTAGATGAGATGCTTGCCATTTTAAGTGACCGGAATGCGATTATGCAGAAAAAAGAATTAGAAAAAACCAATGCTGCATGGAATGAATTCCTACAGCATGGTTTTGAGGAAGAAGACTAGCGGAATCGTAAAGACGGAGCAAAGTGTCATGACAAAGCAGGTCTTAGAAGCAAATTCCGCATCGGAATGGTAGTTTTCTGCCATCATCGGAATGGCGGACATGGCTGGCATACATGCCATCAGGGTAAGAATGGTTGTTTCGGTCGGAGTAAGGAAATGTGATACCACGGCTGCAATACCAACCGGAATCAGAATTATTTTGACAATTACCAGAAAGAAATAATCATAAATAAAGTCGGGATTCTTTAAGGAAATATAAGAAAGAGTTGCACCCAGGAAAATCAGCGCAAGACTGAAGCTTACATTTCCAACAGAGGTAATTGTATGTTATTCCGGCAGCTTTTCCAAGGTTGTGGCACCGGGGCTTCGTGTGGGATTTATGATTGCCAACAAGAAGATTATAGAACGTGGAACACTGTTAAAACAGTTTACCGATGTACATACAAATATTCTTGCACAGATGATTGTTTATGAGTATTATAAGAATTATGATATTAAGAAACATATTGCAGAGGTATCCGCTTTCTATGCGAAAAAGAGCGAATATATGTGCAAATTAATCAGGGAAAAGCTTCCAAAGGAGATAAAGTGTATTGAGCCGGATGGCGGAATGTTTGTATGGTATACCGATACCTCTGGTAAGATTAACATAGCTTGTCACATATTGGTTATGAGAAAAGCTTTGGCTTTCTGAAAAATGAGGTTCTTTCTTGTACTTTTATTCATAATAAGGTATACTTTAGGGAAGTAATTTGTTGAATTAAATATGTTTGTATGGAGGATTAATTATGGACATGAACATTGTATGCCTTGATCTGGAAGGAGTATTGGTACCGGAGATCTGGATTGCATTTGCAGAAACAAGCGGAATCCCTGAATTAAAGAGAACTACAAGAGACGAACCGGATTACAATAAATTGATGAAATGGAGACTTGGCATCTTAAAAGAACATGGACTTGGATTAAAAGAAATTCAGGAAACCATCGCAAAAATTGACCCGATGCCGGGAGCAAAAGAGTTCTTAGATGAACTTCGTTCCATGACACAGGTTATCATCATCAGTGATACCTTTACCCAGTTTGCAGGACCTCTGATGAAGAAATTAGGCTGGCCTACCATTTTCTGTAATTCTCTGGAGGTGGCAGAGGACGGTGAGATTACCGGATTTAAGATGAGAATTGAAAATTCCAAGCTGACTACAGTAAAAGCATTACAGTCCATTGGTTATGAGACGATTGCCAGCGGAGACAGCCACAATGACCTTGGAATGATTGAGGCAAGTAAAGCAGGATTCTTATTCCGCAGCACCGAGCAGATTAAGAAAGACCATCCGGAACTGCCTGCATTTGAGACTTATGATGAGTTAATGGAAGCAATCAAGAAGGCTTTTTAATTATGGCAGAGGAAAACCAGACAACCCACAAACGCAGGGTGCGTTACAGTGGAAAATATCCGAAGAAATTTGAAGAAAAATATAAAGAACTTCAGCCGGAAAAATATAAAGATACGATTGAGCATGTAATAAAAAAAGGAAACACACCTGCCGGAATGCATATTTCCATAATGGTAAATGAAATTCTGGATTTCTTAAAAATCCAACCGGGAGAAACAGGCTTTGATGCGACCTTGGGATATGGCGGTCATACGAAAGCCATGCTGCAGTGCTTAAACGGGCAGGGACACATCTATGCAACGGATGTAGACCCGGAGGAATCAGCCAGGACAAGAAAGCGGTTAGAAGAGGCCGGTTTTGGAGAAGATATTCTGACAATACGATTACAGAATTTCTGTACGATAGATGAAATTGCAAAAGAAGCCGGTGGATTTGATTTTATTCTTGCGGACCTGGGTGTATCTTCCATGCAGATTGATAATCCGAAGCGTGGATTTTCTTTTAAAGTGGATGGCCCACTGGATTTACGGCTGAACCAGGAAGCCGGAATCAGTGCAGCAGAACGCCTGGCTGCCATTACAAAGGATGAACTGGCGGGAATGCTTTATGAAAATTCGGATGAGCCATACTGTGAAGAACTGGCAAAAGCGATTACCGATGAGATTCGAAAAGGCAACCGGATTGATACCACCACAAAGTTAAGGAATATCATTGAAAAGACGCTTGATTTTCTACCGGAAAAAGAGAAAAAGGATACGATAAAAAAGACCTGCCAACGAACCTTCCAGGCACTTCGTATTGATGTGAACCGTGAATTTGAAGTGCTGTATGAATTCATGGAGAAACTGCCGGATGCATTGAAACCGGGCGGAAGAGCCGCAATTTTAACTTTCCATTCCGGCGAAGACAAGTTAGTAAAGAAAGCATTAAAAGAAGGCTATCGGGCAGGCATTTATGCCGATTATGCCAAAGATGTAATCCGCCCATCTGCACAGGAGTGTGCGCAGAACGGACGGGCACGTTCTACTAAGATGCGCTGGGCAATTAAGGCAGAGTAGGTTATTTTGAAAATACAATGAGATGGAGACGAAAACAGTGAAAATGAAAAGAAAACAGATTGGTATGCTGGTATTTATTGCGATTATTGTGATACTTATGGTCGTAACAAGCCAGACACCAGGAACAATTGCTGATGCTGACAGCTATCAGTGTAAAGTCTATGCAACGATTTTATCTTTGCTTCCGCCGGTTATTGCAATCGGACTGGCATTGATTACCAAAGAGGTTTATACCTCACTTCTGGCAGGAATTATTGTAGGTGGTTTACTGTATTCCAATTTTAACCTTGAATTAATGTTAAATACCATTTTATTCCAGGAAGAAGGTGGTATGATATACAAACTGTCAGATGCAGGAAATGTGGGAATTTTAGTATTCCTTGTCATGCTTGGCATTTTGGTATCCCTTCTTAACCGTGCAGGTGGTTCTGCCGCATTTGGAAAGTGGGCATCCCGGCATATTAAAACCAGAATCGGAGCGCAGATTTCCGTTATGATTCTTGGTGTATTGATTTTCGTGGATGATTATTTTAACTGTCTGACCGTAGGAAGTGTAATGCGTCCGGTTACAGACCGGCACAAGGTGTCCCGTGCAAAATTATCTTATATTATTGATGCAACGGCAGCACCGGTATGTATCATCGCACCAATCAGTTCCTGGGCAGCAGCAGTTACTTCTTCTGTTCCGGCAGATTCCGGAATCAATGGATTTGCGGTATTTATCCAGACAATTCCATATAACTTATATGCATTGCTGACATTGGTAATGTTAATTGGAATTACTCTTTTGCGCGTGGATTTCGGACCGATGAAAACCCATGAAATGAATGCAATCAAAGGTGATTTGTTTACCACACCGGGAAGACCGTATGAAGATAATGAAGAGGAAGTTGTAAAAGAAAACTCTCACGTACTGGATTTGATTCTTCCGGTAGCTGTGTTGATTGTAAGCTGTATCGTAGCCATGATTTATACCGGTGGCTTCTTCAGCGGAACTTCCTTTGTAGAGGCATTCTCTGGCTGTGATGCTTCCGTCGGACTGGTTCTTGGCGGCGCAGTAACACTTGTATTTACTTTTATCTATTACATGTTGCGTGATGTTTTATCCTTTAAGGAATTTACCGAATGTATTCCGGAAGGATTTAAGGCGATGATTGCTCCGATTCTGATTCTGACTATGGCATGGACCTTATCCGGAATGACCAATCTCTTAGGAGCAAAAGTATTCGTGGCTGATCTGGTAGCAAATTCAGCAAATGCAATGCAGGGCTTCCTGCCAATGATTATCTTCCTGGTAGCAGCGTTCTTAGCATTTGCAACCGGAACCTCCTGGGGAACCTTCAGTATTCTGATTCCGATTGTCCTTGGTGTATTCCCAAGCGGACAGATGATGGTAATCTCCATTGCGTCCTGTCTGGCAGGAGCAGTTTGTGGAGACCATTGCTCACCGATTTCAGATACCACAATTATGGCATCTGCCGGTGGCCACTGTGAGCATGTTAACCATGTAGCAACCCAGCTTCCGTATGCATTGACAGTTGCAGCAGTCTGCTTACTGGGCTATTTCCTGATTGGTATCCTGCAGGCAGCAGGACTGGCAGGAATTTCATGGCTGGCACTTCCGGTTTGTATCGTGGTATTAATTGGCGTATTATTCGTAATTCGTTCCAGAACAGGACGGGAAGAAATTTAAAAGATAAAAAAGAAAATGCGGGATACGGAATTGGTGTCCCGCATTTTTGTACAATAGAATCAATAATAAAAATAATTTGAAAATTTGAAACAAAAGAAACATAAAATAACAAAAAAGAGGAAAGAAAATGTTTTGTACAAAATGTGGAAATGCATTACCGGTAAATGCAAAATTCTGTACCAAATGCGGAACGAAAGTAGAAGCTTTTCAGCCGGGAGCAATCCAGCCAAATCCGGCACCGCAGAAAGCTTCAGTGCCACAGCCACAACAAAAAAAGAATGAGAAAGTAACAAAAACAAAGAACAGTGAAAAAATATCAAATAAAAATAAGAATGAAACTGAGAAGAAATCCGGCTCCGGTGCCATGGTATATTTATTAATCGGTGCAGCAGTCCTTATTATTATTCTGATTGCAATTATTGTATTGTTATTTATCAAGGGCAATCAGCCGGCAAAGCAGGATGATATTACCGATAAGCCGGTGGTTACAACGGAGCAGACCACAGAGACGGAAATGTCTACAGAGCAGACAGATAGGAAAGATGTAAGCGGACAGCAGGAAGCATCTGAGAAAACTTCCGAAGTAATAAATAAAGAAGATACAACCGGAAATGAGGACATGGGAACAGACGGAGCAGTTGGAGAAGAGGAAGCAGAATATATTCTTCCGGAGAGTGCCAGCCGATTATTAACGGAAGCTGATTTGGAGAATCTGACCCAGGAGGACCTTCGGATTGCCAGAAATGAAATCTATGCAAGACATGGAAGAAAATTCTTAGATGAAGGACTGCAGGAATATTTCAATGGAAAATCCTGGTACAACGGAACCATTGAACCGGACGATTTCAAAGAAGATATGTTATCGGAAATAGAGAGAACCAATGAGGATACCATCGTAAATTATGAGACGAAGATGGGCTATCGTTAGAAATAACATTCAATGAAACAGGAAAAGGGGTAGAACAGATATGCCATGTACAACCATTTTAGTAGGGAAAAAAGCTTCTTATAATGGAGCAACCATAATTGCACGAAATGATGATTCCGGTGCCGGACATTTTACACCTAAGAAATATGTGGTAATTCATCCGGAAGAACAGCCGACAATCTATCAGTCGGTATTATCTCATGTGAAAATAGAATTGCCGGAGCATCCGATGCGTTACACGGCAATGCCGAATGCAGTAGATGGAGAGGGAATCTGGGCTGCCTGTGGAGTCAATGAGGCAAAGGTTGCCATGACTGCAACAGAGACCATAACTTCCAATCCCCGCGTCTTAGGAGCAGATCCTCTGGTGACCTACCATCCGGCAGAAAATGGCAGGGAAGAGATTATCGGCGGCATTGGAGAAGAGGATATTGTATACATTGTGCTTCCGTACATTCACAGTGCAAGAGAGGGTGTCATTCGCCTGGGCAGTTTGTTGGAGCAGTATGGAACCTATGAGATGAATGGAATTGCATTTCAGGATAAGGATGAAATCTGGTGGCTTGAGACCATTGGCGGACATCACTGGATGGCAGGAAGAGTGCCGGATGATGTCTATGTGGTAATGCCAAACCAGCTGGGACTTGACACCTTTGATTTAGAGGATGCCCTTACTACACAGAAGGACTATATGTGCTCAAAGGATTTGCGGGAATTTATTGAAGAAAATCATCTGAATCTTTCTTTGGATGGCAGCTTAAATCCAAGAGATGCATTTGGTTCCCATGATGATTCCGATCATGTATACAATACACCAAGAGCCTGGTTTATGGAGCGTTATCTCAACCCACATACCTATAAATGGGATGGGGAGCAGGCTGATTATACGCCGGCATCCGATGATATTCCATGGTGCTTAAAACCGGAGAAAAAGGTAACAATCGAAGATGTAAAATATGTATTATCCGCACATTTTCAGGGAACACCGTATGACCCGTATGGTTCTTATGGGGAAAAATCCATGAAAGGCGCATTCCGTTCCATTGGAGTTAACCGGAATGATTTTCTTTCTGTGATTGAAATGCGGCCGGAGCAGGCGGACATTACCGAAAATACAGGAAACATCATACAGTGGGTAGCATTTGCATCAAATGTATTTAATGTGCTGGTTCCGTTTTACGGTGAAGTGGAGATAACGCCGGAATATGTATCCAATACCACCGGAGAAGTTTCTACAGATAATTTCTACTGGGCAAGCCGTATGATTGCAGCTATGGCAGATGCCTCTTATCACAGATCCCTTTTTCACATCGAACGCTACCAGATGCATGTGATGGCAAAAGGGCGGGAACTGCTGCATACCTATGATGCACTTCTGGCAGAAGAAAAGGACGCAGCAAACAGACAGAAACTGATGCAGCAGGCAAATAATGCGATAGCAGAAATGCTTAAGAAAGAGACACAGGATACTTTGGATAAAGTGCTGTTTGAATTAAGCAGCCAGATGAAAAATGCATATTCACGTTCGGATGCATGACAGAGAAGGGCACAATAGAGAAAAGGAGCGTAAGTGGAATGCAGACAGATTTTCATTTATTATATCCACCGGATTATGACCGGAACAAAGCCGTTCCCATGAAGGATTATAAATTTATCCACGCATTAAAAATTGATGCTATGGTAATACTGATTAAGGAAAGTTACCGGGGAGTGGCAGACCTTTCACTGGAAAATTTCTTCTCTACAGATGAGCGAGTATTAGAGTATCGTCTGGGCGTAGTAGAAGATCTGGTGGAAAATCCATCACTTTATGAGGTATTTTGCAAGGCGGTATCCATTATTTATAATATCAATGATATGCGAAGAGTATTAAACAGTGATTTTACGACGGATTCAGCCCTGCGTTCGGTGCGATATCTTGAAATGTATCAGGAAATTGTAAATCTGTTTGCGGATGCATTGGAAAAAGCAGAGATTCATTCGGAAGGTATGCAGAATTTCAAAAAAGAAATTCACTCAATCGTAGCAAGCAGCGAGTACCAGAGCCTGAATGAGGAACTTCCGAAAATGGAACTGAACTTCGGGCATATCAAAAGCGTAACCGTAGGTATTAATCTTGATGGCAATTTAAGACCGAAAGAAGCCGGACTGATTTCTGTCAATGAGGAGCAGTTCCATCCAGGAACTATCATGGACCGGCTTTTGAAAAAAGGGAAAAAAGATAAATGGCATCTGATGTCGGCACTCTATCCACTGAGCCGGGTGCTGCACAATGATGAACAGGATGCTATAGACTATTCCATGAATGCAGCTTTGCAGACTATTTTTGCAAAGCCGCTGAGGGAGTTTGAACCGCTGGTGCAGAATTATTATCACATTAATACAAATATGTTTATTGCTTTATTGGATGATATCCGTTTTCTGACTGCCGGAGTAAAATTTATCCGTTCCATGAAAGAAAAGGGATTTGCCATGTGCAGACCGAAGATTGCATCCATGCAGGAGAAACGCTGTGGGTTAAAGCATGTATACAATCCCATGCTGGCAGTGAATTCCGTAGAGGAAACAATTGTGTCTAATTCCTTTGAGCTGGATGAAAAAGGAAGATTCTATCTGATAACCGGCCCAAATCACGGAGGGAAATCTATTTTTGCCTATTCCATCGGAATGGCGCAGGCGTTATTCCAACTGGGGCTGTTTGTTCCGGCAGAAGAGGCGGTAATGAGTCCGGTGTCTGGAATATTTACACATTTTCCATCCTCTGATGAGAATAATTATGGAATGGGCAGACTGGAAAGTGAGTGTGTAAGACTGAGTGAAATCATGAAACAACTGTCAGATACGGATATGCTGTTGATGGATGAATCTTTTTCCAGTACCAGTGGACTTGAGGCAGGCTACATAGCATCAGAGGTGCTGACCGGAATCGGAATTATCGGCTGCTGTGGCCTTTATGTGACCCATATTCATGATTTGACACAACAGCTGGATACCTATAATGAGCATCCGGAGAATAAAGGCAAAATCGATAATCTGGTGGCAATGATGGAAAGTAAAGAAGAGGGTACCCGGAGTTACCGGGTCATCCGGACGACACCGGATGGCTTAAGTTATGCAAGAGATATTGCCAAACGTTATGGTCTGGATTTGGAAGATATTTTAAAAAGATAAAAGAGAAAATCCGTATCTTACTCCTGTTATATACGTATACTATTTGTTGGAAGATTGCAACTAAGATAGCAATTGACTAACAGGGCAGGTGAAAACTACAATAGGAGAAAAGGAGGAATTTCTATGCAGGCATTGTCAAAAGCAACACCAGGTGAAACCTATACCATTCAGTGGATGTTTGGTCAGCCGGAAGTGCTTGATTTCTTGCATAGCCACTCTGTAGATGAGGGGGAACGCATACAGCTCATCCAGAAAATGCGTGACTGTGTAATTATTGGGGCAAAAGACAGCAGATTTGCAATGGGAAATGAAATTGCAGACCGAATACAGGTGTAGGAAAATCGTATAAACGCGGGAAAATATTTTGTGGGTTATCCGCATAAAAAAGGGAAGCAGTTCCGATGGAACGGCTTCCTTTTTTCTATCAAAGGTCCATAAGAATCTATTATGCTTCTTTCCAGTAATCCGGAGTTACATCCCTGCCTAAATCTTCTAACAATTTCCGGTCACTTCTTATGGTAGCGCAGGCAACGGTAGTCAGCATATTTCCGGTAATGGTTGCAGATGCACCAGCCTGAAAAGCAGTTTCACCATCGTTGGTAAGCAGTGCACGGCCGGCAGCCAGACGGATATTTGCATCCGGATTGATATAACGGAAGAATGCGATGGTACGCAGAATATCATCTTCACTTAACTGCGGCAGATTTTCTAATGGAGTTCCCGGGATTGGCATTAAAGCATTGATTGGAATAGAATCAATTCCCAGTTCAGCTAAACTTACTGCCATATCCAGACGGTCTTCCCAGGTTTCGCCCATTCCGATAATACCACCGGAGCAGGCGCACATGCCTTCCGCTTTTACTTTCTTTAAAGTTTCAATTTTCATATCGTAGGTATGGGTGGTGCAGATATTTGGAAAATTCCGGCGTGATGTTTCTATATTATGATGATAGCTGGTAACGCCTGCCTCATGAAGGCGGTGCAGTTGTTCTTCGTCTAAAAATCCCATGGAAGCACATAAATCGATTTTGCATTCCCGATGCATGGATTCAAAGGCGTGAATGGCTTTTTCAAACTCCGGACCGGTCAGTGCTTTTCCCGCAGTTACGATAGAAAATCGGTCAACTCCTTCGCTTTCGTTCATTTTGCAGGCTTTGATAATATCTTCTTCTGGCAGGAAGTCATATACTTCACAGTTGGTATGGTTATGTGCAGACTGGGCACAATATTTACAGTCTTCCGGACAGCGTCCGCTTCGTCCGTTTATGATAGAACATAAATCTACTTTATCTCCAATTCTTGCAGCACGGATTTTGTCGGCTCCTTCGCATAATTCCTTTAAATTGCAGGTAAGAAAAAAGGATAAATCATCCTCTCGCGTAATGCGTCGTCCGTCAATAATTTCCTGTGCCAGTGTCAGTGCATCCATGGTTTGTCTCCTTTGTATCTGTGTGAATTTTACAGTTCTTTATGATAAACAAAAATTAACTGAATGTCAACCTGAAATAAGATATGAGTTAACAATACGAGAAACAGGAGAAACTACAATGGATGATAGATGCATGAAGAAAATTGCAGGAAGAAAGCTGCCAGGATATGATTGTAGAAATAGTGGAAATTGGTATAATGAAAAGTAATGAGATAAGAAAAGGGGGATTCAATTTGAAAGCAACTGTATTAGTAGATAATATAGGAACGGAAATTGCAACTGGAGAATGGGGGTTGAGCATTTATATCGAACAGGCAGGAAAAAATATACTGCTTGATACGGGTGCATCAAACCGTTTTCTGGTAAATGCAAAAGCATTGGAAAAGGATATCGGGGCAGTGGATTATGGGGTATTGTCCCATGCCCATTATGACCATGCAAATGGGATGCAGGCATTTTTTGAAGAAAATGAGAATGCGAAATTTTATCTTCAAAAGGGAACCGGTGAAAACTGTTATTTTAAGAAGTGGTTTATTCATAAATATATTGGAATTCCAAAACATATCTTAACCAGACAGAAGGATAGAATTGAATATGTGACCGGAAAGTACAAACTTTATGAAAATGTATATCTGATTCCCCATACGACAAAAGGTCTTGAGACAATCGGAGCCGCCAATAAAATGTATATCAGAGACGGCAGACGTTGGCGACCGGACGATTTCGCCCATGAACAAAGTCTTGTAATAGAGGAAGAGGATGGTCTTATTATTTTTAACAGCTGTTCGCATGGTGGCGCAGACAATATTATAAATGAGGTCAGCAAACTGTTTGAAAAGCCGGCAAAAATGATGATTGGTGGCTTCCACATTTTTCAAAAGGGGGAAACTGAAATTCGGCAGTTGGCAGAAAAAATAAAGGCAACCGGTGTAAAAAAGATTTATACCGGTCACTGTACGGGAGGAAGAGCTTTTCGGATTCTACAGCAGGAGTTAGGCGATATGGTGGAGCAGTTAAAAGTTGGTCTCGTAATAGAAGCATAGATATTTCAAAAGAAATAAAGGAAGTAACAGGAAAGGAATCAACAGATGAAAAAATACAAAATCACAGATATTATTGAGGATGAATTCGGCTGTGAAGGACGGCCGGAAGGGGAAGAACCGATGGTTACGATTCTTCTGGTGGATGATACCGGAAAACAGCGCAGCATCCGCATGGCGGATAAGCTGGCTTATGAAAAGAAACTGGATATCGGAGCGGAAATGGAGCTGCCGGAAGAAGAGATAATGACATTAAACGGAAAAGAATATAAAGTGAAAAAACTGCTTGGAAAGGGGAAAGGCGGCTATTCCTATCTTGTGACAGATGGGGAGAAGGAATATGTCCTGAAACAGATTCACCATGAACCATGCAGTTATTATCAGTTTGATAATAAGTTAGAGGCTGAAAAAAGGGATTATAAACGGCTTATGGAAATTGGAATTACCATGCCAAAGCTGCTTGATATCGATGAAACACAGGAACGCATTTTAAAGGAATACATTCCGGGAGACACTGTCTATCAGCAGGTGGAAAAGGACGCACTGCCGGAAATCTGCCTGCAACAGGTAAAAGAAATGTGCACAAAGTTATATGCTGCACATACAAATATTGATTATTTCCCTACAAATTTTATCCTGTGGCAAAATGTCCTCTATTATGTGGATTATGAGTGCAATGCCTATATGGAAGAATGGAATTTTGAAAACTGGGGAATCAAGTACTGGTCTAAGACAAAAGAATTCTTAGAATATGAACGGACCCATTAATAGGACTTAAGAGATTTCCTGAAAAAGAATCGTGCGAAGGTAGTTGCGATGAGTATTTTCGAATATGATAAAGTGGAAGAAGAAAAGCAGATAATAAAACAAAACAGCAAGACCTTTTCTTTTCAGAACCCTTGTGGTATTCTGAGAGAAAAGGTCTTTTTATCAGTTTAAGAGGACAAATGAAAAATACAGGAGAGAGAAAAATGCCAGTTTTTGACTTTAGTAATGCACCGGGCGGGAAGAAAACAGAGTCCGTATGCACTTATACAACTTTTCAGTCCAATGAGAAAGAGAAGACAGCGGATGAGCCGATACTTGTTCTTGACAATCAGAGCCGTCAGTGGAAACATCATTCCGGTGGTGTGTTTGCAAACCAGAGCCAGCAGACTGCTTTTGAATTTAAGGAAGAAAGCGAGACTTACAGCGCAGATATTTTAAAAGTAGATGCACGTTTCGTCAGCCTGATTAAATGGCTGGGAGAAAATCATATCAGTGTGCGCCTTTCCGGAGAAAACCGGGAAGAAGGGTATGCTGTATACAAGATTCGGGAGACAACCTTTGGTGCAGGAACCAAATTGTCGGCAGAGGATGGATTTTTACAGTTTATGATAGAGAGACTTCTTGCCAGCAGTGCACCGGCAGAGGAAATGGACGAGGAAGAAGAGGATGAAAATGGAGATGATATGAAGCTGACCAGCTTACAGAGCATTTCCGATTTTATGACCTGCGCCGGCAGAACCATGCCGGATAATATCCGCCTCTGGGCGAGAAGAAACCTTGCAGTAGCACGCTCCCATGAGGTATCACCGGAGGAACGCCGTCATGCCCAGAGAGCATTGTCCATTATGATGAATATCCAGTGGAAGAGCAATTATTTTGAGGCAATTGATCCGGTAGAAGCAAGAAAGATTCTCGATGAAGAGTTATATGGCATGGAGAAAGTAAAACAGCGTATCATGGAAACCATCATTCAGATTAACAGAACCCATACCCTGCCGGCATATGGACTGCTTCTGGTGGGACCGGCAGGAACCGGAAAATCCCAGATAGCCTATGCGGTAGCAAGAATCTTAAAGCTGCCTTGGACAACACTGGATATGAGTTCCATCAATGACCCGGAGCAGCTGACCGGAAGCTCCCGTATCTATGCCAATGCAAAGCCTGGAATTATCATGGAAGCATTTTCTATGGCAGGAGAATCCAATCTGGTATTTATTATCAATGAGTTGGATAAAGCAGCATCCGGCAAGGGAAATGGAAACCCGGCAGATGTGTTGTTAACCTTGTTAGATAACCTTGGATTTACCGACAACTATATGGAATGTATGGTTCCGACCGTGGGAGTTTATCCGATTGCTACTGCTAACAATAAAGCCGATATCAGTGCACCGATTTTATCCCGTTTTGCAGTAATTGATATCCCGGATTATACATCAGAAGAAAAGAAGATTATCTTCTCCCGGTTTGCACTGCCGAAGGTATTAAAACGAATTGGCCTGCATCAGGGTGAATGTGTTGTAACAGAGGATGGACTGGATGCAATTGTAGAGCAGTTTAAGCATACTTCCGGTATCCGTGATTTAGAGCAGGCAGCAGAACATTTGGCAGCCAATGCCCTTTATCAGATCGAAGTAGACCATGTGCCATCCGTAACCTTTGATGCTGAAAATGTGAAGAAGCTGTTTGCGTAAAAGTGATTGGTAAGGAGAATAAGGATGAGCGGATATTTAATCAAAGATACAACAAAAGAAGAACGTGAGGCAATTGTTGCAGAATCCTTGGGAAATATTTCTGCAACCTGCGATGGATGCAGTGCCGGAATCGTGGAAATGTATCAGGCGTACATTGATGGAGAGAAGGAACTCCGGGAGATTAATATGGAATTCAATGCCCGGTATGTAAGCGGCATGGAAGGACCGGAACGCCGGGGATGCCCGATGGAATAAAAGTGGTTTACATAATATAAAGGAGAAGGAAAAATGAGCAAAGAAAAAACAGAATACAGATTTAGCGTGCATGCGGCACCGGCAGTGATTAACCAGGTGATTCAGAATTATCTGGCAGCCAACCAGTATGTACAGATACCAAAGCCAAATGCTAATTACTATTTCTTCAATGACCCGTGGATGAAGGGAAAACGTT
This sequence comes from Roseburia amylophila, assembly GCF_025567465.1. NCBI lineage: Bacteria > Bacillati > Bacillota > Clostridia > Lachnospirales > Lachnospiraceae > Roseburia > Roseburia amylophila. The sequence continues at coordinate 42,557 of NZ_JAOQKI010000022.1, forward strand.
CTATAGAATATTACATTCATGGAACAGAAGTGATAGTGCTGGCATATATGGGAACTTTTGAGAAACCAAGAGGGCTGGAAGGTTTTGTAGGTGCCGTTCCAAAGAAATCTTTCCGGGATGATTTAGAACCGCTGTTTGTAGAACTGCATCGCATTGATATGATGGGTCTGGCACCACAGCAGGGAATGCCAATGCAGCAGGGAATGCCAATGCAGCAGGGAGCACCGATGCAGCAGGGCATGCCACCACAGCAGGGGTATATCCCGCCACAGAACAGTGCCAATCAGTTTGTGGAGAAATCCAGAAAGACAAGGGAGAACTGGACGATTGCAGGTTTTGTAATCAGCTTGGTGGGACTGCTGTTATCCTTCTTTGGTATTACATACGGAGCAATTATAATTGTGCTGGAATTCTGGTGTGGATTCCAGGGCTTACAGACGAAGAAAAAAGGACTTGCAATTGCAACCATTGTGCTGGCGGGAATCAGTGTACTGCTTTTGATCCTGTCAATCGTGTATACCGCAAGCCATCCGGTGAGAAGTTACAGATACTATTAAAAGGAAACGTAAAATAAAAGAAGAGAGGTGACGGAGATGAAAATAGCTGTATTACACGGAGCAATTATTAATGCCGGCGATTTTTTGATAAAGAGCCGGGCAATTTCATTACTGAAATATTTTTATCCAGACAGTGAAATCGTGGAATATTATCGAAATCAGAGTCTGGAAGAAAAACTTCCAGAAATAAATGCCTGCGATATTTTAGTGTTTGCCGGTGGACCTGGATATTGTAATGGATTTTATCCAAGGATGGCACCAGTTACAGATGATTTAAATAAAATTAAAATCCCAGTTATGCTCCTTGGCATGGGATGGTGGGAACACAATTCAGATGTGGTCAGCCAGTATAGTTATCAATTTGAAGAACCTATGAGGGCACTGTTTCAGAAAGCAACGGAAAAAGGTCTGAAGATGGGATGCAGGGATATTGCAACCGTGAATGTATTGCGCAACAATGGTTACGATAATATAGCGATGACAGGTTGTCCGGCATGGTATGATTTGGAACATATTGGAATTACAAGATATACCGGAAAAGGGCTGACATCCTGTAGAAAAATCTGTATTTCGGATTGCGGAAACATGGCGAATTGGGGTCTGGCAGTAGAATTGACCCAGTTTGTAAGAAGATTCTTTGGAAACTGTGAAATATACTTTGTCTGCCATAGAGGCTTCCCGGATGCAAGGCTTGGAATAGAACCAATTATGAAGGAACTGAATGTGCATTTTATGGATATATCAGGCAGTGATGAAGGATTTAAAGTATATGATGACTGCGATTTGCATATCGGATTTCGGGTACATGCTCATATCTATAACCTTTCCAGAAGAAACCTCTCCATATTACTGGAAGAAGATGCAAGAGGAAGCAGCCTCAATGAAACATTGGGACTGCCTGAGATTAAGACAAAGTATCTTCAGGTAGAAAAAGGAGCATTACAGTACCATATCAATGATAAGATAATTTACCAAGTGGAGGATGCACTTCTTAATCTTGCAGAGAATCATTATTGCAGCATGGAAAATGCATATCGCATGATGAATCAGTATTTTGAAAATATGAAACGTCACATTTTATCCATTAAGGATATTATATAAGAATGAAAATAAAAGAAATAACCCCGGTGTCAGATGATATGTACCCTCTTTACTGGACAACCAGTAAGGAGGGTGTTTTTATGCGTTATAGTTATGAGTTTAAACTGATGTGTGTTGAATTGTATCATTCAGGTTCGTATCCAGATATCCCAGAGGGTGCGAATCCAGATACTCTCAAAAGACATATACGAGAATGGTCTGGATTGGTTGATTTACATGGTCCAGAAGTTTTAAAACATAAGGTGTTCAATAAAGTGTGGACACCGGAAGAAAAACTTGAACTGGTTTTAAAAGTTATTGCAGGCATACCAAAGAGGAAAGTTGCCACAGAAGCAGGTATTAACTCAGGAATGCTTTATCAATGGGTATACAAATATAAATCACAAGGATATAATGGATTAGTAGAAAGTAAAAAAGGACGTCCAACAAAGGAATCAAGAATGAAGAAGTCAACAAATCCATTACCTTTAACAGAATCAGAACGAGAAGAACTGATACGCTTGAGAGCTGAAAACGAATATATCAAAGCCGAGAATGAAGTAATAAAAAAACGGATCGCCTTGAGGCAAGAAAAATGGGCTGCACAACTCAAGGCGAAAAAGCAGCAATCATCAAAAAACTCAGAGAAAACGGATACCAATTAAAATATCTCCTTAAAGCAATGCACATGGCTAGATCTACTTACTATTTTGAGATTAGCAGAAACGATGTTATTGCCGAACGCAATCAAGAAATACTAGAAGAAATAAAAAGTGTTTTTGTTGAGAACAAGCGCAGGTATGGTGTAAGACGGGTTCACCAGGAACTTATTAATCGCGGGTATCAGGTGAACCATAAAAGAGTTCAGCGTCTTATGCATGAAGCAGGTCTAGCCGGAAAAAGACCAAAGGAGAAATATCATTCTTATAAGGGTGAAGTTGGTAAGATTGCTGACAACATAATAGACAGGGATTTCAGTACAACTTTGCCTTTACAAAAATGGACCACAGATGTATCACAGTTCAATTTTTCATGGGGAAAGTGTTATATTTCTCCAGTGCTAGATATGAATACAAATGAAATCATCTCATATGATTTATCCATGAGTCCTAATCTTGAACAGATAAAAAGAATGCTGAATAAAGCATTTGAAAAATTTCCTTCAGTTGAAGGATTGATATTTCATTCAGATCAAGGCTGGCAGTATCAACATGCTTATTTTAGAAATACTTTACAGGAACATGGCATTATACAATCCATGTCACGAAAAGGTAATTGTTATGATAATTGTATTATGGAGACATTCTTTGGACGATTAAAAAATGAAATGTATTATGGCTATGAAAAAAACTATTCTTCTTTCGAAGAATTTTCACAAGCGGTTGAAGAATATATAGATTATTATAATAACAAAAGAATTCAGGCAAAAACAAAATGGATGCCGCCTGTACAATACAGGATAGCATCCATGTGTTCAGCCTAGTTCATAAATATGTGTCCAGGATTCTGGGTACATATCA
>NZ_JAOQKI010000023.1:0-42262 GCF_025567465.1 Roseburia amylophila
TATCTGAAATGCATTTCTGCAATTCATTCAAAATATTTCATTTTCAGACTTGACTTTTAATAGTTAGTCTTTCTTATAAATGAAACTATTGCCCCCAAAATAATAAAAGCTATTACACACACTGCTATACATGCTGTAAAGCCCATATCGGCTCCACGATAATAGCTATCAAATGCTCCCAGTAACCCCAACACACTATATACAAAAATTCCTGCTCCTGTTTGTTTTTAAATTGCTTTGCCCTTTTTCACCATAGCCTCATCTCCATATTAAAGTCTGCAACTGAGCAAGTCACCTCTTAACATCATCTGGTAAACAATGCCATATGCTCTTTTTGTTTTTCTGATAGAGCATACCTCGCGTCTGTCATGCATATCTCCATATATTTTAAATCTCCCTTTATATAAAACATAATATATACCTGATAATTCTTGCCATACCATTCTTCCACCGAAGAGAAATAATAAACTGTATAAGAAGGTTTCTCCATATTTCCTGTAGTCACATCCCCCCGCAGGAATCCTGTTTCATCCTGAATTTCCTCTAATACCTGGCTGCATGTGTTTGCCGACTTTAACTTTTTTATTGCATCTTCATCTCTGAATTTCAACAGACTGCTTTCATCGACATTGGACAATTCGATTCCATAAATCAGATAAGAGTTTTCCTTTGATTTTATCAGAAATTCGTTACCTATTTTGCCGCGTTCAGCCCCTTCATCATCCATATATACCTTAGGTATGCTTGCATCGACCTGTGACAAATGTATACGATAATACTCCATATAATGTTCACTTATTAAAATATATATTAAAAAAATTGTCCAAAAAATTGCTAGTCCTATTGAAAAACAGCGAAATCCTTTCAAAATTTTTTCTTTCTTATATTTACTTTCAGGCATGTTTGATTTTCTCCCTTGAATTCATTCCGCGCTATACTCCTGTTCCGCATGCAATTTTATATACTCTGTCATTTTCATCAAAATAGAATGATGTTGAATAAATACCATTTTGAACCGCATATTCATTTTCTTCCTCATTACTTAAAGTTTCCTTTAATCCATATGCCAGCATAACTTCTTTTTTTGATGAGCCTACCCCAATTTGCAGTATTCCAAATCGAATATCAGGATCTGTAATTCTAACACTTTCCGGATAATTTCCAATAAAGGTATATTCTATATCTTCAAATTTAATATCCTCGCAACTTCCATATAATTTTTCTCTGCTAACAGGGTCACCTTCTTTTTCTAAAATTTCCTGTTTGCTTTGACGAAAAAAACAATTAAAATCGTGTAATCCATATGTACCGTATTTCATTTTAAGAAATATAACTAATACTATAAAAATAAGAATAATAATACCTATAACTACCATCTTCCTTTTCCCCTTTCTTCTATTCATCACATTTTCCATCTAATTTACCCTCCTTATATCTAAGTTTTCCCATTGGTTCATTCAACCATCCATTTTTTAATGATATTTTTATATAACTTTTCTGTATATTGGATAATCGATCCTCATATTCACCATATTTACTAAATGGTCTTGTCCATGTTGGACCGAATCCCACATTTCCATCATATGCATAAACATCACCACTCACTATCTTAGATAGCTCTGACGCAATATTAGCATCATACCTAAAGTATGTACTTAAATTTCCTGAATTGCAACCATATATATTCAAGGTTTCTATCTCTTTATATGATAAATCTGATATTCCTTTAATAGCTTTACCTGATTTATTTTTTCCCGAAATACTTAAAGCTTCTGTCTCTGTATTATCTATAAAAATAAATGTTGTTTCATTTGAATGAGTATATATTTCTACATCCTCAATATTTGCAATTCCATCTGGTGTCATTCCCATATGATTCCAACCATCTACGAAATCATTTGCATTTGCAATTGGTATCATTACGACATTTTTGCCTTCACTCTCTAACTGCTCTTTTTTCCAATTTGCCTGATCTGTAAAATCAGAATTCTCTCCAGTTGTATAAAAAATGTAAGATACCGTCTCATCACATTTTAACATATCCATCAATGCCTTTATCACACCTGCAGTCGGTTCCATTCCATTCAAATCAACCAAATCCAACGGTCTGTTCCAGCAATAGTTGTAATGGTTCATTGTATATGGTGCAGCAATATGCCCCTTTATAAAATCTTCACTGATAAATCTGCCAACTCCGGCATCATATCGTCTTGCCTGTGCAAAGTATAGTACACCAACGCTGTCCATCTGATAACCGGTAAATCCAAAGCTTTGTAAAGAATCTTTAAAGATATCTTTTGCAGTCCGAATATCATTACCAAATTCGTCAAATCCGTAGACTTCCTCGCTTCTTCCATCTTCATCTGCAAGGCGCATCGGGCTTCCCAAATCATCCTGGAAATAGAAATGGTCTCTTCCATTCTCTTCCATTCCTGCGACATTTCCATCCCAGAAATAAGTCTGGTCTAATCCATTTCCGGTTTTCTGTAAGAGGTTGTGATACTGACGGGTAAGATCGAGTGTATAGCGGATGGTCTGAGTTACATCTGCATTTCCTGATGCAATGGTTTGACCCACACGATGCCCCAGACCATTGTACTGATAGTATGCCTTCGTGATTTCTCCGGCTGTCCGGTCAACAGAACTGCTCATCCGGTTCGCCGCATCAAATCCGTATGCTTTTAAAACCTCTTCTCCGCTTGTTACGGATAACAGGTTTCCTCTGTGGTCATAATTATAATTCCTGGTTCCGCCTGCATTTGTCTCCTGCATCAACTGGTTCTTTGTATTGTAATGATAGGTTGTTACAAGTTCCCCTGCTGCCTGGTACTCTGTCCTGGTATTTCTGTTTCCAAAGGCATCATATCCATAGGTACGAAGGGTCTTTCCGTTACATGCTACGCTGGTCAGTCGATTCAATGCATCATAATCATAGGAAAAGTTTCCACTGTCTTCCGGCAGTCCCGGTCTCTCTTTTTCAGCCAAGACCTTATTTCCCATAACATCATAATCATAGTGATAACGCTCTGTAAAGTCTGCTCCGGTATGTAAAATCTCTTTGATTTTTCCTGCCCCATTGTAGCTATAGTCTGTACGATTTCCTCCCGGGAATTGCTTTCCAGTCAGTCTTCCAGCTTCATCGTAGCTATAGAGAATTGTTTTCTCCTGTGCATCATCTGAAAGGAGTTTTAAAGCCGACAACTGCATGGCTTCGTTATATTCGTATGCTGTCCTTCTTCCATCCGGATAACAAATTGCCGTTCTCTCACCCATACTGCCCCATTCATAGCCTACGGTTTTTCCATATGGGTCTGTAACAGAAGCAATGCGTCCTGCCTCATCCATGGCAATCTTAGTTGTGCCAAGCCAATCTCTTACTTCTTCTAACTGGCGGATTGCATTATAGGTCAAAGATACTGTTCGTCCATCCGCATAACAGATTTCCTCTACCTGTCCATCTTTTCCGTAGTGGAAGGATGTCTCATAACCATCTTTATCTATCTTTGCTTTCATTCTTCCAGCCGGATCATAGGTATAGCACTCCACATCTCCCAGCGGGTCTGTCACTGCTGTAACATGACCTTCCTTATTCCAGGTATATACCGTGTTCTGTGGTTCTTCCCCCTCTGCTCCGGTGCAACTGCTCTGTGTCAGATGTCCCATGGCATCATACTGGTAGAAAGCCTCATTTCCCATGGCATCCGTAACTTTTGCAAGATTACCGTTTGGAGTATATTCATAGCAGGTCTGATTTCCATTTTCATTTTCTGCCTTTATTACTCGTCCCAATGCATCATATGTAAAATGGGATATACCTCCTGCCGGATTTTGAACAGATATCATACGATCAAGGCTGTCATAGTTATAACGATAACTTTCTCCTGCCGTAGTAGTACGCTCCGTAAGATTTCCCTTTGCATCATAGCCATAATGCTCTCCGGCACCATCCGGATAACGTACACTTTTTAATCTGCCACCCTTTTCATATTCATAAACAGTACTGCTTCCATTTGGATAACAGATGCGTTCTGCTTTTCCAAGTTCGTTATAGAACACACTTGTAGTTGCCCCTGCTGGATTAGTGACGCTGGTTCGCCTTCCCAAATCGTCATAAGTGTAACTTGTTACCTGACCGGCTGCATTGGTTTCTTTGATAAGATTTCCCTCTCTGTCATATTCATATGCAGTCTTTGCGCCATCTGCCTCTAAAACCTCTGTCAGACGGTTTACGGCATCATAACAATAACGGGTTGTATTTCCCGCAGGATCTGTCATTTCTGTCCGGTTTCCTGCTGCATCATAAGCATACGTCACCACTCCGCCCATCGGAAGTGTCTGTTTTACAAGCCGGTTGTTGCTGTCATAGATATATTCCTGTCTGCCCTGATCCGGAGCTGTAACACTACTGATATTCCACATCTTATCATAGGTAAAATGTACTGTCTGTCCTTCTTTGTCTGTATATGTCTCTACTTTTCCAAGTGGATTATAAGTAAATCCTGCTTCATTTCCATCAAAATCCCGGATTGCCATAATCTTTCCACCCGGATTATAGGTATATGCCCTCTGATTTCCCAGAGCATCTGTTACTGCTGTGATACGATTTGCCGCATCATAAGCATAACGTGTCACGTTGCTGTTGGCATCTACTGTTTCTGTCACCCGGTTTAATGCATCATAGCCATAAGTCGTTACACTTCCGCTGACATCCTTTAACTTTACAATGTTTCCTCTTTCATCGTAACTGATTTCTAAAAAACTGCCATCCGCATAAGTAACTGCCTGTGGTCTTCCTGCTTCATCATTTTTGACTGCAACTCTGTTTCCATACAGGTTTTCCGTCCCTGCCAGATTTCCTTTTGCATCATAATGATTTTTCAGACGTTCTTTTCCATTGATGCTTACACTAAGCAAATGACAGTCTGCATCATAAGTATAATTCACTCTGCGCTTCATGGCATCTACTGTCTGGGTAAGATTGCCACGGTTATCATATGCCATCCTGGTGGTTCTTCCTAACCGGTCAGTTTTACTGATACACTGGTTTTTATCATTATAAAGATATTTCTCTTTTGTACCATCTTCATAAATTGTCTCTATGTTCCGGTAACGATCATCATGCACATGGATAATTTTGCTTCCATTTCGTTCTGTCAATGTCACACGACGATTTTTATCATCATAGGCAAAAGTCATTGTTCCACCATCCGGGAATTCCTGTTGAATGATTCGGAATCTTCTGTCATAGAGATTCTTAACAGATGTAACCTGACGGGCATTTTCCACCTCAGTAATTCTTCCGTTCTCTCCATAGCGATATGCATACTCTGCCCCTGATGCCGTTATCACTTTTTTCAGTTCTTTCTCCTGATACTGCAGCAAAACTGTTCTTCCGGTGTGGTCAGTTACTTTTTCAAGCTGTTCCTCTTTATTATAATTATATGTCAGACTGCTGCCATTGTCTGCTTCTGCTTTTTCCAGCTTTCCATCCTCAAGGTAGGAAAAAGAAATGCCCCTTCCGTTCATATTTTCTTTTCGAAGCATCTTTCCCTCCCGGTCAAAAGATATTCTCTCCTGCCCCGGATGTATAAGGATATATCCCTCTTCTGTTTCTTTCAGGAATTCCAATGCAGTATTTCTTCCAACATACTCTCCCTGCTCATTTTTATCATAGTAATTTATCTGTCCATCCGCAAGACGCACTCCGACGGTTCCGTTCTTTTCTTTCTCCAATGAAATCTGGTAATTATGTAAAAAGCAATTTCCCAGAACTCCCCTACGGCTGTCTTTTGAATTATAATAGCGATGAAAAGAAAGCGGTATCTCTCCGCCTATCTTTAAATCTTCATGTTCATAAATGAAATTTCCTGTGCTTAAATTAACCGGATCTTCACTGTTCATACAGCCTTCTGCATCCGTTCCAAGCATCTTTTCCTCTATGGTCTTCTCTACCGTTGCTTTGGAATTTCGAATATCCTCTACGTCTGCCTCTAAGACACCTTTCATCCTGCTCATATCCATATTTCCGCCATTCGGATTTATCGTATCTGCAAGATCATTTATCAATTTTATGATATTGTTGCCACAGGAAATCTGCTGACTTACTACACTGATATATTTTGTATCAACTGCCTGTACATCCGTGAAAATAGTCTCTATCTGCTGTGTTGTCGTATCATTTTTATCTAATATTTTCTTATGATATGCATCTACATCATTCACATAATTTTGAATGTCAAGTTTTCCAAACCATCCCTGTACCGTTAATCCAATATCTCCAAAAAAATCGGTTATCGTATCCCAGATCGTTGTTGATGTTACATCTTTTACATATTGTAATAGCTTCTGCTTCGCTTCATCTGAAAAATCTCTTAACATTTCTTCTTTTCCCCCATGCACGCTTATTCACTTACTGTTGCTGTTGCATTGCTTTCTTTGGTATCTAATGATTCTTTTCGATTCGTCATATAAGAAATTGTCTGTGCCAGTAATGTCACATATGCATCCTGCATCCGCTGAAACATATTTCCCATTTCTTCTATCTGTATAATTGTACTACCGCCGCACTCTCCTATATCCACCGCTGTATATGTCTTATCTGCCCATGTATCATGCAAAGTCTGTAATTCACTGATTTTATTTTCTAGTGCTTCTGTATTCGTTACTGTTGTTGCCATGATAAATCCCCCTTAAAATAAGTACTGATCCTTCTCATCTATTTCTGCAAGAAAATTATTGCAGGTATCTTTCGCTGTTTTTCCAAGTTCACTTATAATTCCTTTTAAACTGGAAGCATATTCTATAAAGGCGTCTAATGCGTCCGCTGTATCACCTTCCTGTATTGCCTCTTCTCTGATTCCTGCTAATATTGTCAAATAGCTGTCTACGCCTTCCTGTAAATCCTGACTGCGGGTTTCCAAAAGACTTGCCATTCCATTTATATACTCATCATCAATTTTTAATTCTATTCCTGCCATTCTGCTTCTCCTCTGTATTCTTTATATCCCTATTTTCCTTTTCTTGTAGTTCCTGCTCTTGTAGTATTTGTATTCATTGTTCTTGCTACTTCCGCTCTCGCTGCCTCTTCAGCTTCCAGTCTTGCAATAGTACTATTCATTTCCTGAATTGTATTACTACAAGCTGCAATCTTGTTCTGACATTCCACTATTTTATTTGCTATATTTGATATTTCCACATCAACCCGCACTTTTGCATTATCCAGACCACCATATACATTCTGATATTGCTGCCCGGTGAATATATCTGACATTCCAGCATAAAAACCGGCTACTATCTTACTGTTAATTTTGTTCAGCGACTCTGTTTCCGCCAATTTTGTATTGCTCGCTGTCTTGCTGTCAGACAACCTCGCCTGCAACACTCCCAGCTTTGTTTTTGTTTCCTGTAATTCACTTATTTGTTGCTGATATCCACGTATCTCACTCTCATATTGTGCGATTAATGTCTGATTTCGTACAATTTCATTACTACACTGTGATTTCGTCATTTGCATCTTCCTTTCCCACTCTATCCAATTTTTATGCCTTCTATTACACTTCTAAAAACAGGATGCCACTGTGGTATCTCTTCATATCTGCAAACACCACTCAATAAATGTATCTCCTCTTCTGTTCTCCAAATTGCTACAATCGTATAAATATCATCTTCCTGTGCATATGATGTATACTGAATTACATATATTTCCTGTCCATCTATATTCTTTCTGTAAGTCCCAATATTCTTATATCCCGGAACGGTTCTGGTATAGAGGTAATTTAAAGTTTTTACGAGTTCTATATTGCTTTCTTTCTGCTCCGTTAACTCCTGTGAAGATGCGCTGATGATAACATGCTTGTCTCTTACTATGTACATCTTATCCGGCAGTTTTTTCCCCATTCCATATGTTTTTCTCTTTTCCCCTACAGTAGCCTCTTCAAACCCTTCCGGTAATTGAATTTCTGCTTTTTCTTCCCATATCTTCATCTTCTATGCTCCCTTCTGTATCTACAGGTTGTCCCAGGTTTCAATAGATAAGTTATAATCTTCCTCTGGGAACTTTATATTTTCCAGTTCCTTTCCTGTTTCCATATCAGTTACGATAATCTGTAATGACCAGTTTTTGGTTCCATTCAATACATGATATATTTCTGAATCATATGTCAAAGTCATAAGTGAGCTCATCTTTGCCGTAAAGGTACTTTGACTGTTTAATATTTCTTTTGATACATCCAGATAAAGTATTTTGTAATCATCACTAATTCTAAAATGATATAATTCTTCATCCTTATTTTGTTCTATTACTCTTTTTATATCCTTTTCTGTTAACTCCAGCCAATTTTTTCGCTGCTGCTCTGTTATCTCTGCAACCAGTCCCTCTTCTTTACTTTCATATCCATATTGGCAATATCCGGATTCTCTCATCTCGGCAATATACGACCTTTTATCCGTAAAAATAACTGGAATGATATACTTTTGTAGTCCTGTATTGTCATAATCTTTATAATAATTTCTTGTCAAATCATAGTCTTCATTTATCTTTTTTATCTCTATTCCGAACGGATTCTCATCTGCACTTAATACTACTGTCTCAGGTTCTTCCCCGACCTGTGATTTTTCCGGCACCATCTGCATCTTTTTATATACTATCAGTGCAGCTATAATTCCTATGATAAATAATGCCACTACTATAATTCCTGTTATACTTTTCTTTTTCATTTTATTTTCTCCACTTCTCTATATAAGCGCAAACATCATCATTACCAAAACTACGCATATAAGTGCTTCTCCCACAGCCTTAAGTACCACAGTCACACCCTCCATAAATTCGTTAACCATTTCCCAATCAGGCATCCACGACTCATTATATGATGATTCATAAGAATAAGTCACTTCTTCTACCGGTATATCTACTGCTTCCCATTCCGGCATATCTATGTTATTGGATTTTTCAATTTCAATAGATGATGCCACTTTTAAGTTATCATTAAGTGCTTCTTCTATTTCATACTTCACACTTGTGTTTTCTATTCCACTGCCATATTCCAATGTAAACACATTATTCCCTGCTTCTGCCGTAGTCGACAATACTGCTTTTGCATCCTGATCTATTGCAATTCCTATTGAAGAATTGACACTATATTGGTCATTTTGAAATAAATTTTCACTTGATACTTTAAAAGATTGCAACATCATCTGCTGTTTCTTTATTACCAAATTAACCGTTGACTGGTTTCCAAAATCTGTTGTTCCTTTCACGCTAACACAATAAGATGCCGTCATATCTACCCCTAATGGAACTGTAACCTCATATAGTCCTGCCTCTAATTCTACATCCGGAATGATTGATAATACCCATGCAGCAACTCGATTTATATACTCCAATTGTTCCTTTTCTGAAAGTGCTTCAAATTCATCATATGTCAAATTTAATCTTGAAACGGAAATAATATACTCTGCTGCTTCTTCTGCCTTTCCATCTTTAATTAAATTTCTTACAACACTCTGCTGCATTTGGTCTAATCGTTCCCTGTCAGCCTCCAGTGTTGTTCTTAATTTTTCTATATCAAGATTTCCACCATTCGGATTAATATTATCTGCTAAGTCTGTAAAATATGTAATTATTGCATTTCCTGCCGTTACCAATCCGGCAACTGTTCCGATATGTCTGGTATCAACTTGCTGTACATCTGAAAAAATTTGCTCAATCTCTTCTTTTGTTGTAGAATGCTTGCTTATAATATTCTGATAATATCCTTCCATATTATCCAAATAGTCTGAAATACCAAGTTTGCTCAACCAGTCCTGTCCTGCCTGATTAAACTCTCCTTTTCCATTCTCAATTGTTTCCCATACACCGGAAGCAATAACATCATCAACATATTGCATTAACAGTTCTTTTGCCCCTGGCGAAAAATCTCTCATCATATTTTTCTCTCCTGTTCAATTTCATTTTTTACAGGTTGTCCCAGGTTTCTTCTGTTATAGAAAACACCTCTTTCGGATAATCAATGTTTACCAACTCTCCTCCTGTAGATAAATCCTTTGCAACAACATGAATTGACCACTCTGCATTCCCATTTAATATCTGATACATTTCTGAATTAAAAAATATAATCATTAGTTCTGCCGTAAATGTAAGTCCGTTTGCCTTCTGAGCTACCTGACAATTAACTTCGGTATAATCATCCGAAACCGATATTTTATACAATTCATCTTCATCTGTTTTTTCTAATTCATTACTAATATTTTTTTCGGCTTTCTTTATCCATTTTTCCTTTTGTTTTTCATTCAACTCTATAATAATGTTCTTTTCTTCATCCAAATATATATATTGGCAATACTCAGTTGCTCCACGTATTTCTTTTATAAAATCAGTTGCATTCGTATATATAGCTGTAATTTCAAATTTCTGTAATCCTGTGTTATCGTAATTTTTGTAATAATCCTTCGTCAAATCATAATTTTCATTTATTTTTTTTATTTCCATTCCAAACGAATTTTCATCTGCACTTAATATAATTGTATCCTCTTCTTCTCCTGTTTCTGTTTTCTCCGGTATTACCTGCTCCTTTTTATATATTACAAGCGCTGCCACAATTCCTATCACTAATATTGCTATCACTATAATTCCCATTATGTTTTTCTTCTTCATTCTTATTTCCTCCACTTTCTTATGATAATACCGCTGAAATTGCTATTGATACTCCACCTATTTTTACAAGTTGTCCCAGGTTTCAATTGATAAGTTATAATCCTCATCTGGGAATTTTATATTTTCCAATTCATTTCCTGTTTCCATATCAGTTACGATAATCTGTAATGACCAGTCTTTGTTTCCATTCAGCACCTGATATATTTCTGAATCATATGTTAATGTCATAAGTAAACCCGAATGTATCGTGGCGATATTTTGATGGTTTAATATTTCTTTTGACACTTCCATATATAGCGTTTTACAATCATCACTAATATTAAAACGATATAACTCTTCATCCTGACTTTGCTCTATTACCCTTTTCATATCCTTTTCCGTCAATTCCAACCAATTTTTTCGCTGCTGTTCTGTTATTTCTGCAACCAGTCCCTCTTCTTTGCTTTCATATCCATATTGGCAATATCCGGATTCTCTCATCTCGGCAATATACGTCCTTTTATCCGTAAAAATAACTGGAATGATATACTTTTGTAGTCCTGTATTGTCATAATCTTTATAATAATTTCTTGTCAAATCATAGTTTTCATTTATCTTTTTTATCTCTATTCCAAACGGATTCTCATCTGCACTTAATACTACTGTCTCCGGTTCTTCCCCGACCTGTGATTTTTCCGGCACCATCTGCATCTTTTTATATACTATCAGTGCAGCCACTATTCCAATTGCAAACAATGCTATAATGATTATCCCCACTACATTTTTCTTTTTCATTATTATGTATCTTCACTTTCCTATCTTTTGTATAAAATAATTACCATTTTACATATTGTCCCAATTTTCAATAGATATATGATATCCCTCTTCTGGGAAATTTATATTCATTAATTCACCACCTGTTTCTAAATCTTTTCCAACAATGTGTATTGCCCAATCTGTTTTTCCATTCAGTACCTGATATATTTCCGAATCATATATCAATGACATAACAAGTGCTGTATGTGTTGTTGTTTTTCCATTTAGTATTTCTTTTGAAATTTCCAATTGAAGTTCTTCATAGTTATGAGTAAATTTAAAACTATAAAACCCTTTTTCACCTTGTCCTATAATTCTATTGATATCATTTACAGTATAATTAAGCCACTCTTCTTTCTGCTGCTCTGTCATTTCTGCTATTATATTATCTTCCTCATCTATATAACCATATTGACAATATCCTGATTCCCTTAACTCGGCAATATATGTCCTTTCATCTATTGCAATATTAGGTAAAACAAATTTCTCCAATCCATTATTATCATAATTTTTATAATAATTTTTTGTCAGATCATAATTTTCATTTATCTTTTTTATCTCTACTCCGAACGGATTCTCATCCGCACTTAGTACTACTGTCTCCGGTTCTTCCCCGACCTCTGGCTGTTCCAATGCTTTCTGTTCTCTTTTATACTGCATCAGTGCTGCAGCTATTCCGATTACAAATAATGCTATAATGATTATCCCTACTATGTTTTTCTTTTTCATTCTTCTTTTCCTTCTAAAGTATATAATTGTTATATTTTAATTCTTTCGCCTATCTTTAATGAACTAAGATTATTCTGTTACTGCATTTTATTCATCCCACATTTCTGCTGACAAATTCCATTCTTCCTTCGGAAAATTGATATTAGAAAGTTCTCGTCCCGTTTCAAAATCTTTTGTCACTATATTAACTGACCAATTATCATTTCCATTAAGTATCTGATATATTTCAATTTCCTCCAGCAAACGCATTATATTATCCATAACTTTCGTAGCATGTGCATTAATTGATACATCAGCTTCAATCATCGTATAATTCTCTGATACAGAAAATTTATACAAATCTTCTCCATCAGCCGATAATACTGTTTTATGAATAACCGCCTCTGTATTGCCAATCCAATCTTCTTTCTGCTGTTCCGTCATTTCTGCTATTATATTATCTTCCTCATCTATATAACCATATTTACAATATCCCGATTCCCTTAATGCTATAATGTATGACCTTTCATCTGTAGTGATATTAGGTATAACAAATTTCTCCAATCCCTTATTATCATAATTTTTATAATAATCCCTTGTCAGGTCATAATTTTCATTTATCTTTTTTATTTCTACTCCGAACGGATTCTCATCCGCACTTAATACTACTGTCTCCGGTTCTTCCCCAACCTCTGGCTGTTCCAATGCTGTCTGTTCTCTTTTATACTGCATCAGTGCTGCAGCTATTCCGATTACAAATAATGCTATAATGATTATTCCTACTATGTTTTTCTTTTTCATTTTTCTTTTCCTTCTATATTTTCAAAATATATGTTCCTTATCATTCGTTTGTTTTTACTTTTTCCCACATATCTGGTGATAGACGAAATTTTTCTTTTGGAAATTGAATATTCATCATCTCTTTCTGTGTTTCCATATCATTTACCATAATATGAATCGACCACTTCTCATTGCCATTAAAAATCTGATATAGTTCAGAATCATAAATTAATACTATAAGTGCTTCTCCCACTTCATCAATCAATGCACTTTGGTCAATATCCAACTTGATAACTGTATAATCATCTTCAACTGTAAATTTATATAACTCTTCGCTTTCCAGTGAATTCAGCTCTTCATCGATTTCATCTATGGCTCTGTCGATCCATTCTTCTTTTTGCTTTTGAGTCATCTCAATATATACTACTTGCTCTTCTTCATCTAGCCAGGCATACTTGCAATATCCTGATTCCCGCAATTCTACGATATATTCTCTTTCATCTGTAAAAATCCCTGTTATTTTAAATTCTTCCAATCCTGTATCATCGTAATTTTTATAATAATCCCTTGTCAGGTCATAATTTTCATTTATCTTTTTTATCTCTACTCCGAACGGATTCTCATCCATACTTAATACTATTGTCTCCGGTTCTTTCCCGGCCTCTGGCTGTTCCAATGCTGTCTGTTCTCTTTTATACTGCATCAATGCAACAGCTATTCCGATTACAAATAATGCTATAACAATTAACCCTGCCACATTCCTTTTCTTCATGTTTAAGCTCCTCTTTTATCAGAAGAACTGCCTGTTTTTTACAGGCAATCCTCCCAACTTATTTTTGCAATTATCCTCTAACTGCTGCTGCACCCTGTGCATCATCATCCTGTCTGTTCTGCATGTAACTCTGGATGAAATCAGAAATGCTCTGGATAGCATCTCTTGCATTTTCAAGTGCCGGTTTGTACTCATCTTCGAATCTTTCGATAAATGCATCTGCTGTCTGGTTAGTCCAGCCACCCTGTAATTCCCCATTCATCTTTACCAAAGCCTGAATTACCTCATCCAGTGCTTCTGCCTGATTCGCATAAACACTAACTCCTGATGTAAGTACCTCATAATCCACTTTGTTTACTGCCATTTTTCTTTTCCTCCTTAAATTTTTTATGGTTAACTGCTTTGCAGTATCCATCAACTTAGTTTTACGGTTTTTAATTTTGTCAGTTCATTCTCACAAATATAGAATGCATCACATGGTTCAATTGGTTTTGCGTATTTCTTTGCCACACTGATTGAAATATCACACATTTTAATATTCGCTGCATCTTCAAATATAAGATATCTTCGATTATCTTTCACTACTTTTAACAGCTCCGGTGCATTAAATGCAATATTGGCATTTTCTACATTTGTCATCAAAATAAATATTTTCATGGTGCGGTATTTTCCTAACCAGCTTCTGATAGCGGCAATTTCCTGCTTATTTCCGCTTATATCTGCAATGGCATCTGCACTCTCAATGATAAGTACAATCCATGGCTCATCCTCCAGTACATCAAGTTGTCCTTCCGAGAACTGCTCATAGCGCATCTGTACTCTCTGATCAATCTCATCAATTACTGTCTGCAATGTTTCTGATGTATTCACATACAGTGCCGTCTTAGGGTGAAACTCATACTCACCCCATTTACGTGTCATATCATCTAAGATATATAATTCTGCCTCGCCAAAGCCATTTTGTAATACAGACTCTATAAAATATTTTGCAAAAATGTCCTTGCCCTTTTCTTTTTTACCGGAAAGGGTCAACATTCCACCGGAAGTAAAATCGATTGCATCCGGTAATACCGTGTTATAATCCAATCCCAATACCACACTGCCCTGCTTCTGATAGGATGGATATACCTTCTGTATATATTCGGCATTCAGTTCCTTTGGTATCTCCGGAATCACCCGTGCCTTCTGACCGGCATATTTTCCATTCTGCATTTCTACAAATTTCCGGATTTCCTGTACTCGTTCAAATTCTTTCTCTCCTTCAAAGGATAAGTACATCTGACATTCAAATATATTTTTATTTATCTGAACCAGACTGCGTCCCGGTATATCCGGAAGTTTCATTCTGCAGCCCTCAAACATCATTCCATATTCGGATGTCTCATTACAGAACAGCGTAATTCTTCCTTCAAAGTTATTTAAATAGCGATATCCTATGCCCGAAGTCTGTGCGTTCGCAACAACAAATGAAATTCCTACTGCAATACCATCTCTGCACAATGGAAGCAGATAATCCTGATCCTGAAGATACATTTCCTTTAAAGCGGTCAGATTATCTATGAAAACAATAATCTGTGGTAAATCTGTTTTTCCCGTTTCCTTATATGCAACAAAGGAGCTGACTCCTGCCTCTGCAAATCTCTCTTTTCTGTTCTTTACTTCTGTATTTAACAACTTAAAAAGATTTTTTAGCTTCTCATCATCGGAAACACATACCACACCACCGCAATGATTCAATTCTGCAAAATTCTTAAGAATCATCGAGCCAAAATCAATCATATACATATTTACTTCTGATGGTGCGTAATTACCTGCTATACTTCGAATAATGGTCTGCAATACATTGGTCTTTCCACATTGTGCTGATCCGATAATCATATAATTCTGTGATGTAACATTCAGATTCAATGCCTCCTGCAACTGTCTGTCCGGGTCATCCAGCAGACCGACTGTCGCATAAATTTCCTCGGTATCTCTTCTTGCAGAATCTATATAATACAGAATTTCCGGCAATGGCGGCATACAGATATCCGGCAGCTTTGTAATATGTTCTTTTTTACAATAATCGGCAATATATTCTACAATTGCTTCTAACTGATTCTTATTATGTGCATCCTTCCGTTTCTCTTTTTTCTTCTGATATACCACTTTACGCATTCCGGCAAAATTAAGCTGACTGATTTGAAACTCTTTGCTTCCCTCTGTATCTTCCATCGTAGCCGGTGCCCCGCTATAGGCAGATTGAAACAATTCAAAAATTTCATTGTTTCCAACCTGAAGATATGCCCGTCCGGGCTCCTTAATCTCTGCTGCCAGCGGTGTCTTTAAAACCTCATTACTATCTTCTTTCGACTGCACTTTCAGGCACAGCTTGAATTTAGAGTTTGACCAAATCTGTCCGTCCACTACTCCACTCGGTTTCTGTGTTGCAAGAATCAGATGGACACCAAGACTTCGTCCGATTCGTGCCGCACTGATCAATTCCTTCATAAAATCCGGCTGTTCAGCCTTTAATTCTGCAAACTCATCCACGATTATTACAAGATGTGGTAAAGCAACGGTAACTCTCTTTTCTTTATACAGTTCTATGTATTTATCAATATGATTTACGCCTGCTTCTGCAAAGAGGTTCTGTCTTTTCATCAATTCTGCCTTGATGGATTTTAAGGAACGCTGTACCTCATTTCCATCAATATTGGTAATTGCGCCAATTAAATGAGGCAGGTCTCGGAACTGATTTACCATTCCACCACCTTTAAAATCAATTATGACGAAGCCAATTTCATAGGGATGAAAAATTGTTGCTGCCGACAAAATATAACTTTGTAAAATCTCACTCTTTCCGGAACCTGTTGTTCCTGCCACCAGACCATGCGGTCCATGAGCTTTCTCATGCAAATTAAGTGTAACGATTTCATCCTTGGCATTTACACCTAATGGGGCTGCCATAGATTTAAATATCTGTGACTCCTGCCAGCGCTGTGCCAGATTTAAATCTTCAACCGTAAATATATGCAGCAATTCATATAATGTAATATTTTTTCTAAGTGAATTCTCAAGGCTTATTTCTTCGCAATAAACCGGGGCAAGCTTTTCTGCCACATCTGCTGCCTGCTTATCGGTTATGGTATGATATTCAAATTGTTTTATCTGATTTCCATCCTCTGCCTTGCAGATGACTCCTTCACTTTCTGAATGTAATTCTATAATTTCATCACAATGCAGCGGCAGTTCCTCTGCACTGTTTTCAAAAAATACAAAAGTCATTCCAAGCTCTGATGCCTGCTCGATGTAGCGGGATATCGGATGATTCTTTATGCCGAATTCATTTTCCACAAGTACAATTCCATAGTATGGGATTTCTTCTGTCTGCTCCCGATAAGTCAGTTCCCGGAACAGACTCTCAAAAATATTATTTTTACTTTCATTATCGAAAACAATATTTCTTATTCCACCGGCATTCATAAGATGTGGCAGGAAGCGTGCCCACTGATACCTTTTTTCATCATCCACCAGCATATAGAGCCGGACATCTCCATAGTAATGACGAACCGCAATATCTATTACGATATTCTTAAACATTCCATACAAAGCTTCTTTCGTGCCAACAATACCAATTGCATTAGAATCTTTCATATCTGAGCAAATCGGTGCTCCGTCAATATGTTCAAAAAGCTGATAGATTTTTTCAGGCATTTCCGTCAGCTCATCTCCAACCTCCAACCGCTCCTGTTTCTTATAGTCAATCGGACGGCTGGATGCAATGGTTCCCTGTCCCAGATATATATGTAAAAAGTCTTCATCCTCCCTGGTCTTTTCAAACAGCCTTCTGTCAAAATGCATTGCCGTATCTATATCCTGCTGCACATTACAATACATTTCATTTAAGCTATCCAGTTCTTCCTGTCTTTCTGTTGCTACTTCTAACTTTTTCTTTTCAATATAATTGGTATATTTACGAATACGTTCTGCGCATTCCCGTTTATATTGTTTTCTTCCTGAAACAAATCCCAGAATTGAAGTTACAATACCAAGTCCCATAGAACATATACTGAAAATAATATAAGAACCTCCGGAAGTATTCATAACTCCGCGGACAACAATCATCAGCGCCAGCATTGCCACTGTTGGCATTAATGTCAAAACAATATTATTCTCAGGTTTTTTCGGAATTGCCGGTGCATCTAGGATTTCAATCTTTTCATCGGATAACTGCTTTTTTATTCTGGTATTCCGATTAAACAGCGGATAATGGAAATTATTCGTATGTGTACTGACTTCCTTCATCTCACCATTTGCGACCTTCAGATTTTCCCTGTCAAAAAATATCTTTCTGTCCTTATAATAAAAATGAAATTCTGCAACGGAAAAGAAATCACTGTCTTTCAATTCTGTCTTGTTCATCAGCTTTCTGCCATTCAGATATACACCATATTCTGAAACAATCTCTTCCAATTGACACTGTGTACCATTTAAAGTAAGTCTTATCTTGCTGTCGCTGCTGAATTTGCTATTTAAAATAATATCCGCTGTCGCATCAGTCGCAATATCTATCGTTCCGGTAATTTCCAGATAATAGTTATAGTCCGGCACTCTGGCTTCAAAATCAATTAAAAAGCGTAATTCAAATGCTTCATTTCCCGTTGATGCATAACAGACAGAAAGCACATTCCCATGCCTTACCTCTGTTGACAGAAGCTTTCGCATATCACCCCTGCTAAAATAAACATCATCTGAGCACTCTAAGTTCCAGCTTTTTCCATTTTTTCTAAACTCCATTTCGATTCCGGTAAAAAACGCTTCCGGATTCAATCGAAATTCACAGGATGAACCTGTTCCCAATTTAACCCGGTCCATATCCGGCTGAATCTCAAATTCCTTATACACTGTTCTGTTGCTGACAATTACTTTGTATTGATATTCCATCTTTAGTCTCTCCGATAAATAATATGTGAACCGTTTCGAATTCCAAATTCTTTCAGTGTTTTATTTCCACGTAAGAATACAATTGGATTCTCTGCTGCCAGATAACAGTTAAAAATATCATCTGTATCAATTCCCAGATCATATGCTTCATTTAATGCAAGCACCAGATCATTTGCTGTGATTCCCAGTGGAATTTCCAAATCAACATGTATCTTTTTATCCTGACTAATAAATTCAACAACTGCCTTCTCGTCCATATTTCACTCCCCCTAAATAAACATATAGGAAAGTTTTTTTATTCCTTCCAATGCTGCCAATTGTTCCGCTGTACCAAGCGGTGTTTCTGCCTCATATATCTTTTCCTTAACCGGAAACTGTGCCTGCAGTTCTGACTGCATATAACAATTCATCTCATCTCCACGATAGCGGTTCATGATAACCAGATACTTTTCATGATCCCGGAAATCGAGATTTTGCATAATATATTCCATTTTGCAGGTTGAAATTGCATCCTGCATGGTAATCAGCAATACTTTATCTGCTTCCTGAAGCAATTGCACTCTGTTTGCTTCATATCCTGCCTCAATATCCACAATAATAAAATCGTATTCTTTACTTTCCCTGGCTCCACGAATTAAATTCAGATATATATCGTATGATAAATTTCTGGCATCCAATGTTGATAAAAATGGCGGTATATAAGAAAATCCTTCTTTTCTGATAAAGGAACGGATATTCTGGTATATGTGTCCCGCATCTTCTTTTATTGCACGATATCCTTCATTCGACATTCCACTCTTATCCCTCAGGTAAAAGAAAAATGCCTGTATTGCTTCTGTATTTACATATAAAATTCTTTTATGCTTCTTTGCCAGGCACTCCGCTAATCCGACGGAAAGACTTGTCTTTCCCGTTCCTCCGATTGCCGAATACAGCGCGATAATTGTAGTCTCTCTTTTTCCGGACTCTTTTCCTTCTAACCGCTCCTGACTCTTATAAGTCAGTTCATTGTATAACTCTTTGATGCCATAATACTTATAAACTCTTGATACCGATAATTCTTCGGTTCTGCCCTGTTCCTGATGTTCTGATAAAATAAACAGATTCTGAATATCCTGTCTTTGCAGCGCATTGGTATATAAATTTTCATTTACCGCTACAATTTCTGCTGTGACAGGGTTTGAAAAAAACTGTTCAAAATATTCCGGGTCAGAAATTATCTCAAGCTCTGCTCTGTCTCCCAGTTCCACCAGAAACTTATTTTCTAATTCTGCCAGATATGCTGTATCCATATCTGCAATTACAATCAATGGTTTACTCATCTTTTTATCCTCGCGCCACAAATTCCAGATTTGCTATTCGAATTCTGCTTCCATCCTGAATTTCAAGAGGCTCTGTCATCGTAACTTTCTTTCCATTCAAAAATGTTCCATTTGAGCTTCCCAAATCCTGAATATAATAACTTCTATTTCGAACCAGAATCTTGCAGTGTACCCGGCTGACTGCAGGATTTCCGGTTATTTCACCATCCACTTTATCCCTGCTTTTACCCAGTACAAAATCCTTATCTGTTATATGAAAAACAAATCTACCATCTAAGGACTGAATAGTGAGCTGCTTTGGTGTTTCGGTATTTTCTATTACCGCCGGATTCTGTATTGCTGCTTTTGGTATTGTAAGATTCGGTATTTCAAACTGTGCTTTCAGTTCATTCTCAAAAGTATTTTTATTCTTGGTCACTCCCGGAATCTGAATCGGCAAATAAATAATCTTTACTTCTTCTGTAGCCGGATCCACATAAATGTTATCCAGCCGGTTATCTACATAAGCAATATCCAAAAAACCTAAATTAATAATCTGCGTAAATGCATCCAGAATCCGTGCTATCATACGTTCCTTCACTTCCGGTGTTGCATTTGCAAGTACCGTTTCTGCTGTCACATATTCTTTCGTAAAATATACCAGTTTTATTTTTCCGTTATATTTCAACCGATGGCATTTTAACAGATATGTCTCTTCCAGATTCTGCATTACTTTATAGCCGATATCGTAGAATAATTCATTATTCTCCAACAGGTACGCAATTCCCATTCCATGTTCTTCTTCTGTTACCTGTTTTCCTAAAAATTCTTTCACTTTATTCTTTCTTGCCTTTCCTAATCTTCTAACTTAAATTCAAATTCTTCATCTGCAAGCCGTATGATATCTCCGTCACACAGTTCCACTTTGCAATCCGGTTCTAACATTTCTCCTTTTAAGAAGCTGTGATTTGTAGACCTCTGATCTACTATTACAAAGTTTCCATTTTGTTTATAGATAACTGCATGTTTCCGGCTGATTGCTTTATTGTCACTCAATACCAAGTCATTCTCTGCTGACTTTCCAATGGAAAATATCGTTCCGGGAATCGAAAAATATTCTCCCGTTTTCAGCCGGATAATTCCTGCCGCTATACTTCCTTCATTTAAGAGAACCGTTCCATCCTCCTCATCTAAAAGTGTGGTTCCATCTTCTTCTATTAAAACTGTAGTTTCCGGTTCATAAGCAGGTTCTATTTGTGCGGAAGGCGCATAATGCTGCCGATTTGCAAGCTGTGAACTTGCAATAAATCCGCTTTTCCCACTCTCTGTCCGCTTTATCTCCTGATATATCTGCGGATATCTTTTTAATATATACTGCTCAATATCTTCTATCCGATAATTTGCAGTATCGGCAATAAAGTCTAAAAATGCTCTGGATTCCTTTCCCAGTTCCAGGTCATCTGATTTTATTTCTTTCACCATTTTTTCCAGAAAATTATATACATTAATGTTGCTCTCTCTGCTTAATAATGGCTCATATAGGAAAAACAGTTCTCCTGTTGTTTCTTTTACAAAAATAATTTCTGTATCCAGGACAAGATTAGGCAGATAAAATTTATATAATTCTATCTTCTTTATCATTTCTACAATCTGGGCAACAATACTGTAAAAACGATGAACATTTAATCCTTTTCTGATATAGCGGCTCAATGAAACAGACTGTGGCGCAGTATATATAATTCGATGCTTTCCCTCCATTGCAGGACGGAATAGCCCCGGTAATAAATTCTCCTGAAAAACCGCCAGTTCTCTTTCATTTACCGGAAGCTTTTTCATGCTCTTTTGTGTTATTTTTATCAAATTCTTGTGTGCTGAAATACTATACTTTGCCACTATCTATCCCTCTATTCTGTTTCAGTTTTTACGTTTAATATGAACTGTCCGCTTTCTGCGAAGTCCTGCAAATACTCCGGTTCCAACACCAACAACGGCAACTCCGCATACAATAGCGATAACCGCCGGTGTATTATTCAATAACCTTATCAAGGAATTGGTTGATACCAGCAAATCGGCTATCTCACAGTCCACCTCATTGCCTGCTGCATCCTTTGCACTTATGGCTACTGTCTGCCGCTTATCGGATTCCGGAATCGAAAAACTAATATCATCCCCATCCTGTGTATAGGAAAGTGTCTGTCCGTTTAATATAACCTTAATATCCTGCAATACCAGATTATCGATAACCGATACCGTTGCTTCATAATTCTGCGTATTGTAACTCTGTCCCTCTTCTATATTAATTGGCACAATCACCGGTGCTGTTCCATCCACACCAAATCCAATCTCTGCCTGCTTGGATTCATTAATATTCTCGTTGATATTACCGGCATTATCCTCTGAGTAAACCGTAACCAGGTAGGAACCGTCTCCCTGAAAAACTGATTTGTCTATCTTATAGGTATACTGGCTCCAGCTTCCGTTTCCACCCACTGAAGTAATGGTATAATCCGTTCCTTCTTCCAGATTTTTCGGCTCTCCATTTGCAGAAACCGTAATTTTAATGGTATCCATGGAAAGACTGTCCACATTTGTCTCTGTCAGCACAATATCGATTGGTTCCTTAATATAAGTACCTTCTATTTCTTTCAAAGAATCATCCAATACATAAACCGAGCCAAATCTGTTTACCGAAAATGTAATACTCTGTTCTGTCTCATTTCCTGCAAAATCAGTTTCTCTTGCGGTCAACGTATAAATATCGTCTACATCCTGTTCATGTGCAAAATCAGAGAAAGTAAAGGTCTGTCCATTTTCTGTCTGAGCAAAGGTGCCATCATAATAAACAATTCCATGATTTGCACCTGATAATTCTATGGTTGCAGCGCCTTCATTATAATTTGTATCTGAAAATTGAACGACCGGCATGACTGCGTCATTATTCGCAGAATCATTTTCGATACCGGAGATTTCAATTACAGGCTCTGTCTTATCAATGACAAACTCTGATGTACTGCTTTGAACCGCTGCATTTCCGGCTTCATCCATTGCATCAACTGTAAATGCGTAATTTCCATCTACTGCAAAGGATATGGTTGCCATATGCACATCACCATCCGTTGTCCAACCGGACAATGCCGGGAAAACTGTTGTCTGTCCATTATCGGCAGCTGTTCCATGCACTTCAATTCGTCCTGCATCAAAATTATGCTCCGTTACTTTAATCGTAGCCGTTCTATCCTGTGCATAATAATTTCCATTGGCTGCCTGCCCATCCATTGTCACTTCAATTACAGGATTCGTCCGGTCAATGGTAAATGTCTGCTCCGGGAAAGTTGTTGCATTATTTCCTGCCCGGTCCCTGCCACTCATCGAAAATCTGTAATCATCATCTGCTGCAAATGTTACCGTTGCCATATGCACACTGTTATCCGGATTTCCTTCCTCTGTATATTCTGTCCACCCTGAAATCTGTGCCTCTGCGCCATGGGTGCTTATAAGATTCCATGCAATATCATTCTCATCAAAATTTCTTTCTCTCACGGTAACTGTTGCAACTCTTACATCCTTATATACCGATGTATATATGCTGTCCGGTGCAATATCATTGTAGGATATACTTATCTCCGGAGCTGTTTTATCAATACTCATAGTTACTGCTTTTTCCGTCACATTTCCTGCACAGTCTGTCACCTTTACATTTACAACAATATCATTGCTGTTATGAAATACCGGAATCTGTCCGCTCACACCTGTAACCAGATTTCTGTCTGCTGTTGTAATCTTCCATGCTTCATCCGATATTGCTCCGTTATTATCAACTGTCACTATGCCATTTCTGTTGTTTCCTGTATCATATGGTGCATTTACTGACCATTCTATGGATCGAATTCCAGCATAAGGATCTTCTATACTTACTGCAACTGATGTATCAGATGCATACAATGGATTCCCTTTTCCATCTGTTGTATCTGTCTTCTCCGGCTCTATTACTACATTACGATTGCTTTCATGTGCTTCCGACCGTTCCAGTAAAATACCCACTGATTTATAATAATCCAAAGACACATTTCCCACATTGTCCGTTGCCTTTAAATAAATGTATCCCTTAAATTCAGCCTGAATTGGAATTCTGATAACAGCATCTTCTCCGGGTCTTTTTCTGCATTCTACCGTTACTTCTTTCTCTTCCGTTCCATCCGCATCTGTCAGATGATATGAAATACTTTGGATTCCTGCACCGGTATTTCCATCACTTACTGTTATTTCCGCAGTAACATCTGTATTGGCATAATATCCATAATTTCCGGTATCACTTACTGTTTCCTTTGATGCACCAATCACCTGAAAATCCGTAACAACCGGTGCTTGATTTTCTTTATGCACATGAATTGTTTTCGTATAGACATCTTTCTCATCTACATTTGCACTTACCGCAATTACAATTTCATAATCACCATCTCCAACGGCAGAAACCTGTGACGTGGAAATTACAAATGTATCCTTTGTTGTCATTTCCTGCTGAACATCTTTATAGATTCTGTTGGCATCTGTTAAGCTTTTTCCATTCTTGTCTTCTGTCAATGACGTTCCATTGATGGTAACATTTACTGAATTCAATCCTGATTTTTTCTGTTCTATCGAAAAATTTATGGTTTCATCCTGCTTCTCGTAATATGTAGTAACTCCTTCCATATTGGTATCCACATAAAAATGCGCAAGGTCTGCCTTTATTTCCGGCACTGTAATATCATGCACAATCTTCGCACCATTTGCGAAGCTGCCATAATTTTCCGGTGCCATTGTATTTCCAACCTTATCCGTTGCAGATGCTGTTATCTTATTTTCTGCCGTATCGGAAAGTGTTATTGTAAATGTGGCACTGTTACTGCTGTCCACATTCTTAGTTGCTTTTGCTACGCCATCCTGATATATGGTAATCGACTTTACGCCGGATTGTTCATCCGCTGTCTTTACTGTAAATGTGACTTTTGCATCTCTCGTATAATATACATTTCTCTTTTCAATCAATGACGGTGCCTGAATGTCTGTAATAACAGGTGCACTTTTGTCCACCTGATATCCTCTAATTACCGGCCCGTCCACATTTACATTGGATGCCTTATCTACACCATAGAGATAAACCTCCGTATCTTCCTGCGGCACCACATCTATCTGAATGGAAAATGTTCCATCCTCTGTTACGGCTGCCACATGTTCTTCCTCTGCCAGTATTTTATCTTCTGTCAGTGGTTCTGTTGACCATACCACCCGGTCTGCTCCCGAAAGATAATTGGAGCCTTCCGTTCCTGCATCTGTTACATTTCCGGTAATAACAATATTATCTTCCTTGCCTGTAATCCATGTTTTATATCCGTTCTCTACTGCTTTTCCATTCTCTGTAACAGTTACTTTCGGCGGAACTGTATCAAAAATAAATGTAACCGGTTTCTTTAGTTCATAGCCTATCTGGTTGGCGAAAATATTCCACGGACTCTCCAATTCCCAGATATTGTTTATAGTCTTTTCTGAATCCAGTATCTTATTCTGCTCATAATCTCTTACCCAGAAAGCTCCCAAAACTGACTTCTTCTCGTTATTAAAAGAAATTGATTTTCCGCTTTTGCTTTTTATCGTAACTGTCTGTCCTTTTGAGATGCTGTAGGTTATCCCATCCTCTGATACTTCTCTGGTATTTTCATCCTGCGCATTAGAAAAGACAATCTCTATATCATCCGGGAATTGCGCTTCCTGTTCCACTTCTGCCTGTTCAAAACTTACTGTCAGTGCTGCATCCTCTTTTAATGATGGAAGAGATACTTTTCCTACTGTATCTTCATCCTGTAAAATCGTCAGTTCACTGTCATTCCATGTTGCTGATTTTATAATATATCCTGGTTTTGGAATGATTTTTACATTTTCAAAGGTATCTCCATATTTGCAGTCTATTTCTTCTGATTTGTTATAAGCTGTATCACCAATCTGAATCCCGCCGCCTTCTGAAAGTTCCAACTTTATTTTCACTTTCTTAAGCACAAAAGAAATCTGCTCGGAATAAGATAATTTTTCCGTGGTGCAGGAAAATGTTTTATAATAAATATCATTTTCTTCATCATAGGTATAATCATCCGGTTTCTGGTTATTTTGAAATTCATATCCGGCATCTCTGTCCGGTTTAACCTCTATGCGGTAATCATTTTCTGCATTTACATTATATTTTTTTACACCCTGTGCCGACTCAGATGGTGTACATTCTTCTTCCCCATCCTCTTTGATTTTATATACGGTTACGCTTCCACCGGAAAAATCACTCTTTTCATCCGTAACTATATTCAAAGTCATTTCCCCTGTTGTTTTCTGTGCTTCTGCTTTAAATCTGAAAAAATTATTATCTTCCGTGCAGGAAAAAGCATACTGATATCCTTCCCCTTTTTCTTCGAAATCATTTTCTTCATCTAAAACAATTTTATAATCTTCCTTCGGCTGTACCTCAATCAAATAATCCTTTCCAGCTTCCAGTTCATCGGTATAAAAAATCTTTGTATCCTTCTCTGTATCACTGTTCTGTGTATCTTCCTCTAACTCTTCCCATGGCAGTTCAACATTCTCTGTGCCATCCTTAGATATTTCCTTTACTGTAATTTCAGCCCCATCTGCATTTATAATCTCACCTACAATTGCATACTCTGTCGGTTCTTCCACTGCTGCTCTTGCATCTCCCACCGGTACTACACTCAATGTGACTACAACCGCAAGTGTCAATGCTAATATCTGCTTCCATTTCTTCATAAGTCTTCCCTCTTTCATTCTCTTTCCTATAAGTTTTTCATTTACTTATATTGTCTCATTCGTATGAATTTCCATAACATCCTCTAACAAAATCAGTCCATCATTCTCCGATATATTCTGTTCTTCGTTACTCAGCAATACTGTACCTTCTTCCAACAGGATTGTCTCATCTTCCAGTACTGTTGTTTTCTCATCCTCTGCTGCCGGAATTGTTCTAGATACCGCTTCCTCTTTTACCGGATATTCATTTTTTATCGGCACTCTTCTTCTGTTTGCTTCCTTCCGATTCTGCTCACGAATTTCTTTCATCTGCTTTGCTGCTGTTTTTCCACTTACTTCACCATGCAGAGAAATAATGTCAAAACTGAAAAACAAAATAATTGCAATCAGTAAAAAAATCGCTGCCAGTCCAAATCCTATCCATGAAATAATCTGATATATCATTGTATTCATGCTCCTATTGTTCACTATATGCATTTTTTATTGCATCCTGCGCCGCATCTTTACGTTCTAATATCTGCTGCTTGATTTCATCAGTCTTATCCGTTGTTGTATCCACGGCATCGTTTCTGTCAAGGACATCCTGATAAAACGCTTGTATCCGGCTCTCTTCGATTCCATCTGATTTAAACTTTCTGGCATAATTTTCGATTGAATCCAAACACAGTTTGTATACTTCAAGATTTACAATCTCGCTGTCTTCACCATCTACAATCTCCAGTAAATCTTCCAAATTCTGAAAGTACGGTGCATAGGTTCCCTTATCTGATGCTTCCTCAACATTCAATGTCACATCTCTTGTAAACTGACCGATTTCTTTATATACCTGTGTAATCAGATGATAATCCGATTCTTCGCTTCCATAATCATACGCATCTGAAAACCACTGAACAGAACTCTTTATTCTTGTTATCTGGTTATCACTGGTATCTGTTTTCCCATAATCATAGTAATACCAGTACAATCTTCCTATTTCATAGGCTAAATCTGCATAATCATCCTGTTCCCGAAGTCCGCTCAAATTATTATTGATTTTCTTTTTAAATTCATTCTCTTCTTCTACCGTAAAAACCGCATCATCTTTAAACGCAGCAATAAGACCTAAATAGGCCTTTGTATCTGTCGGTTTGATATCAACCGCTTCTAAATATATTTCTATTTTTTCTTCATCTGTTGCTGATTTTTCTGCCTGTAACAGCAAATTATCGTAATCATTATTTTTTACATGTCTTTGTAGAAGCTGCCCGGTAATACCAATTCCCAGACTCACTACTGCAGCCAGCAGCATTCCATAGAATGTATATAACTTTTTCTTCTGCTTCTTCTGATATGTCTCATCCGCTTCCTCATAATGCAAAATTGCATATAGAAGTTCTGCACATGACTGATATCTTTCTTCCGGGTTAATTCTGGTACATTTTAAAATAATACTTTCCAGTCCTGATGACAGATTCGGATTCCAATAACGAATCGGATAAATCTCATAAGGCGGCTCACAGGGATTCTTTCCGGTCACCAGATGATACAATGTCACTCCCAGACAATAAATGTCGGTTCTCTGGTCTGTCTGTCCCTTTCCTCCGAACTGCTCCGGAGCTGCATATCCTTTTGTTCCAAGGCTGACGGTATCCTCCAGATTGTGTTCCTTATATTCTCTTGCAATCCCAAAATCAATCAGCTTTATATTTCCGTTTGGCTGCAGCATGATATTTGCCGGTTTCATGTCTCTATATATAATTGGCGGATTCTGCATATGTAAGTAATCCAATACTCCGCACAATTCTTCTGCCCACTCAATTACAGTTTCCTGTGGCTGAGCACCATCTCTCTCCAGCACCTTATTCAGTGGTTCGCCTTCTATATAGTCCATTACAACATAGATAACATCCTCTTTATCTATGATATCTACAATTCTAGGCAGACAGGGATGATCCAGTTTTTTCATCATATTAGCTTCCGCAATGGCTGACTGTACGACTACTTCATTATTCTTATCCCGTGCTCGTTTTTTAATTTCTTTTACCGCCCATTGCTTATTCAGATTCTTATCCATTGCAAGATAAACCTCTGACATACCGCCTTTTCCAATCAGCTTTAATATTTCATACTTCCCCTCAATCAATGTACCTATTATTGCCACAATAATTTTTCCTCTTTAATCTTCTGTACTTTTACCTATATAAATAACCGTGATATTATCCGTTTCTCCACGCTTCATATTTAATTGAATTAACTGATGAAGTTTTTCTTCTATCTGACCTTTAGAATTCCATTTCGAATTACTCAGTGCCTGATATATTTCTAGTTCCGTTATCTTATGCCAAAAACCATCTGAGCATAATAAGAAGCTGCTTTCATTTTCCACTTTGCCTTCCACAAAATCCGGCTTCACATTTTGCGATGCTCCGATACACTGTAACAGCACATTTCTCCGTGGGTCTGTTAATGCTTCCTCTTCTGTCATGTTTCCTCGTTTTATCTCTCTTGCCACAAAGGACTGATCCTCTGTCAGCTGCACAAGTGCCGAATCTATTCTGTATGTCCGGGAATCTCCCACCTGCGCAATTATATACTGTTTATAATCAACTAACAGAATTACGGTCAGGGTTGTCCCCAATTCTACCTCATGTTTTTTCCCGTAATTCCATATTTTTCCATTCAAATTTACAATCAGATTTTCCCACTGTTCTTTTATCAAAGATACCTTCCCGTCTGTATATGGCAACGTTTTCATAAACCAGTCAGAAAACCCCTGCACTACAGTTGCACTGGCAAGTTCTCCCTTGCTTAAGCCTCCCATGCCATCACACAGCACTGCCATGCAGACTGTCTTATCCTTTACTACTGCTATCTTCACGCATAAGCTGTCCTGATTGACCTTTTTCTTCGTTCCAATATCAGTTCCGTAAGCTGTAATATATGTATTCATCCTTCAGTCCTTCCAGAAACAGACAAATAAATACTTTCTCTCATTGTCCTATATTAAATTGTTTTATAAATTGTTTGGGATATCTGCCGGAGAATTCCGACATATATGAACTTTCTTACTCTAAAATAAGATAAATATTATTTTCATAGCTCATACTCCCGCTGTTTCTTCAACAACCACCTAATAGCTTAATCATTTTACCTTTTTCTGTCAATAAGCATTTTGTATAAAACATCTCATCATATTTGTATAATTTTCACAAAAGCGAATTATATAACTTTTACATTTCATTATGTACTTCCGGAAATATATGCTATAATGGACGCATATTTGATTCATTTACTAAGGAGAGGTATTTTACAATGAAAGAAAAATTTAAAAATCTGTCAGCACCCGTTGGAATTGTGCTGTCTATTGTAGCGGTTATTCTTTTTACCGGGTTATTGTTGGGACTTGGCTTTGTTTTAGGAAAAATTCCAGGATTAAATGAACAAAACGACTACCTGCTTCAGGCAATCGCAGAATTTATCATTCTGATTGTTTTCCTGATTATAACCTTTGTGATTGGTTATACCCGCATCTTTACGGAAAATGTTGCCGGCTGGCTCAGAAGTTTATATACCGGCGGTTTCTTTGTGGTTTACTGTCTGTTCAGCCTTATTGCACAGATTTATCTTTGCAGTATGTCAAAAGTGGGAAATGTAAGAACTGCTTTGGAAATTATATTCTATATAGTTGCTATTTTTCTGGTTGGACTGGTAGAAGAACTGGTTTTTCGAGGTGTCATTTTTAATCTGTTACTGAACAGTTTTCCAAAAACAAGAAAAGGCATTACTGGTGCCATTGTTTTAGGCGGCGTCCTCTTTGGTCTGATGCATTTTGTAAATATCCTTTCCGGAGTGAAATTTACAAGTGCACTGATTCAGGTTATCTCCGCTGCTCTGATGGGTATTTTATTCTGTACAATATATGCATCTACCCGCAATTTCTGGATGCTTGTCATTTTCCATGCCCTTGTTGATTTTGCCAGCCTGCTTTCCACCGGAATTTTCGATGCCGGAAATATTGTGTCCCAGATCAATACTTTCTCCGCAATTAATTCCCTGTCATTTATCATGCTGGCGATTCCGATGTTTGTCATGCTGCGTAAATCCAGACGCATCCGCTTAGAGATGCTCTACAACAACGTTCCGATTTATGATGATGAACACGAAGCTAAGATGCTTTCCATTGTATCTCTTGTTCTTGGTATTATCAGTCTGGTACTTTCCTGCATCGGCTATCTGATTGGGCTTGGTATTGTGGGCATTTTTGCAGCAATTCTTTCCAAGAAAGCCAAGCCTTATAACAACTCTATGGCTACTGCCGGAATGATTACTTCCATCATAGGAATTATCCTTTCTGCCATTGCTGTGGTTCTTCTCAGCGTGGTCTACTCCAGCGATATGATGGCGCAGTTTATGTAAAAGTTCAACATGGAAAGCCCGGATTGCTCCGGGCTTTTCTTCTACATTGTTTACATTGTTTAAATTTTTTGGATACGAGGGCTATGCTTCTTCTTCCTTGTCATCCAGATTTACTACGATTATATTTTTTCTTGTAACCGCGCCAATTTCCTCCAGTGCATTGAGCATACGGTATACCGTTGCTGTTCCAATGCTTTTGTCCTTCTTGGACGCTCTGTAATAAATTTCCTTACAACTGGAGCA
This sequence comes from Roseburia amylophila, assembly GCF_025567465.1. Taxonomy (NCBI): domain Bacteria; kingdom Bacillati; phylum Bacillota; class Clostridia; order Lachnospirales; family Lachnospiraceae; genus Roseburia; species Roseburia amylophila. The sequence goes on from NZ_JAOQKI010000023.1 coordinate 31,358, forward strand.
GTTATCTTCTAAGATAATATCCAAAAGAATACGACGCTGCTTTGTCATCCGGCATCCCCGGTCTTTCAGCATCTTGATTATCTTGTCTCTGGTCTGTGTCGTCTGCGTCATGCCTGCCTCCAATCTAGATTAATGGCAATGTCCATCACAGTGCTTGCAGTTCACACCACACTGCAGTGATTTTCCTGCCTTTTTGTCTTTTACCATGCTTCGAATTATAAGTGCAACGACTGCTACAACTACAGCTCCAACAATAACTGTACCCATCGTAATCACTCCTTTCTGTTATGGCGGATTATTTTGCTTTTACTGTTACATTTAATGTCTGGCTTTCCTTATAAGGACGGAACAAAAGATAAATGAATCCGATGATTAAAAGGAATGCGACTACTGTTCCAATACCAAATGTTCCTGCTGTAATTAAGGAACCAATCTGGAAGATACATAAGGATACAACATATGCAAGGATACACTGATATCCGATTGCGAACCAGAACCATTTTGTATTGTTCATCTCACGTTTGATTGCACCCATAGCTGCGAAACATGGTGCACACAGTAAGTTGAATACTAAGTAGGAATATGCTGCAAGTGCAGTCATGCTGCTTGCCAGATTACCCCAGATTTCTGCTCCGTCTTCTGCAACTTCTGCAAATCCGAATAACTGTCCGATTGTTCCTACTACGTTCTCTTTTGCAATTAATCCGGTAATCGCTGCAACAGTCATCTTCCAGTTACCCCATCCAAGAGGTGCGAAGATCCATGCAACTGCATTACCAATCTTAGCTAAGATACATTCTGCCTGAGCAGCTTCCAGAGCGGTTCCTTCCAGTCCGTCAAAGCTTAACATTCCGAAGCTTCCGTCTGTCCATCCAAAGTTCATTAAGAACCAGACTACGATAGTTGATAAGAGAATGATGGTACCAGCTTTCTTAATAAAGGACCAGCCTCTCTCCCACATGCTTCTTAATACGTTTCCAACTGTTGGCCAGTGATATGCCGGTAACTCCATAACGAATGGTGCCGGATCTCCAGCGAACATCTTTGTTTTCTTTAAGATAATACCGGAGCAGATGATTGCTGCGATACCAACGAAATATGCACTTGGTGCAACCCATGAAGCTCCATCAAACAATGCACCTGCGATCAATGCGATGATTGGAAGTTTTGCTCCACATGGGATAAATGTTGTTGTCATGATTGTCATCTTACGGTCTCTGTCATTTTCAATGGTTCTTGATGCCATAACTCCAGGAACACCACAACCACTACCGATTAACATCGGGATAAATGATTTTCCGGAAAGACCGAATTTACGGAAGATACGGTCCATGATAAATGCGACACGAGCCATATAACCGCAGGACTCTAAGAATGCTAAGAAGATGAATAATACCAGCATCTGCGGTACGAATCCGAGAACCGCACCAACACCGGAGATAATACCATCTACGATAAGACCTGTCAGCCAGTCTGCACATCCGATATTTTCAAAGAAGTTCTGTGCTGCCGGGATAATCCACTCACCAAAGAGAGTATCATTGGTCCAGTCTGTTAAAATGGAACCTACTGTTGTTACAGATACATAATATACAACCCACATAACTACTGCGAAGATTGGCAGTGCCAGCCAGCGGTTTGTTACGATACGGTCAATCTTATCGGAAGTAGAAAGTGCTTTCTTGCCATTCTTGGTAATACACTCACCAATAATGCTTGAAATATATACATATCTTTCATTTGTGATAATACTTTCGGTATCATCATCAAATGCATCTTCCATTTCTTTGATTTCTGCAGATACATCTGCTTTCTGTTTCATCTGCTCTGCAATCTTATCATCTTTCTCAAGAAGTTTGATTGCGAAGAAACGTTTCTGTTCTTCCGGAATGTCACTTCCTAATTTTTCTTCTGCTTTGCGGATGATGTCCTCCGCTTCTTTCGAGAACTCATGTACCGGAGCTGCTGCTTTCTGTTTTGCTGCTTCGATTGCTTTCTCTGCTGCTGCTGTAATTCCGGTTCCCTTTAATGCAGAAATTTCAACAACTTCGCATCCTAATTTCTTAGAAAGCTTGTCGATATGTATCTGGTCTCCGGATTTCTTTACCAAGTCCATCATGTTTACAGCCATGATAACCGGAATTCCCAGTTCCATTAACTGTGTAGAAAGATAAAGGTTTCTCTCGATGTTAGTTCCATCTACAATATTTAAGATTGCATCCGGCCGATCGTTAATCAGATAATTTCTTGCAACAACTTCTTCCAGTGTATATGGTGATAAGGAATAGATACCTGGTAAGTCCATGATTGTTACATCCTTATGACCTTTTAACTTTCCTTCTTTTTTCTCTACAGTTACGCCCGGCCAGTTACCTACGAACTGGTTAGAACCTGTCAGAGCATTAAATAATGTGGTTTTTCCACTGTTGGGATTTCCTGCTAATGCAATTTTAATCGCCATCTTTTTTACTCCTCTTTTCTTCTTTCTTTTATCATTTTTGAATTTCCTGCATAGAGCCTTTCTATGCCGTTAGTCCGATATTTCTTTTGTTAGTCGGACTGTTTCAATGTTAGCTTAGCATTCCTTATGTTAGTATTTACTAACCTATGTGCAAAAAAATTACTCTACTTCAATCATTTCTGCATCTGCTTTACGAAGAGAAAGCTCATAGCCTCTGACTGTCACCTCTACCGGATCACCCAGTGGAGCAACCTTTCTTACATAAACGTCCACGCCCTTGGTAATTCCCATGTCCATGATACGTCTCTTTACCGGTCCCTCTCCGGACAGCTTTTTCACCTTTACGGTCTGACCGCAGGCTACTTCTTTTAATGTCTTCATAATTTCCTCCTTCTGGCTGTTACACCATAATCTTATTTGCCATGTCTTTTCCAATTGCTACTCTGGATTCTTTGACATTTACAATCATATTTCCATTTACCTCAGATACTACTGTTACTGTACCACCAGCAACAAAGCCAAGGTTCTCAAGAAATCTTCTTGTTTCTTCTTTACCGCCGACCTTCTTAATTACGTTCGGCTCTCCTTCTTTTACCATAGATAAAGGCATCATACTCTCCTCTTTTCTATTGTGCTATTGTTAATTTTTTCTCATTTCATTGGTTAGTATATTCTAACTATCATTAGTTGTCAAGAACGTTTTTGAGAAATTTTTATCATTAAGAAACATTTTTTAGATTCACTTTATGATTTGATATGTTCGGCTTAATATGTTATACTTACCTAAATTCATGTATTATTATAGAAAAAAACTCTAATGGGGGTGGTGTTATATGGCAATAAATGAATCAGCAGAAAATTATCTTGAGACTATTCTTATGCTGAGCAAAAAGCTTCCTGTGGTTCGTTCTGTAGATATTGCCAATGAACTTGGCTTTAAAAAATCCAGTGTCAGCATTGCAATGAAGAATTTAAGAGAAAAGAATCATATTACAGTAACCGATTCCGGTTTCATCTATCTTACCGACTCCGGTCGCGAAATTGCAGAAATGATTTATGAACGTCACGAATTCCTTTCTACCTGGTTAGAAAGTCTTGGTGTACCAAAGGAAATCGCAACAGAAGATGCATGCAAAATGGAACATGTTATCAGTAAAGAAAGCTTTACCGCAATCAAAAAAGCTTTGAAGCAGTAATACTACTGCTCCAAAGCTTTTTCTTTGTCTACAAACATCATAATGAATGCCATGAACAACACGGCTGCACATATCAAAATTGCTTTCTCTGCCAATAATTTCACAAAGGCATTTCCAATAATTGCTCCAATAATAAACATTAAGATGATTCCATAATACAGCATTCCCTTAAACGCGGATTCCTTATTCTTCGTATAATGATAGTCACACCAGTTCTGTGTCCCGCTTCTTAAGTTTCCGATGCACATCGTGGTTGCAATTCCGTTTCCATGAATCTTCCGGAAGCTCTCTACCTGTATGCCGCATGCCAGTGAAGTCAGACTGTTGGCTGCCAGATTCATGCTCTGAGGAAAGAAGCATACCACAGATAACACCAGTGCCTCACACAATACGGAAAGCTGCCGCCAGTGAAACAGGCTCTTATCCTTTGCATGCATCCGCACCACATCCGCCAGCGCTATTCCGATTGCAAATGCCAGCACCGGAAACAGATAACGCAGTGCCATTCCCCAGTTTCTCTCCGACAAATTGATTCCGAGCAATAACATATTTCCCGTCTGCGCATTAGCAAATACTCCATCCCTGCACATATAGGAATATGCATCCATAAATCCTCCAGCCAACGCCAGCACGATTCCAAGTTCTATTGATTCCGACATCTGTCTGGAACGCCTCATAATTATCATCCTCTCATCCTTGGTTTTCTTCTTATTATACTATGGGTGTCAAGGGGTGGGGCAAACTATATCTTTAACGTAGCCATAATATACGAAACTATTTTTTCTTCTGTATTCAGTTGCTTATCTACAAAATATTTTTTTAAAGATGTTTCATCTATTACTTCATTCCCCGGCTCATCATCTTTATATGCAATTCTTTTTTCAATCCAGGGGGCTTGCGAATGACTGATTAATTCAAGTGTTTTTGGTGAATAAACTCCAAATGTTTTAATTACTAAATCTATTGCTTTTATTTCATCAGCAGTAAGCTTCGATAACATGCATCCATGCGTACTATTTATTCCATTATCAATCGGATTAAATTTATATTTTTTGTACTTATTATATATTTCCGGATACACATAGCCGTGTTGCCATGCCTGACACTCCTCTAATAATAATCTCTTTCCATTTAACGCATAATTAACGCCATTCGAAAATGCTAATAATTTTTCTAATGCAAGAGGGGTAACCTCCCCCAAATTTGTAATAATATAATTGGCAACCTGTTCAATTTTCGATTCTGAAATGTCTTTTAATTTCGAATATCTGGCAATAAGTCTCTTGTATGCACTGTCTTTTAATTTATGCCTGTTTTCCTCAACTTTACTATAGAAAAATCTTTCATCATTTAAAAATTTGCTTAAAATATCGGAATATTTTTTTGTAGGAATATATCCCTCAAAATATCTCTTTATGGTTGCTTTTCCAAATCCGGCTATATCTGCTAACGCCTCTTTTCCCACATCATATTTCTCTAATATTTCAACTATATCATCCTGTAAAATGATTCCCTTTAGTCTCTTATATGCTTCTATTTTTTCTTCAGACCTTCTTGTATTATAGTCTATATCTGTTGCGACTTCATGCCCGCACTCTTTGCAACGCCCAACTTTAAATCTAAACCGAACCAATTCTCCCCTATAATATTCCTCAACTATCTCCTCTTGCTCTGTAAATTCTACCAAATCCTCACATTCGTTACAGTAAGCCAAATTCATCTTATCCATAATTCCACCTACTTTCTTCTCTTTGTCTCTGTTCTCTTCTTGTTTCTTTCCTTATTCTCTTACTATGTATTGTGATATACAGCATATGGAACCAACCATATGCTGTTAATATTCCTAGTCTACTTTAATTCTATTCTTATGAAATGATATTATAAAAACTTTCTTATACGGAATCTTTCTGTCATTAATCTTGATATAAATTAGCACATTATCATTCGTAATGCCACTGTAATCGGCATCTCTTCTTTTCAACTTACACGGATATTTAAATACATACAAATACTCTTGTGGTAATCCTTTTTCTAATCTCTTTTTTGCCCCTTTTCCAACATCCTTGATCTTCCCAACAAAATTAATTTCTGTCAAATCCATCAAAATATAATTTTGATCATCTGTATCAAATATATAATCATCTGATAACGATGGATTCTCCTCAGTTGGTGTTTGTGGCTGATAATCTCTGTTTTCAACCGCCACTCTCAAATCCTTTAACACCGAAAGGACCTCTGAACTTGGGCATTTGACTTTAGGCTCAGCTAATACTTCTTCCGATATTGCTTCAATTGGAAGTTTGGTCAAATGCCCTAACTTTTCTTCTGCCATATAGCAACCTCTCTTTCGTAACTCATATTGATACGTTTTTTATGTTTTAGCAATTTCCGTATCATATATTTAGTATAACATGATTTGAGCAATTGTCAATTAGAGAAAATATAATTAAATAAATGGATAGACTCCTTATTTCCAGCACAAAAAAGAGTATCTGTATTCACCATTTTGGTTTAACAAATACTCTCTCTATCAAAATATTTTTTAATTCCGGTGTGCTATTTCATCATACCATTTCATAAACACTTCCTCTTTATGCCATTGTAACATGGGGGTTTTGAAGCTTTAAGAAAAATGTCATAAAATTATTACTCTCACATAATTAAAATTATATTGTTTCATAATAATTTTTCTCTAAAATGAAATCATCGGGAAAAATAGGACATACTATCTCTTTTATAATTCCAAAATAATTCATCCCCATTATCTGTAATACCCCAGGGAAACAAACCTGTTTTACCGTTATAAAAGTCAAAAGAAAACTGTTCTGGAAATTCACTTTGCATACTTATATATGCATCTTTCATAACGTTGAACTTCTCTATAGAATTTAAATTTTCATTTTCGGAAAATGGAGATAATATCCACAGGAACTCATTAATCCCTCCTTCTCCATGAAAATCGATAAACCGCTTATAGTCCTCTGGAAAAATAATTCCTATTTTTTTCTCTATTTCTTCCCATGCGTTTTTTTTGCATTCTCCTTGTCGAATAGGCAAAAATTCATTAATGTCATGATTCATAAACAAACCTGCTTTCTATTCAATACTGTTTGATATATTGTCATCAAATGTAACCATTGTTTAATTCTCCGTTTTCAAATTTTTCAATAATTTTTTGACGCTCTATACTATCTTCAGATTTGAATTTCTTCCGCAAACTTATTACATCATTTGATTCTTTAATGCTGCTTCTGTCTTTAATTATCCCTTTATTATATAAAATTCCCATAACAGCAGTACTCCTGTTAACCTTATTACTATTATTAATATAAATGTCTACAAGAATGTTATATAATCGCTGACAAGGCTTACAATATGACAAAATTGAAACAAATGATATCGTTTCCGGAGATGCATCAATATTTTTTTTAATTATATCTAAATATCCCTCATCTCCCGTAGCCTCATACAATATTTTACCAATTTCAACACTTGCTTCACTTGGTATTTGTAATAAATAAGGACTTTCTTTTAAAGCCTTGATACCATCATATTTTTTTAACTTAGGAAAAAATTGTGCTAATTCTATTTCATTTTTATTAAAAAAAGCATCCCAAATAATATCTTCTACTTCTTCTCGCTCCCAATCATATATTTCTTCCATCACTTCTGGATAATATCCATCCATTTTTTCTGAGCCGTTTGCATTCAATTGTTTTATTAAACAATCATAAGCTTTACTATTTTGCATCTATAATTACCTCCTGAATAATAATATCATTTTCTTCGAGGATTGGTTTTTCTATATTTGACCCAAATTACAATATAATTCCGTATAAGCAAAACGCATCGTTCTCATAATATCAATCTTTCCTGAAAACAATGCGTTTTAACCTTATATAAAAAATACTATAGTTTAAATATTTTCCCGGTATTATTATCTAAAAAGAATTTCTTTCCATTCTCTTCTACCAATTCTATGTCTGTCCCCACTTCGCAATTGTATATTGCGATAATTGCCGGTTCGATATTGGCAACTGTATTAAAATCACATATACACATATTATCTGCTTTACTCAAATACTCATCGGTATCAATATCCGAAAAGAATCTCCAACCATTATCCATATTATTTAGCGATTCTTCTCTAACACACCATTTTAATTTTCCCTTATGATCTAAGATATTTTTTGAAACAATGCATCCACCTGCATCAGCAATAAAAGTCACTACTTTACTCATACTTTTTCAACCTCCCTAATAAACTTGCTCTATATGGCAATAGTGCTGCCAGTTCCAATGGTGATTTTCCCCATACATTCTTATGATTAACTAAAATATTTTTCTGTGCAAACCAAATCTGATATAAAGGTTCTAATTCCTCATCTGTATATTTCATGTTAATCAAATATTGTAATGGTACCCTTCCCCTTTTATCTGTTTAAAAGTTGACTACATATTTTCCATTATTTCTACTACTTTTTCCCAGTACCTCCCACTACTAGCCAGTCTCACCTTCCGCTTTTGAAACCGATTTTTATATCTGAAATACCTCATGTGGAGACATAATACCTATTATTCAAAATCAATTTGAACCGTATTTTCATTCATGTTTCTCTGAACTTCCTGTATTATACACTCAATTTGCTCTTCTAGAAATTCTTCATGCTCATGTGGTGGCTCCCAAAATTTCATTGTATCTCTATATGCCACAAACTTTTTGCCTACAAGCATTTCTCCTTCTGCTCTTACAACATATCCATTCTCCAAATCAAATTTTACATAATTCATACTACCTGTTATTTTCATGTTTTTCTACCTCTCGAAAATAATTTTTCAATCATCTCCACAGCATCTAGTTCTATGAAAACAATACGTTTGCATCTTTAAAGAAACTATGTTCCGTTGCGATTTCAGATATTCTTATACGAAGTCATTATTAAATATAGTCTTTCATAATGTTCCAAACCCTTTTTACTTCGTCATTATATTTCTCATTTAACTGATTTCTTAATTGAACATCTGCATCATAAATAATGAAATCGCTTAACCCGCCTCTCGAAGCAAACAGTTTACTATAGCTTTCTATCAAGTATTTCATTTTTTCACCATCGCTCTCATCCGAGTCAATACAATTAACTTGTCCCATAAGAATTCTTAATATCCCGTTATATTGTCCATATCCATATTTTTGTACCATTTTGCCAATCTCTATATACGCCTCTCGCAACTGCAAAAACTCTTCATTTCCTATCATTCTTCTATTTTCCAATCTATTGTAATGTTCATTTTTTAATTCTCGAACTTTATCACACCACTCACTATCAAGGAGACAAAAATTACAATATAATTCCAGATAAGCAAAACGCATCATTCTCATAACATCAATCTTTCCTGAAAACAATGCGTTTTAACATTAACATCTACATTTACTTTTTTCCCTCGCTTATAGCTTTTGCCCATTGATTTTCTATTTTCTTATATTGACTCAAATTAACATCTTTTGATGGAGATACTATATTATCCAAATTTGGTGAACCGCCAAACCTATCTCCTGCTAAGTGTCCCGCATAATCTCCTGCAATTTTTCCTGGAGTGTTTGGGTTATGTTTTAGCCGACCATTTCGTTTCGTTAATTGTAGATTATCAGTATTCCAATTGGATATTCTTCCATTAGCATCTGTTTCGTAATTATACTTAAATTCACCTGTCTGATAGCTAATATTGGGTTTTAAATTTCCAGCTTCATCAAAAGGATTATCTGTAAAGACTTTTTGTGCTGTGTTTCTACCACTCTCCCCAACATTCCCCAGTTGCTGTTTTCTAAGTTCCAACAGCTCCTCCGGGTTTACTTTCTTTAATGCAAGTGCTTCGTCTACCTTTCCGATTCCTCTTATTTCTGCCTCTGTGAGCCCTTCCTTGCTTCCATTCTCAAGAAAATCAAGATATTTCTGGACATCTTCCTTTGACATTCCTTCTGCAAAAGAACCGTGTAATCCACTTACATTTGCCATGGAATCTATCTCGTTGAGCGTTCCATATGTTGCCATTCCGGTTAGTGAACCAACTACAAAGCCTGCCAGTGGACTGGTAAATTTCTTCTGTCATGCTCTTTTCCATGTAGCTGCTGGCTGCCATGGCATCACTCACTGCAACTCTAATTCTTTTTTTAAGTGTTCCAATTCAGAATCTCTCATATCACATACACATATTTCAATAATATCATCTGTTTCTGACAATCCAAAATACACTTTGTCCATTTTTATATAATGTGAACTTTTTTTGTCTGATAATATTATTCTGCTACCATTAGAATACAAAATAGTTTTAAAAACAGGGCATTCTATATCATCACTATGAAAAATTATCTTTCCATCTTCAAAATTTTCCACCACTAGCTTATCCGTAGTTTCTGAATACTCCTTGCAAAGCAGTAGCGTTATTCTTTTTAATAACTTACTCTTTATACCCACTGTAAATTCCAATGAAGAAGTTTTATCTTTTGAATACGAAATATATTCAACCGCTTCCTTATCCTTATTAAATATAATCTTCAAAGGAATATATTCTTCCAATTCCATATCTATTATATCTTGCATATTCTTGTACCTCCTAATGCCATCCATTAAACTGTGCATGTTTTATTACTGGCAACTGTCCTGCTTGTCTTGACTGAGCAAATATAAATTCCCAATTACCTTCCGTAATCTTTTCTCCATAAACCTCTATCTCAAATGATTTTGGAATATTAGTATACGGATACTTTTCTTGAGTTGGGGTAATATTATCCCATACAGTACCCGTCTTACTACCACTCTCTCCAACATTCCCCAACTGCTGCGGTCTTTTTACGTTATTTACTACTTCCAGCTCTGCCTCACTGAGCGTTCCATATGTTGCCATTCCAGTTAGTGAACCAACTACAAAGCCTGCCAGTGGACTGTTGGTTGCTTCTGTCATGCTCTTTTCCACATAGCTGCTGGCTGCCACCGTCAGTCCCTGCTTTGCATACTCTGTTACTACTGCCCTGCCGATGGATGTTCCTGCACTTACTGCTGCATTTGCCGCCATTCCTCCTGTCAGTATCAGGGAAGCAGCGATTGTCAATACATTTCCTATTAAATAATAGAGGTCCGGATTACTGGCAAATACTGTATCACGGTTTGGATTAACCGATACCATTCTTGGGTCTCCTGTTACTCCTGCATAAACATCCTGACCACCTTCTACTGTATTTGAAAAGCCATA